>JANQIT010000162.1 GCA_028282025.1 Hwanghaeella sp. | reverse complement strand
ATGAGAATCGCGGCATTCCTCGCCCTGGCGCAAAAGACATTGAGCTCGTTGAATTTGCAAAATGGCGGCAAGTTGAAATTGACGACGACTTGTCATTTTTACAGGGTTACATCTACGTCGAGGAAGATGTCGAAATAGCAAACGACGGTCGAAAGTTCGTGGTAGAGGTTACCTGGGGACTTACTGCCGGAAGCCCAACGCAAGGCATTACCGTGTTTGATCAACAGGCGGTGGAAGCAATTGAAAATGGAAGTGTAACTGAGCTTACAGCTTGGCGTCAGAGTTTTTACAAAGAATCCATTCGGCTTTCCTATTTTGGTACGGAACCGAACAATACTTGGCCGCTCTGGTATGAAATAAAAAAGGTTCCCGACGAATTGGAATCCGCCTTCCAGGTAATAGACCCTAGGAGTCTATATACTCAGGATATGACTAGAATAGACGGCAAAAAGGAAATTACAACATTATTTAGATATGATGGAAAAGTATATTTTTTTACTCGGCGGACGTATCCAAGACCGCCAGCATCTATTGAAGACATCAAGGAACGCGCGCAAATTTTCCGAAATGTCATCGGAATCACAAACACCGTCACGGGTGTCGTCTATGAATATCTCGGTCAGCGGAAAATCAACGAAATCTGTTTATACAGCGGGTTACCCGTGGGAGAAGAGGTAGGTAATGAGTGATTTTCAATGGGTGCAGAAACAGTCGCAAAACCAATACGAAGCAGCTTTGTTAGCTCAGTTGAAAGAAACAGAAAATGATAAATTGCGTGATCTTGAAAATCACTACAACAACCAAATCGCTCAGGGTAACCCTAACCCATCTCCCGCAATCGATCGTATTCATATCGATCCTGTCGGTCGCCCTGCAATCGGATATGGGTACGACTTAAAGGCGCATTCCGCTTCTGATTTTGACACCGCACTGAAGGCCGTAGGACACCAGGGATTGACGGCAGGCGAGATGTCGGTAATCGATGGGTTCCGAGCGTCATCGACCCGAACCTTCACAGCCGGCTCCGGGCAATCTGTAACTAGGGTCCCAACAATTCAAGACGTCGTTGCCCTGGGCGTTGAGGTAACAGCCGCGCAAGCCTCTTCGATGCTGCAGAACGTTGTGACGTCTAATGAAGCGGCTCTGAGCAGTACGTTAGGAACGAATCCTACAACCGGCCAACGTGTTTATGACGATCTTGGACCGTCTGTACTTCGAGCACAGGTTGCTGATTTATACTATAACAATCCCGGCCTTGTCGGATCCGGATTAAGGACAGCGCTACGGAATGGCGACCTCGCTTCTGTTTACCATGAAATTGTATTTCGATCTAATTTTAACAATAAACAAACAGTCAATAATGTTGTAACTGGGGATCGGTTTCACGGTCTCCACAATCGCCGATATGCTTCGGGGCAAGCAATACTTGGATTGCTAGGAAATGCACCGACCAACCAAGTAGAAGCACTTGCGGCGACGTTATTCAACAATGTGTCTACCTACGAAAATTATATTCGTGACCTTAAAGATTCTCGAACTCTCATTCCTTCGACTGATTTACAAAAGCAGGGTCACCTCAGGAATCTCCAGAGTGATTTTACAGATGTTCAGAGTGAATTGATTTCGAGAGGTAAAGTTGTCGCCCTTCCGCAGTTCAATACAGCCGCCTACAACTCCGCTAGTACTGGTTCCACCGAGCTCTTTTCTCCCAACAGTACGGGCGCGGTTGCACTTTCTTCAATTGCTTCGCTTGTGAGTAAGCCAGAAGCCGTTCTATCCGCCCTGAACGCTATCAACTCCCCTACCGTTCAATCGGCTCCCGTTGTGCAAGCGGGACAGGTATTGGATTTGCCGGGAACCGTTACATCTGTCGGGTCCGCTGCTCAGAGCCTAACCGCAAGCGGCAATATCGGATACCTGCTGGTCAAAGACAACAACGGGAATGTTCACCTCAGTGAATACCAAACCAGCGACCCTGCATTGGCGGGGCATGTTCGAATCGTCAATTCAAATGGAACCGCTGTAAAAGGCCAACCCCCTATAGCAATCGGCAATGGGGCGACGATTAAACTCGATACAAACGGACAAGCGGAGATTTTTGACGGAACGGCGTCCACGTCGTTCGATGTGGCCGGCAACCTTTTGCTGGATGGGTTTTTACATCATTTCCGAAATCCAATTCAATTGGCGGGCTTCGGCAACGGGGATGGAAGCGGCATTCCCGGTGAACTTATTCAAGAAGATCTGAACGGCGATGGTATCGCTGAGGATGTTATTGCCATCAGTGCCCAGGATTTTGTAATTTCCAGCGGAGAGCTGGATCTACTCGCAAGCCGCAATATAAACACCGGCGAAGGGACAGGAATATCTCTAAGCCGAGTAAAAGTCGATCCGTTGACAGGAAGACGAAAGTTCGAAGCGGACATTGCACTGGTCGGTAAGGTGGAAGTAACCGCGATTCCTGATGGAAGAGGCGGCTTTTTCCTGTACGAAAAAAGACCGCTACCGACCGGCGGTAAACAACTGACCGTCGCGCACAGATCGGCCGACGGCAAGACGACGCCGAGTCACGTGGTAGTTAAAGGAGGTCCGGGAAGTCCGGATCAAGTTTTCGTAAAGGACGGCGTCCGTGTAGACAGTATAGGAGAACAGAATTCCGACGAAAACGGCGACCCAATTGGAGATATCGCAGATCTGACTCTGGAGTACTTTCAGAGTATTGATGTCGAGAAAATTCTGTTCGGAAACGGCACCGACCTCACTGGACTGGGTTCCCACGCCGGTGGAGCAATCGGGTCCACAATCGGGAATTACCTAGGTGGCGGCAATCCATTCCTGTCGGTGGCGGCCAGCTCCGTCCTCAGTACTGTTTTGCAAAATGTCGGGGAAGAGCTGGACTCGCACTTCGGCAATTCGGCTCCCAACGTCGAGGGATTTAGCAACTTCTTCGATGATTTTGAGCTAAACCTTTCGAACATCGGCGTCTCGACGATTGCGTCCTTCATTGTTCCGGATTTTGGCGACAGCATCGGCGCGGACCTTGCTGAACGGTTGGCGACCCATGCTGTTACAGAAGCAGGGAAAGCTCTTCTCCAATCGGTAGCCAGTATTGGCGCAGGCGCTAACTTCAATCCTGTCGGCGTCATCGCCAATTTCTTTGCGGACAGGCTTGCCAGCGGCCTAATTGAAGCGGAGACGACGGGTGGATCAATCCTTGGAAGCATCGGGTCTGCAGTCGGTGGATTCTTTGGGGCTATCGGTACGTTCGCCGGACGTATTATTGGAACCTTTATCGGCAATTTCTTCGGTGCAGGCCCGTCCGTCGGACCGAACGGTGGGGCGAATGTTGAGGTAGTGGACGGGCAGTTCGCGGTTCACAGCCATGGGGTCGGTAACGGCCTCGATCCGTCCGTTGTCATTAATCTGGGGAATACCGTTGCAAACGGTTTGAATGCACTGGTCGACGCTACCGGCGGCACCGCAGTTCGTAATGATACATTCCAAATCGGTTTTAATAACGAGTTCGGCGGATTCTTTTTTTTCCATCGGGGTCAACTCCAAACAGCAAACGATGCGCGGGACGCCGTGCTGCGCGGGACATTGACCAATATCCGCACAGCGCGGATCGAAGGGGGAAATACCTTCGCAAAACGGGCGCTGCTTACAACTCCGGCATCCGGTATAGAACAGTTGATCAGCAATATGCAGATCGCCCAGGATTACCGTGTTTACCTGGACAATAAGGCCCGCATCGATGCGATGGTCCGGGCGGCGCCGGATTCTTCTCTGGCGGCGGGATGGGACTTGACCATCGCCAAAGCCCAAGAACTCAACCTCGATACCGCATCCCCGCTTGAAAACTACACCCGTTTCGGGGAACTGGCGGAACAGCAGGGGTCCGATCTTTCGGGCGTGGACCTTGCCGACCTGATCATCTATCGCGACGGCAACAGGGTGGAAATCGGCTGGGCGGGCGACGGGGACCATGGCGGGCTGGGTCCCGACGATTGGGCCGGACTGCCGAACAAGGTCACCATTACCGATTTCCAGAGTTGGAATCAGGGAATCAGCCGAATCTATTTCGACAACGGCCAGGAAGTGCTGATCGATGCGCTGCTGGACGCGATGGCGGCGTCCGGCCTTCTTGTCGAGGGAAGCGGCCAGCCGGCGCTGGCGCGGGATCTGATTGCGCAAGTCGGCAGCGGCACGTTTGCGTCCGGCTCGCCGCTCGACGCCGCGGCCTTGTCGGCGGCGGGAATCGAGGATGCGGCGGTCGCGTCGATCCAGTCGACGGAGGCGCTGCTGAACGCCCTGTCGCCGGACGATACCTACCGCGCCGGCATCATCCGAACGGGCAACGCGGTCGCGGTCGCGGCGGCGCTGGACGCAATCGCCAACGCGGATCCGACCGCCCCGGCCCCGCCGGCGGCGCCCGATGCTGTCGCCACGGTGAACGGCACGGTGCATGCGGACCTGCTGGGCGCGGATACCGGCGTCACCGCCCTGGACGGTGGAGAGGGCAATGATGCGCTCTACGGCTCCTCAGCAGTGCAACAGTTGAAGGGCGGCGCGGGCAACGACCGTTTGTTCGGCTTCGCCGGCGCGGATGCCCTGGAAGGCGGCGCGGGCAACGACCGCCTGGAAGGCGGCGCTGGAGACGACCTGGTGCTGGGCGGCGACGGCGATGACTTGCTGCGGGGCGACACCGGCGTCTGGGCCGGGACGGCGATCAGCGGCAACGACAATCTGGACGGCGGCGCCGGTAACGATGTCCTGGAAGGCGGCGCGGGTTTCGACACCCTGGCCGGCGGCACGGGCGACGACATTCTGAAAGGCGGCGCCGACGACGACCTCTACACCTATCGGCTTGGGGACGGGCGCGACCGGGTTCACGACGTGGCCGGAGGAAATACCAACCTCACGGAAGAGGCCTATACCTACTATGTGACGGAGACGGTTAACGTTCGTGTCGGCAGCACCGGCGGGAACGGCGAAGGCCATGATATCAATACCAGCGGGGCGCATTGGGTCACGATCAGCGGTGAAGACGGATATTACGCACGCAGGGTGCAGGTCCGTGTCGCGAGAACCGGTTACCGGTGGGTCGAAGCGGCGCCTGGCCAAACGGCCGGCGGCGCAACCGACGTGCTGCAATTCGCGGCGGGCATTACGCTGGAGGATCTGCTGTTCCAACAGGATGGCGACGATCTCGTTATCGGTATCCGCACGCCCGAAGAAGCGGGAACGGCCTTCGGCGATCTCGCCAACCAGGTTCGCATTACCGACTGGGTAAGGGCCCAAGGCCGGATTGAGGCGCTGCGCTTTGCGGACGGGTCGGAACTGGACGCAACGGCCATCGTGAACCGCTTCGGGTCGGACGGCGTGGATACGGTGCGCTGGTTCGAAACGGCGATCACCAGCATCGACCTTATGGGCGCGGACGACACGATCCATACCGGCGACGGGGACGATGCGATCATCGGCGGCAGCGGCAACGACACCATTCATTCCGGCGGCGGGGACGACACCCTGATGGGAACGGAGGGCGCTGACCTGTTGTATGGCGGCGCCGGCAGCGATGTCGCGGCCTATGACATTTCCAATGCTGCGGTGAATATCGACCTGGCGGCCGGCACGGCCTCCGGCGGCCACGCCGAGGGCGATGTTCTGACGGATGTGGAGAGCGTTTGGGGTTCGGCCTTCAACGACCGGCTTACCGGCGACGGCGGCAATAACTGGCTTGTCGGTCAGAGCGGCGACGACAGCATCGACGGCGGCTTCGGCGCGGACATTCTGGCCGGCGGAGCCGGCAACGACGTGTTGGCCGGCGGCTCCAATAACGACATTTATCAGTTTAACCTGGGCGACGATAAGGACATCGCGCACGACCAGGGCCTCGTCGAGGTCGCTTATTCCGGCACGGAAACCTATACCGCGACGCGGTGGGTGACCGAGCAATATTGGACGAACGGTGAAAACCAAGGCTGGCAGACCCGGCAGGTCCAGCAACAGTACCAAGCCACCCGTGCGATTACCCGCTATGAACTCGAAGCGGGCGATGGCGGCGAAGATATCCTGCTGCTTGGCGCGGGCGTCGGGTTCGACGAAGTCGTGATCCGGCGAACCGGCAACGATCTCCAAGTGGGTTTGATCGACCCGGCGAACGGTCCCGCCCCCGACTTCGCGGCGACGCCGCAAGCTTTCAATACCCTTGACGACATCATCACGCTGAAGGATTGGGGACTGGCGGACAACGAGATCGAACTGGTGGCGCTTGCCAACGGAACAACGATCAGCCTGCCCGGCCTGGTTCAGGCATTTGGGATCGTCGATGGGTCCGTGGTGAATCTCGGCGCTGCGATGGACGCCGCGTTCGAGGGTAACTTCGATGGCGATATCATCGTTGGAACCGTGCAGGACGATACGATCACGGGGTCGGACGGGGCCGATGCGATTGTCGGCGGCGACGGCGCGGACACTCTGAATGGCGGTGCTGGGGACGATTTCATCGACGGCGGGGCCGGAAACGACGTTATCGACGGCGGCGCCGGCAATGACACGCTACATGGCGGTCAGGGTGACGATTCCATAGCCGGCGGCGCCGGCAACGACCAGATCTCTGGCGGCACAGGCAACGATACGATAGACGGCGGCGCCGGCAGCGACAGCATCGATGGCGGCGCTGGCGTCGATACGGTCGATCATTCCTCCTCGACCGAATCCGTCAACGTTAATTTGTCCGATGGTACCAGTGTAAGTGCTTCGGGCGACACGGATACTCTAAGTAATATCGAAAACGCCACTGGCTCCGGTCACGATGACACAATTTCTGGAGACGCGGGCGTCAACGCCCTCGACGGCGGCGCGGGGAACGACACGCTTTCCGGCGGTGGCGGCGCTGACCAGATAAACGGCGGCGACGGTACCGACACCGCCTCCTACGCCGGATCCGGGGAAGGTGTGAATGTCAACCTGGAGACGGGCGCGACATCGGGCGGCGATGCGAACGGCGATACGCTTTCCAACATCGAAAATGTCACCGGATCGGGTCAGGGCGACACGCTGACCGGCGATAGCGGGGATAACGCCCTTGCCGGCGCCGGCGGCAACGATCAGATCGCCGGCGGCGCCGGTAACGATACCCTGAACGGCGGTACGGAGGGCGACGCTTTGGCCGGAGGGGCCGGTAACGACGTCTATACCTTCGATTTCAACTACGGCCCGGACTCCGTTGTCGACGAACACCTTGAACTGTTCTCCTGGACGGAGCAGGAAGCCTACACCGCCTACCGGACCGAGTATTACTGGGTGAATTCCGGTGAAGGCGGGCCGGTCCAACATTCCCGGCAGGTTGCCTACACGGCCTATAGAAACATCGCGCACGAGGAATGGCGGCTAGTCAACGCGGGCGGGGATACGCTTCGCTTCGGTGCCGGTGTTGCGCCCGAAAACCTGATGGTTCGGATGGAGAGCAGACCCGGTGCAACCGCCGCCGACCCGAATACCGTGGATTTGGTCATTGCGCTGCGGCCGGACGGATCGACAGCGGCATTCGAAGATCTTACGGACCGGATCGTCCTGTCGAACTGGTTCGACCCGAACCATCGTATCGAAACGTTCGAGTTTGCGGACGGGACTGTTTTGGGGGTCGCGCAGATTGTCGGTCTTCAGACGACGGACAATGCCGATACGCTGACTTGGACGGAGACGGCGCTCGATGCGGACGGACGGGACGGCAACGACCGGCTGACGGGCGGCGATTTCGCGGACACCCTCGCCGGGTCTGGCGGAGATGACATCCTGACGGGGGCCGGCGGAGCCGATACGCTCTCGGGCGGAGTCGGTCAGGATACCCTGGATGGCGGCGATGGAGACGATATCCTGGACGGAGGCTCCGGCGTCGACACCATTACCAGCGGTTCAGGGGCCGACACGATCCATTTCGGCCTCGGCAGCGGATTGGATACCGTTATGGACGGCGGCAATGTCGATACGGTCGTTCTGGGTGAGACCGTTGACTTGGCGAATTTAACCTTCGCCCGGTCCGGGGACGCCCTGACGCTGACCGTCAGCGCCGACGATGTCTTGACCTTGAACGGCTACTTCCTCGGTGCGGCGCATCAGACGGCATTCGTCGATCACCAAGGAACAGCGGTCGATGTCATCGTGTCCTTGAGCGGAACGGCAGCAAACGACACGCTCGCCGGTACAACGGCAAACGACAAGATCCTCGGTCTGGACGGGGCCGACACCATCACCGCGGATAACGGACATGACGTTCTGGAGGGCGGTGCGGGGGCCGACATTCTGAAAGGCGGCGCCGGAAACGATCGGCTTCAGGGCGGATTGGACGGCGACGTTCTGGAAGGCGGCGGGGGCGACGATGTCTATCTGTTCGACCTTGGCGATGGACAGGACCAGATCACGGATTACTTCCAGGATCTTGTCGCCGAGACCCAGCAGGAAGCCTATACGGCGTACCGCAGCGAAACGTACTGGCAAGGCGGCGGCGAAGGCGGCGGCAGTTGGCAAACGCGCCAAGTCGCCTATACGGCCTACCGCG
>JANQIT010000159.1 GCA_028282025.1 Hwanghaeella sp. | reverse complement strand
TCCGGGCTTTCCCAGGTTGCCGGAAATGAAGGCCTACACCGCTGACTTCCCGCCGGCCCTGGTCGCGCGCGATCAGTTGGAACATGCGGTTGCGGAGCTGTCGACCTATGAAAATCAGCGCGTGACGCGGATCTTCAACGACGCCCTGGAAGCCGCGATCACCGGCCAGAAGTCGGCCAAGGAAGCGCTCGGCGAAGCGCAGAAAAAGGCGGACGCCATTCTTAAGGCATACCGCTAGAACTTAACCGGGACGCCGGCTCCCAATCCCGGCGTCCCTTTTCTTTCTTATTGCAAGGCCGCTTCCATGACGCGTCGGATTGAATGGGTTTACGCTTGGCTGCTTTTAACGCCGGCCCTGGTGTTCCTGTTCACCTTTACCCATCTGCCCGCCGTTAAGACGTTCTGGGACAGTTTCTTCTCCACCGCCCGCGGGCGGCGTGAATCGGTCTTTGTCGGGGTCGAGAACTATCAGCGCCTGCTGGAAGACCCGACATTCTGGAAGGTGCTGTCGAACAATCTGTGGTTCGCGGTGGGCACCATCCCGACCTCCATCGCCATCGCCCTGGTGATGGCCCTGTGGGTGAACGAAAAACTGGCCGGGCGCAGTTTCGTGCGGATGGCCTATTTCACCCCGACCGTTCTGCCGCTGATCGCGGTCGCCAATATCTGGCTCTTCTTCTACACGCCGGGTTTCGGGCTTTTCGATCAGATCTCCGGCGCTTTGTTCGGGGCCAGCCACAGCAACTTCCTGGGCGATCCGGACACGGCGCTGATCGCCGTGATGGTGGTGACGGTCTGGAAGGAAGCGGGCTTTTTCATGATCTTCTATCTCGCCGCCCTGCAAACCATCCCGCCCTCCCTCCTGGAAGCGGCGCGAGTTGAAGGGGCGGGCAAGTGGACCATCTTCTGGCGCGTCGTCTTCCCGCTGCTGATGCCGACCACCCTGTTCGTGTCGGTCAACGCGGTGATCAATTCGTTCCGGCTGGTCGATCACCTCTTCATCCTGACCGGCGGCGGGCCGGACAATGCCTCCTCCCTGCTGCTGTTCTATATCTACGAGACCGCCTTCCGGTTTTGGGACACGGCCTATGCGGCAACGCTGACGGTCATCCTTCTGGCGATGCTGTCGCTGTTGGCGATCGGACAATTTTTCCTGTTCGACAGGAAGGTGCATTACAAATGAGCGACCTCGCCGCCCCGACCCCATCGCGCAGCTTTGTGGACTCCGGCGTACTCGACCGGTGGCTGAACGTCTTCGGCTCCTGGACGCTGGCCTTGCTCTGGGGCCTGCCGCTCGCCTTTGCGATCTGGACGGCGATCCACCCGGCGGCCTATGAAGCGAATTTCGATCTTCTCGCGCCGCTGACGACGGAGAATTTCGTCAAGGCCTGGGACGCGGCCCCGTTCGCGCGATACTTCCTGAACACCTTCATGCTGGTGACGCTGATCCTGGCCTGTCAGTTCTTCCTCTGCACCCTGGCGGCCTATGCCTTCGCGCGGTTCCAGTTTCCCGGCCGAAACGTCCTGTTCGGGCTGGTGCTGCTGCAATTGCTGGTAATGCCCGACATTCTGATCGTCGAGAATTATCAGATGATGCGGTTCTTCAATCTGGTCGACACCATCCCGGCCATCGCGCTTCCCTATATCGCATCCGGGTTCGGGATCTTCCTGCTGCGTCAGACCTTCATGACCGTACCCAAGGAGTTAGACGAGGCCGCGCGGCTGGAAGGCGCGAACTTCCTGCAACTGCTGTGGCGGGTCTATGTGCCGCTCGCCAAGCCGACCTATCTCGCCTATGGGCTTGTCTCGGTCAGCCACCACTGGAACAACTTCCTCTGGCCGTTGATCATCACCAACTCCGTGGAGACGCGGCCGGTCACCGTAGGCCTCAGCATCTTCGCCTCCACCGACAGCGGCACCGAATGGTCGGTGATCAACGCCGCGACGCTCATGACCTCCGGCCCCCTGCTGATCGCCTTCCTACTGTTCCAAAGGCAGTTCGTGCAGAGTTTTATGCGGGCGGGGATTAAGTAGCGGAATGTATTTGCAGAGATTCTGGCAGCCGCGAGTGGACTTTAGCTGCCCATGCGCCCCTGAATGACGGCTTCCAAGGTTGCCGGATCAAGCAGCGGGACACCCAACCAGTCCTGACCAACCGGTCCATCTGCTTCATAGAGACTTCCTTGGTTGGAGCATCGCCCGCTTGCGACGCTGTGGAAAACGGCTGTTGTCCCAAACCGGGCGTTTAGCCGACCGGAGATGGCCACCGGGTCATCCGCCGGCCAATCTCCAAGAAGGTCGAACTTTCCGTCTTCATGTAAAACTCCGACAAGACTGATCGTGGGTCCGGTGCGGAACGACATCATCGCTTGTGCAAGTCCGTTGCGAACCAACAGTTTGACGTTTGCTGGTTGGCGAACACTGCAATCCGTATCCGAACCCGACGAAGCGTTCTGAGGCGCAGCCCAGCCGTCGCTGCTCAGACCGAACATCGTGAATACACTGGTCTCAGCGGCCAGATGCACCCGTTTTGGCGCAATCGCTTGCGCATTCGCCTCCAGGAATTGGACATACCGCTCGGCAAGGTTGGCGAACATGCCGCCAGGATAACGGAGCAAATGCGCGCGATAGTCATCCAGCCGGTCTCTTTCGACCACACGCTTCCATTCGTAGTACTCCCGAAAAGCCTCGCTTTTCACGAATTCATCAATGACTTCCCCTTGTGCGCGATCATCCCCTTTCACCGGCTCCAGCCGCTCTTCTAAATGCACAGGCATACCGACAATGTCATAGCCTTGCTCATGTTGAAGGCAAGAAAGCTGAATTTCGGACTCCACAACGTATTCGCCATCATTTTCGATACTGTGAGATGAACTCTGCGACGCCCCTGTCGCGATTCCTTCGGCCACACCGACAATCAAGCCAGCCAGAACCGCCCCCAGAAGACCGCCACCTCCATAATAGAGCGGGGGAGCATATGCCGGGTAACTCTCGACCTCGTGCACCGTAGCGCGATCAGTACAGAATTCCTTATCCGCGACGTACTCATCAACGCTGAAGTCAGGCTTAACGAGCAAGATCTTACCAATGACAGGCTTATCGAATTTGGGGTCGGGATGGCGGTCCGAGACAGTCTTGGTCGTTTGGCACCCTGCCAGCAGTACCGCAACGCCCAGTGCTGCAAACACGGGAAATTGCGAACAGAATCCGCGCTCCGTTCGTTCAGTTCCTTTGTCGCGCATGCAAAATACCTGTCCCGGAAACCTGAAAAATCGCCTTCCATTTATGCTTGTATCGGGACTCTGAACAAGTCAAACCTGCTCCCAGGAAGCATCCCCCTCGCAAAACACCGAAAACAAAACACGTTCAGACCTGATGCAATTCTTGAAATTAATATGGTAATTTTCTCCTATGACACAGCAATCGAGCAATTCTGATGAGCGTGGTGCTGGCGGCACTCCTGATGTTGGGAACAAAACCACGGACCGCTTAGCGGCAATCGGCAGAAGTCTTGCTGGCACCGTACCTTTCGCCGGCGGTCTTCTTGCCGAAGTGATTACAGAAATTATTCCGAATCAACGAATGGATCGTGTTGAACAATATCTGGAATATCTTGCGAGGCGATTGTCCGAGTTAGAGAAGAGCCGGTTGGCAGAGTCCATCACAAAAGCAGAGAACATTGCCCTTGTCGAAGAAGGCGCTTTTCAAGCGGCGAGGGCAATTCAACAAGAGCGCCGGGAGAAAATAGCAAACTGCGTGGCTCTCGGAATTGCTGACGAAGACCGCTCAAACCTTAAGTCCGCGAGAATACTCGAAATACTGGCGCAGCTAGATGATGGGGATATTCAGCTACTGCACGCACATGCTGGAAATGATCGGAGTGCGTTTAAAGAAATTCGTCCGGAGCCTGCACTTATCGGATCAAAGTCTTCTATTATAGAAGATAATAACCTCTACGAGCGCTCACACAAGAAATTGGAACAGCTTGGATTACTAAAGGTTAGAATCTCCGTTGATACAGAAACCCACCTTCCAGAGTTTGACAGATTTTCGGGAGAGCCTCGCGGCCATCACTACATCACCGCGATTGGGCGCTTGTTATTGCACCGTGTGGGTCTGAACACTCCAGAAACCACGTAATGTGGGGTTAACATAGATACGTTTCTCCTCTAAGAGTTGGGGTAAAATGTTCAATTTTATCCATGAGAATTTCCGAAACTCCGGGAGAGACATCATCCAGAAATTCAGTGAATTCCTTCCAAGAAGAGCTACTTCTGGCATGCTCTAGGCATTCAAATCCATATTCAATCTCGCGAAAATCATTCATCAAAGTGGCATTTCGCATCCATAGCTTACGGTTTGTAATAATTAGGAATTCAGCATGCGCACTTGAATAATGAACCAGCTTTTTACCTTGATGATCGAACTGCTTGATTTGTTTTTCTGCATAGGGGTGAAAGACACGAGATAGTTGGTTTGAGCACATCTTATGGCCGATGATTTTTTAGTTTTTCACCTTTTTATAGCATATATATAAGCACCGTACTATCAATTCCTGTCGCTTTTACGGACGCTTGAAGCGCGTCAGCGAAACCTCCACGGGCTAAGGGTTCACCGGAATCCGACGTACATTGAAAAATGAATCCAGCGCACGTTGTATAGGGATTATAGCCTCAGCCAAAATTCGCACTGGAAATGCCTCCCTTCGCCCGCACTATCCGCGTCCGCGATAGGTCGGGACGCCCTGGTCCGGCAGCCATACGCCGTCGGGCGCCGGGCCGGTCTGATAGAAGACATCGATGGGGATGCCGCCGCGCGGATACCAGTAGCCGCCGATCCGCAGCCATTTCGGCGCCAGAAGATCGACGAGACGCCGGGCGATGGTCACGGTGCAGTCCTCGTGAAACGCCCCATGGTTCCGGAAAGCGCCCAGGAACAGTTTCAGCGACTTGCTTTCCACCAGCCAGTCTTGCGGAATGTAATCGATGACCAGATGCGCGAAATCGGGCTGCGCCGTCATCGGACAGATCGATGTGAATTCCGGACATGTGAACCGCACCAGATAGTCCACGCCCGCCTGCGGGTTCGCGACACGCTCCAATACTGCCTCTTCCGGCGACGCCGGCAATTCCGTCGCCGCCCCCAACTGGGTCAGCGTCGCGTAACGGTCTTCTCTGTCCTGGGTCATGCCGGGCGGTCTCCTTCACGTCTGGGCGGGCGTGGATAAGCGCCGTTTCCGGGCGTGACAAGGACCTTGTCCCCACTTCGTCTTCACAAGCGCTTTCCGAATGCATTTTCCTTTACATATAAAATATCTGCTTATAAAAAATTTATATCCATTGAATATCTGCTTTTGGCCGACGGATCGGGAGGCATGGGATGAGGGTTGCGTGTATCGGGGGCGGACCGGCGGGCCTGTATTTCGGCATCTCCATGAAGCTGCGCGACCCCACCCACGAAATTGTCGTGGTGGAGCGCAACCGTCCCTACGACACGTTCGGCTGGGGCGTCGTCTTCTCAGACCAGACGATAGGGAACCTTGAGAAAAACGACCCTCAGTCGGCCAAGGCGATCCTGGAGGAATTCGCCCACTGGGACGATATCGACATCCACTTCAAGGGTGTCTGCGAAACCTCCACCGGGCACGGATTCGCCGGGATCGGCCGCAAGCGGATGTTGAACATCCTGCAGGACCGGGCGCAGGAGTTGGGCGTGGACCTGGTCTTCGAGGCGGAGGTCGATGACCTGTCCGCCTATGACGGGTACGACATGATCGTCGCCAGCGACGGGCTGAATTCCAAGATCCGCGCCCAGTATGAAGATATCTTTCAGCCCGATATCGATGTGCGGCCCAACCGCTATATCTGGCTGGGGACCAAGAAGAAGTTCGACGCCTTCACCTTTATTTTCGAGAAGACGGACCATGGCTGGATCTGGGTCCACGCCTATAAGTTCGACGCGGACACATCCACCTTCATCGTCGAGTGCACGGACGAAACCTGGCGCGGCCTGGGCCTGGACAAGGCGGACACCGACGCCTCCATCGCGCTGTGCGAAGAACTCTTCAAGGATTATCTGGACGGACACCCCCTGATGAGCAACGCCCGGCACCTGCGCGGGTCCGCCTGGCTGAACTTCCCGCGCGTCAACTGCGCCCGGTATCACCACAAGAACATCGTCCTGATGGGGGACGCCGCGCATACGGCGCATTTCTCCATAGGGTCCGGAACCAAGCTTGCGCTGGAAGACGCCATCGACCTCGCCGACCTGTTGCACAGCGAGTCCGGCATGGAAGCGGCCTTCGAGAAATATCAGGACGCCCGCCGGCTGGAGGTTCTTAAACTACAGTCCGCCGCCCGCAACTCCATGGAATGGTTCGAAGAGTTGGAGCGCTATACCCATTTCGACCCGCCGCAGTTCGCCTATTCCCTGCTGACCCGCAGCCAGCGCGTCAGTCACGAGAACCTGCGCCTGCGCGACGGCGCATGGCTGACATCGGTCGAGAAATGGTTCGCGGGCGGATCCGCCGATGGAGCGGCGGGCCCCGCCGCCAACGATACGCCGCCGCCGATGTTCACGCCCTTCACCCTTCGGGGCATGACACTGAAGAACCGAGTCGTCGTCTCCCCCATGGCGACCTATAGCGCGACGGACGGCACGCCCAACGACTTCCATCTTGTCCATCTGGGCAGCCGCGCCCAGGGCGGCGCGGGTTTGGTCTTTACCGAGATGACCTGCGTTTCGGCGGAGGGACGGATCACCCCGGGCTGCGCCGGTCTCTATACGGATGAGCAACAGGCGGCCTGGCGTCGCATCGTCAATTATGTCCACGGTTGGTCGGGCGCGAAGATCGCGCTGCAACTGGGCCATGCGGGTCCGAAGGGCTCCACCCGGATCGGCTGGGAAGGTATGGATCAGCCGCTGGAAGCGGGGAATTGGGACCTGATCGCCCCCTCCCCCATTCCCTGGTCGGAGGGCAACCAGACGCCGCGGGAAATGACGGAAGCGGACATGGATATGGTCGAAGCGGACTTCGTTGCGGCGGTCGAGCGCGCCGCGGCCTGCGGCTTCGACATGCTGGAACTGCACGCGGCCCACGGCTATCTGCTAAGCGCATTTTTGACCCCGCTCACCAACAAGCGGACGGACGGGTACGGCGGCTCTCTGGAAAACCGGTTGCGCTTCCCGCTGCGCGTCTTCGCAGCCATGCGCGCCGTCTGGCCGCAGGAGAAACCCATGTCGGTGCGCATTTCCGCCACGGACTGGATGGGGGACGCCGGGGTCACCCCGGACGACGCGGTCGCCATCGCCGCAGCGTTCAAGCAGGCGGGCGCAGACATCATCGACGTTTCCGCCGGTCAAACCTCCACCGAGGCGCAGCCGGTCTATGGGCGGATGTTCCAGACGCCCTTCTCCGACCGTATCCGCAACGAGGCCGGCATCGCCACCATGGCGGTCGGCAACATTTTCGAGGTCGACCATGTGAATTCGATCCTGGCGGCGGGCCGGGCGGATCTGTGCTGTCTGGCGCGCCCGCATCTGGCCGACCCCTATTGGACGCTGCATGCGGCCGCCGAGCAGGGCTACCGGGCGGCGGACTGGCCGGTGCAATATCTGGCCGGGCGCGATCAGTACCAGCGCAATCTGGCCCGGGCGGGCGACATGGCGATCCAGGTCTGAACCATGACGGGGATTGAAGGACAAGTCGCCGTGGTGACAGGCGCGGGCACGGGGATCGGCGCCGCCATCGCCAAGGCGCTGGATACGGCGGGGGCGGCTGTCGCCCTGGTCGGCCGCCGGCAGGCGCCGCTGGAAGATGTTGCCGCGGGACTGCGGATCG
>JANQIT010000147.1 GCA_028282025.1 Hwanghaeella sp. | reverse complement strand
CTGCTGGCCGGGACGGCGCTTGCCCTGGCCGGCGGCGAACGGCAACGGAATATTCTGACCGCCGCCATCGCGGGCGAAACCCTGATCGCATTCGCGCATGGGGAGCCTGACAGCCGCTATGACATGGCGCGGGTGACCGCCTCGGCCCGGCGCGACGGCGGTAACTGGGTTCTCAACGGGCGGAAAGCCGTGGTCTTCAACGGCGACGCCGCGGATTGGCTTGTCGTCTCGGCGCGCACCGCCGGCAACCCGGATGATGAGGACGGCATTTCCTTATTCCTCGTCAACGGCAATACGGATGGCTTGACGAGACGGGGATATCCCACAATCGACGGTCTTCACGCGGCGGAGATTATCCTGCAAGACCTGCAAGTCGGTGCCGAAGCGGTTCTCGGCAAGATCGGGGCCGCGTACCCGACGATTGAGCGGGCGGTCGGCGCGGGCGTCCTGGCGCTGTCGGCGGAAGCATTGGGCGCGATGGAAGTCGCCAAGGAAATGACCTTGGATTATCTGCAAACCCGCACGCAGTTCGGCAAACCGCTCGGCGCGTTTCAGGCGCTCCAGCACCGCATGGCCGATATTCTGATGGAGGTGGAGCAGGTCCGTTCTTCTGTGATCAGTGCGGCAAGCCGGATGGATGGTCCGGAGAAGGATCGGGAATGGGCGCTTTCCGCCGCCAAGCATCTTGCCGGGAAGATCGGGCGTCTTGCCGCCGAAGAGACCATTCAACTCCATGGGGGCATCGGCATGACTTGGGAGTATCCACTGGGTCATTACGCCAAGCGGCTGGTGATGATCGATCACATGCTGGGCGATGCCGACCACCATCTGGAACGGGCCATGCACCTGTCGCGGCGGGCGGCATGAGCGAGTCCGGCACCCAGAGCATGCTCGGCTATGAAACGCACCGGGCCGGCGACGAGGTCACGATTACCCTGCGGATCGAGGAAAAGCATCTCAACCGTTCCGGCCTGCTGCACGGCGGGATCGCCGCCACGGTCCTGGATGCGGTCAGCGGGTACAAGGCGGAGCGCGCCATGGGCCTCGGCCCGGAAGCCCGGGTGGTGACCGTATCGCTGACGACGAACTATCTCCAGGCGGGGCGGCACGGCGACCTGTTGACCGCCTCGGCCTCGGCGGTCGGCAAAGGCAAGACCATCCAGCACGTCACCGCCGAACTGCGCCGCCAGGACGGTGCGCTGGTCGCAACCGCCAATGGGATCTTCAAACGGATCAGGATGCGGCGCAGATAAAACAGGACGCCCCGGTTCAGCCTGTGGGGGAAGCTCTTTCTCCCACCGTCACCGCCAATTCATCGGCGAAGACTTCCAGTAGCTTGTGCTTCAGGATCTTACCCGTCGCCGCCGCCGGCAACGCATCGGCTATGATGAAACGGGTGGGCCTTTTGTAAGGGGCGACAAGGTCTTTGAGGTGATCGCGGAGTCCCTCTTCGTCCAGATTGCCGCCCGGCATCCGCTGGATGAAGGCCAGGATCTCCTCGTTGCCGTCTTGTTGCAGACGGCCGATCACCGCCGAGATTGCCACACCCGGATGCTGAGTCAGGGCCGCCTCCACCTCCGGCGGGTAGACGTTGAAACCGGACCGGACGATCAACTCCTTGGACCGGCCGACAATCGTCAGCGCGCCATCCTCCGTGAACCGGCCCAGATCGCCGGTATGCAGCCAGCCCTCCGCGTCGACGGTATTGGCTGTCGCTTCCGGGTTCTTGTAGTAACCCTTCATCACATTTGGGCCGCGGCAGAGGATTTCGCCCACGCCGTCAGATAGATCTTGCCGTCCCGGCGGTGGGATCAGTCTGACCTCCACCCCTTCCATCGGCGGGCCGCAGGCGATGTCGTCCCGCTCCTGGCCGATGCGGGTCACGCAGATGCCGGGGGAAGCTTCCGTCATGCCGTAGCCGTTATGGAGCGTAATGCCGAAAAACGCCTCCACCTTGCGCTTCCACTCTCGATCCAGGGGCGCCCCGCCGGCGGAAATATACTTCAATCCCGGCGCCGGCGCGGACGTCCAGCCCTCGGTCTCCGCATGCTGCATCAGCAGGGCGTAGATTTGCGGCACCGCCGGCATCACGCTGACGCCGTCGGCCAGGGCCTGAAACACCGCGCCCGCCTCGAACCGGGGCAGAAAGCGCAGCAGCGCCCCGGCACACAGTCCGGCCAGGAAAGCCGACGCAAGGCCGAAGATATGGGTCATCGGGATCAGGCAGAGCACCGTGTCGCGCACCGTCATGCCGCGGAGCTTCATGGACCCATCCGCCATAAAGAGGAAGTTCCCGTGCGTCAGCATGACCCCTTTGGGCTCGCCGGTGGTGCCGGTCGTGTAGATCAGGGCCGCCACCTGTTCCTCCGGCGACTCCGCACACGGTTCCGGCATACAGGGCAGGTGCGGCACGAGATGAAGACCGCCGGACCGCATCTGTGCGGGCCGCGCGCCCCGTTCTTCCGCATGCACCAAAGCCGCCGGCGAAGAACCCGTGGTGAAAACCATGGCGCGGGGTTCGGCATGATCGCGGATCCTGTCGATTTCCAAGCGCGACATCCGGGCGTTCACGGGGATCGCCCAAGCATCCAGACGGCTGCAGGCCAGCAGGAATGCGGCCAAGACAAGGCTGTTTTCGCCGACCAGCATGACCCGGTCGCCGGGCCGGACGCCGGCCCCGGTCAAGTGCCCCTGGGCTTCATCGACAGCGGCGCCGGCGGCGGCGAAATCATACCGCGCGCCATCGAAGTCGTGGATCGCCCACCGTCCCGGATCCGCTGCGACCCAACAGTCCAGAAGCTCGTGGAGCCGCCTCATCGAACCGCCACGGGCTGCTTTACACCGCCGTTCGGACCGAACACGGATTTCCTCAACTTCTACCGCCCGGCGCCGAGATGCCGGTACATCGTGTCCAGCGCCAGACGGTACGAATTCACGCCCAACCCGGTGATCATGCCCATGGCCTCCGACGCCGTTACCGAGTGCATCCCCCTGGCATCGATATTCGTCATGTGAATTTCGATATAGGGAAGCGGCACCGCCTTCAGACAGTCGCGCAACGCGTATCCCGCATAGAGAAAGCCCGCCGGGTTCATCAACAAGCCGTCGGTTCCGTTCCGAACGGCGGCATAGATGGCCGAAATCGCTTCGCCTTCCAGGTTGGTATAGAGGATTTCCAGGCCGATATCCCGCTCGGCCGCGTCGGCGCGCAGGATCGCATCCAACTCATCGGCGGTCGTGGTACCGTAGAGCTCCGGTTGGCGATGCCCCAGATACTCCATGTTCGCCCCTTGGATCAGCAAAATCCGCATGCCCGTCCCCTAACTTCATCCCATGCCGTTCCCAGGCCGCTACTGTTTCGGAATTTCACCCGGACATGCAAGCAACCAATGACGGCGTCCGGTGAACACCCCCCGTCTTGCGCCTGCCCGGCTCCCTCAGCGCGCCGCCCGCGACACCAAAGCGGCGGACTTCGTACAACCGTGTGTAAGCGCATTAACAACTCATTAGCTTATTGATGTTACTAACCAGCTAATATTCTTATTTTCCCCACCGGATAGGTCCGTGCGTGCCGACACAGCCATTGGATAGATACGTCGATCCGACGCACGACGAGATTGAGCAAGCGGCCCGCTGGCTGGTATCCGGCGAATTCGGCCGCGCTATGGATGCGTTCACGGATACGGATGCGATCTCGTCGCTGGCGTGGGTAACATCGAACACCTCTCTGGTGGACGATCACGCCGCCGTTTTCGACGCCTGGAAGGCGGCGGAAAGGGATGGGCGCGTCGACCATTCAAGCATCTCGCCGGACATGTTCCGGGCTCAGTTGGGTAAAATCCTGATCCTGGACGTGTTGGAAGAAGGGTTCGACGGGCGATACCGCCTGTACGGGACGAAAGTTTCGGACGCCTGTGGCCGCGACTGGACCGGCAGCACCGTGTCCGAACTGAATCGGACAGTTCAGACGGGCCTCGGCCTGTACTTCCGCTCCTGTTACCGCGCCGTCGCCATCAAGAACGCACCGCTGCTGGCCGTGCACAGGTCTCCGCACTGGATTGCTGTGGAGCAGTGGTCGCGGTTGATCCTTCCCCTTCATGCGGAGGACGGTGGTTTGTCGCGATTCCTGGTCAGCAATCTGCCGATCAATCAACGGGAGATGACACAGGCGCAGGTCGCGAAAATGGAAGAGCGAGTCAGACGCCGGCAATATCCCAGCAGTCTGCTAAAATGAAAGAGGAAGCGATGACGAATCGCGAAACACAGCCAACCGCTCCACAAAGTGTGACGGCTGTCACACGTCCGGAAAAAGAGTTATCAATAGTATCGATTCCTAATGTGGAATAGGGATCGGGCCAGAATGGGCTATCCGCAGAGGGTTGCGGACATTCCAGAAATCCACACACCGCAGAACGCGAAAACACGAAGAAACTGACTATGGCAAGGGTATTGATCATCGATGACGTAGAAGTCGCCCGCACTGTCTATGCGGCGTCTCTACGCAAGGCCGGACATGACGTCCAAACAGCCGAAGACGGAAACAAAGCGGCGCGGCTGGTAGATGAACAGAAGTTCGACGTCATCCTGACGGATCTGGTGATGCCGGAACTGGACGGGCTGGAGCTGATCCAGATTCTGATGAAGATCCAGGACCGCCCCGCCGTCATCGCCATGAGCGCCGCCGAAGAAATCAACCAATCGGTCTATCTGAAAGCGGCCGAAATGATGGGCGCGGACGAGATCGTGTCGAAGCCGATCAACTTCGAGCACCTCAACAAGCTTGTCGCCGACCTGTGCCCGGAACCTGCCGGCTGACCCATCGTCCCCGCTAGCGGGCCTCAGCCACAATCGGCCTGCAGGCCCGCCTTCTCAATCGCGGCGACCGCAAGCGCTTCATCCTCGTCGGAAGACGCGCCGGTAATGCCCACGGCGCCGATGGTCCGGCCATCCTGTTTAACGAGAACGCCGCCCGGCACCGGGACCACCGCTCCATCGGACAGGGCGTTCATCGCCTGAATGAAATAGGGTTGCTGCTGGGCTCTCTCGAACAGGGCGCGGGAGCCGATCCCCATGGCGATGGCGCCGTTCGCCTTGCCGTGCGCGATCTTGGGCCGCAGCGTGCTGGCGCCGTCCTCGCGCGCCAGGGCAACCATGTCGCCGGCCGCGTCGACCACACAGACGGTCATCGGTTGCATGTTCTTTGCCCGGGCGTCCGACAGAACGGAATCGACGATGGCGCGGGCGGTATCAAGTGTAAGGGTCATCGGTAAAAGGCCTCAACCAGGAACAGAGGAATGGACGGGACGTAGGTGCATATCAGCAGCACCGCCAGAAGGACAGCGACAAAGTAGACGTTGACCTTGGACACGGCCCAGATGTTCGCCCGCGCGACCGCGCAGGAAGTGATCAGCACGCTAGCGACCGGCGGCGTCTGCTGACCGATGGCCAGGTTCAGCGTCACGACCAGTCCGAAATGGACCGGATCGATCCCCGCCGCCTGGATCAGGGGAATGACAATCGGCACGACCAGGATAATTGCGGCCGCGGAATGCAGGAAGAAGCCGATCACCAGGAAGAAGAAATTCAGGATCAGCAGGATCAGCCATTTGTTCTGCGTGATCTCCAGGATGCCGGCGGCCAGATCCTGCGGCATCTGCGCCCGGGTCAGGAAACCGCCCATCACGACGGAGGCCGCGACCAGCACCATCACCACGGCGGTCTGCATGCCGCCGTCCAGCATGGCCCGGCGCAAATGCCCGAAATCCATCTGACGGTACCACAGGCCGACCAGAAAGGCCGCGATGACGGCCAGACCCGCCGCTTCCGTCGCCGTTACGAAGCCCCCGAAGATACCGCCCAGGATGATGACCGGCAGGGAAAAGGCCGGCAGCGCATCGATAAAGGTGCTGCCCAACCGCTTCAGATTGAACGCTTCTTCGACCGGCAGGTTGTAGCGCCGCGCAAACAGATAGGCGACGAACATCAACCCCGCCGCCCCCATCAGGCCGGGCACCACGCCGGCGACGAACAGTTGCTCGACAGACGTGCCGGAGGATGTGGCGTAAAGGATCATCGGGATCGACGGCGGAATGATGATCGCCAGCGAGGCCGAGGAACTGGTCACCGCCGCGGACAAAGGCGCGCTGTAACCGCGTTTCTTCATCTGCGGGATCAGCACGGAGCCCAGCGCCGCCACGTCGGCGACCGCGGACCCGGAAATCTCCGCGAAAAACAGCGAGACGCCGATATTCACCATGGCGAGGCCGCCGCGCACGAAACCGATCAGGGCCGAGACGAAATTGATCAGCCGGTCCGTGATGCCGCCCGCATTCATGATGGCCCCCGCCAGGACGAACATCGGAATGGCGATCAATGAAAATTTGGTCGACCCGTCATACATGTCGAGCGCAACGGTCACCAGGCTGCCCATCCCCTCATAGGCGACGAGGCCGATGATGGCGGAAACCGCCAGGGCCACCGCAATCGGCACGTTCAGGCAGATCATTGCGACGAGGGCGAGAAAGATAAGGAGGATAATCATGGTCTAACGGCCCTCCGCATTGGCCATCTCGCGTTCGACTTCTTCTTCGATTTCCGCATGCTCGTAGGAACGGCCATTCGCGCACATGTCCCAATATGCCGGCAGGCTGAGCAGTTGGCAGACGATGAACAAGGCGGCTCCGATCGGAATCACGGATTGGGTCAATTGAATGGGGACCCAGGTCAGGGACACCAGATACTCCCCTTCCAGCACGACCAGCACTTCCCATCCGGTCCAGGCGAGCAGCAGGAAAAAGCCGATGATGATCGCTTCCGCGGCGATCACCCCCAACATCCGGTACGGCATGGGTATCGAGAGAAGAACGCTGTCCAGGCCGATATGACGCCGTTTCAGCGCGGCGAGCGCGGCCCCGTAGTAGGTGATCCAGGAAAGCTGGATTGCGGCGACTTCGTCATACCAGGACAGTGAATTACCGAAAATCCGGAACAGAACCGCGGTGATCACCACGGCGGTCAGCATGATCATCTGGACGATGATGAACCATTCCAGAAATTTTTCGAGCGATCGTGAGGCAATAGCAGCCATGCTTGCGCCCTTCCCCTGCGCGCCGCGAAGACCGCGGATAACAACAACATCAACAAATTGGAAAAAGATGAGGCCGAAGCACGGGGCTTCGGCCTCGGGGTATGCTTTAGGAACCGGCCGCCAACCGTTGAACGGTGTCGATCAGATCCTGACCGCCATCGACGGAGCTGGCGAATTCATCGTAAATCGGCTTGGAAGCCTCGATAAAGGCATCGTTGTCGGCGTTGTTCACCTTAACGCCGGCGGCCTTGATCACGTCGAGCAGGTCGGTCTCAAGCTTCGCTGCGTGCTCGTAGACGAAGTTCTGAGTTTCCGTACCGCATTGCTCCAGGGTCGCGCGCACATTCTCCGGCAGCTTGCTGTAGTGCTTTTCGGACACCAGGACATAGGCCGGCGTGTAGACGTGGCCGGTGATGGACAGATATTCCTGAACTTCCTGGAACTTGGCGGAAGCGATCTGCGCATACGGATTTTCCTGCCCGTCGATCACCTTGGTCTGAAGCGCGGTGAACACTTCGGAGAAGGCCATCGGCGTCGGGTTCGCGCCGTAAAGCTGGAACATCTTCACGCGCCATGCGCCCTTCGGCGTCCGCAGCTTCACGCCCGCCAGATCTTCCGGCTTGTTGATCGGGCGCACGTTGTTGGTGATGTGGCGGAAACCGTTCTCGAACAGGCCTATGATCCGGTAACCCTTCTTCTGCACGGCAGCCTGGAAGGTCGGCATCAATTCGGCCTGCACCCGCCGCATGTGATCGCGGTCTTTGATGATGTACGGCATTTCGAAGACGCCGAACTCCTCGGTCACCGAAGACATCACCGACGAAGG
>JANQIT010000060.1 GCA_028282025.1 Hwanghaeella sp. | reverse complement strand
CGACGCGCCGCCGGTGCTGTCGGCATAGGCCAACGCCGCCTCTTCCAGGGTCAGAAGCGGCGGGGACAGCGGCTCCGGCTTCGGCAATTCGAAATGGATCGCCCGCCGCTCGGCGACGGCGGCGATGGGTTCCATCCGCTGCAGCATCTTCAGGCGGCTTTGGGCTTGCCGCGCCTTGGTCGCCTTCGCCCGGAAACGGTCGACGAAGGCTTGTATCCGGCGGCGCTGTTCCTGCTGTTTCGTGTAGAGCGCCGCCTGCCGCATCTGCGCCTCCGAGCGGGTTCTTTCGAACCGGTCGTAGCCGCCCGAATAGCGGGTGAGCTTGCCGTCTTCCAAATGAAGGATCGAGCTTGGAATGCGGTTCAAAATGCCACGGTCGTGGCTGACCAGAATCAGTCCGCGCGGGTAACTGGCCAGATAATCCTCCAGCCATAACGACGCTTCCAGGTCCAGATGGTTGGTCGGTTCGTCAAGCAGCAGGAAATCGGGTTCGGAAAACAGCGCCGCCGCCAACGCCACCCGCATTTTCCAACCGCCCGAAAAATTGTCGACGGGTTGCCGTTGCGCGTCTTCATCGAAGCCCAATCCAGCGAGGATAATGGCCGCGCGTGCGGGTGCGGTGTGTGAACCGATATCGGCCAACCTTGTATGGATTTCGGCGATCCGATGCGGGTCGGTGGCGCTTTTCTCTTCCTCCAGCAAGGCGGAGCGCTCTTCGTCGGCGGCCAGAACGACGTCCGCCAAGGAGCGGTCGCCGCTTGGCGCTTCCTGTGCGACGCTGCCGATGCGCCGGCGGGTAGCCAGCTTGACCTCGCCCGCGTCGGCGGCGATTTCCCCGCGCAGCAGCTTCAGAAGCGTCGATTTGCCGGCCCCGTTATGGCCGACCAGGCCGACTTTCTGCCGGTCGCCGATCTGCGCCGTCGCCCCGTCCAGCAGGGTGCGTCCGCCAATTCTGTATGTGATATCGGAAATCGTCAGCATGCAGGCTTCGTCCTCGGCGCGCCGCATAGCATGCGGGGGCGACGCGGGCAAAGCCCATTGCGGCGGTCGCCCGGGTTCCCAGGATGGGGTTGCGGCGGAACCGCTTCGCCGCTATAAGCCCGCCAGCCGCCGAGAGAGGGCGGCGAAAGCGAATACAACCGCTGCGAAGAGATCCTTCCCGAACCAGAACGTTTTCTTTCCTGACTGGCGTCCGCGACGGATTGCACATGAGGGAACGCGTTGTTGATCCGGAAACCGCGGCGGTGTGAACAAACTGGGATAGACTAAGAGGGTGACCAAAATGTCGGTAGAACGCACGCTGTCGATCATCAAACCGGATGCCACGCGCCGGAACCTGACCGGAAAAATCAACGCCATGTTCGAGGATGCGGGCCTGCGCATCATTGCACAGAAGCGCCTTAGCCTGACGCAGCAGCAGGCGGAGACCTTTTACGAAGTGCATAAGGAACGCGCCTTCTACAAGGATCTGGTGTCGTTCATGACGTCCGGCCCGGTCGTCGTGCAGGTGCTGGAAGGCGAAAGCGCGATCACCAAGAACCGTGAAGTGATGGGCGCAACCAACCCGGCCAATGCCGACGACGGTACGGTCCGCAAGCTCTATGGCGAATCCGTGGAAGCCAACTCGGTTCACGGTTCCGACGCGCCGGAGACGGCTGCGCAGGAAATCGCCTACTTCTTCGCCGGTTCCGAAATCGTCGGCTAAGGCGTGAAGGGCTTCGATCAGCCAGCCTGATCGGCAGAAACGATAAAGGCGGGGCCATGCGGTCCCGCCTTTTTCAGTTCCGTTCCCCGCTTCGCAGGGAGCGATGCGTCAAACCAGGGTTGCCGCCATGATCAGCAGCACGATCACAATCGCAATCGTGGAAAAGGTAATCAACTTCCCCACACCCGACCAAGTTTGAAGATTCGCCTGCGGCGCCTTTTTGAATTCCAGCTCGTCCATTCGGGTCTCTCCCAAGGAATACCGTGTAACGCCCCGACTGGGCGGAATTGATATTAGGGATTCCGCCCGTATTCTCAAGGCTCTCGGCGGATTGTCATGAATATTTCGGTTCCCGAAGGGCGTCCGGCGATATGGGCCCCTTGACGCCGTCGATCAGGGCGGTGTCTCCATCGACCGCGACCCTGCCCGCGGCAAGCAACTGCAGGGCCAAGGGATAGATCCGGTGTTCCTGAACCAGGACGCGTGCCGCAAGGTTGTCGGCATGATCCCCCTCCAGAACAGGGACCCGCGCCTGAAGCACCAAAGGCCCGTCGTCCAGGGCCGGCCGCACCAGATGCACGGTGCATCCGTGCCATTCCGCGCCGTCGTCCAGGGCGCGCTGATGCGTATGCAGGCCCTTATAGTCCGGCAGAAGGGAAGGGTGGACGTTCAGCATCCTGTCTTCCCAATGTTCCACAAAGCCTGGTGTCAGAATTCTCATGAAACCGGCCAGACACACGATCTCAACCTGCTGTTCCGCAAGGGCGGCCAGGATCTCCGTTTCGAAGGAGGTCCGGTCGGGATAGGCGCTATGGTCGATAAAGCGTGTTGCGATCCCCGCGTTCTGAGCCCGGGTCAGGCCGAATGCGTCCGCTTGGTTCGATATAACCAGGACGATTTCCGCAGGGCTTTCCGAATCTGAGCAAGCATCGATAAGGGCTTGCAGGTTCGACCCGCTTCCGGAGATCAGGACGCCGACACGGCGGCGCGGCCGCCTGTGACCGTTCAAGAATCGATTCCTTCGATCCTCACGCGCTCTTCACCGTCTGCCGCAACCGTCACGCTGCCGATGGCGTATGCCTGTTCGTCATGCCGTGCCAGGGCTTCGGTAACCGCCTGAACCTCATCGGGATCGACCGCCAGAACCATGCCGATACCGCAATTGAAAGTCCGGTGCATTTCCGCGCCGGTAATGCCGCCAGATCTCTGCAGCCAGTCGAAAACCGGCAGTTTGGGCCAGCTTTCCGCGTTGAGCCTGCAACCAAGCCCATCGGGGAGAACGCGCGGCAGGTTCTCGTAAAAGCCCCCGCCCGTGATATGCACAAGCCCCCGGACCGCACCGGTGCGGATCGCTTCCAGGCAGCCGCGGACATAGATCCTGGTCGGCGTCAGCAACGCCTCGCCCAACTGCCGCCCTTCGTCGAACGGTGCGTCGTCCGACCAGGTCAGGCCGCTGATGTCGATAACTTTGCGGACCAGAGAGAATCCGTTGGAGTGCACGCCGCTGGAGGCGAGGCCGAGGAGTATATCGCCCTCGCGGACGTTACCGCCGTCGATCAGCGCGCCGCGCTCCGCCGCGCCGACGGCGAAACCGGCAAGATCGTAATCGCCTGCGCCGTACATACCGGGCATCTCAGCCGTCTCTCCCCCGATCAGGGCGCAGCCGGCCTGGCGGCATCCTTCCGCGATGCCGGCGACCACCGACGCCCCGGTTTCGACCGACAACTGGCCCGTGGCGAAGTAGTCCAGGAAGAACAGCGGCTCCGCGCCTTGGACGATCAGGTCATTGACGCACATCGCAACGAGGTCGATGCCCACCCCTTCATGCTGTTCCGCGTCGATGGCGATTTTCAGTTTCGTCCCGACACCGTCCGTCGCGGCCACCAGAACCGGGTCCGTATAGCCCGCCGCCCGCAGGTCGAACAGGCCGCCAAAGCCGCCGAGCGCACCGTCCGCGCCGGGGCGCGCCGTACTCTTGGTCATCGGTTTGATGGCGTCGACAAGGGCGTTTCCGGCATCGATGTCGACGCCCGCGTCCTTGTATGTCAGTCCGTTAGCCGGTAGGCCCGGGGCCGGTTCTGCGTCATTCGTGGCTATGGCCGCCTCCTGTTCGAGCGGGTATAAATGCATTGCCAAAAACAGTGCGGCACCATACTCGAAGAGATATCGATTGCAATCTTAGCGAAGGTGGATTTCGCGGTGCTTTTCCGGACTCTATTTTTCGCCGCTCTATGGCTAACGCCGATGGGATTCGCGGGCTCAGAGGCCGTGGCGCAGACCAGCCGCGTTTTCACAGTCGAGGATCTGCCCGTCGATCAGCGGGCGGCGACGGAAGTTGCGGCCAAGGACGCCGCGATTGCCGAGGGACGGCAGCGCGCGCTGGCATTGTTGCTGCAGCGCCTGACTTTGCCGGAAGATTGGAGCAGGCTGCCGTCGGTCCCGGCGGCGGAATCGGAACGAATGATCCGGAATATCTCTTTTTCGGACGAGAAGATCGGCGGCGGCCGCTATCTGGCGAACATCACCTATCGTTTCCGGCCGTCCGACGTGCGGCCGGTCCTGACCGGCGCAGGCATTCCCTATTCGGAAACGGCAAGCCGTCCTATGGTTGTGCTGCCCATTCTCGAATCGCCTGCCGGGACCAAATTGTGGGATGAAGGCAATCTGTGGTTCGACGCCTGGCGGACGGTGGAGCCGATGGACGGTCTGGCGCCGTTGGTGGTGCCGCTTGGGGATCTGTCGGACGTCTCCGCCATTGGCTTGCAGCAAGCCCTGGCGGGAGAGCCGGAGGCCATCGGACGGATCGCCGGCAAATACCGCGCCGGTGGGGCCTTGGCGGTTGTCGCACGGCCCACGCCGGTTCCCGGGGGCGGGACTGGCCTGACGGTGACGGTCACCGGCTATGGGAGAGGGTGGGAAACGACCTCTTTCGTGGAGACTGTTTCGCCCGTCGCCGGCGAGTCCCCGGAGGATCTCTATGCGCGGTCCGCCAAATTGGCGGCGACCGCCGTTGAGCGTTACTGGAAGCAGGCGAACCTTATTTCCGCGGCCCAGGGCGAGCGGCGCATCGCCGTTACCGTCCCCCTGTCGGACTTGCGCGCATGGCTTTCCGTGCAACAGAAGCTGTCCAAACTGGTGATCGTGCGCCGCACGGATATCAAGGAACTGACCATAACGGCGGCTGAACTGGAAATCTTCTATACCGGCGGCCTGGCGCAATTGCGCCGCGGCTTGAGCCAGCAGAATCTCGGTCTGGCGCAGCAACCGGAAGACGGTCGATGGCTCCTGGAGGCGGTGCGCTGAGTTCCGGATGACGACGCAGCAAAAAACTTGGAGTTGGGTCGCCGGCCTCATTGTCTTTTTGGCGGCCCTCTATTTGCTGAGGACGATCCTGCTGCCGTTCGTAGCGGCCATGGCGGTGGCGTATTTTCTGGACCCGGTATGCGACTGGCTGGAGGAACGCAAGTTATCGCGGACTGCCGCGACTGGCCTTGTTACGGCGATCTTCTTCGTAGTCGTCGTCCTGGTCAGCGCCGCCGTGGTCCCCTTGATTTTCGGCCAGATCGCCGAGTTCGTGGCCAAGATACCGACTTACATGGCGGCCATCGAAGTGAAAATCCGGCCCCTGCTGGAGCTTGTGGCGGCCCAGTTGGACGAAACCGAAATCCGGGATGTCGGCAAGTCGGCAACGCAATATGCCGGAACCGTCTTGAGCTGGGCGGCGCGCGCCGTTGGCGAGGTGCTGGGCGGTTTGGGAGCGGTGGCGAACATTCTCTCCCTGGCCATCATCACGCCGATTATCGCGTTCTACCTGTTGCGCGACTGGGACCGTATGGTCGCGCGGATCGACAGTTGGCTGCCGCGGGCCCAGGCCGAGACGATCCGCGGTCTTGTGACGGAGGTGGACCAGATCCTCGCCGGGTTTGCGCGGGGGCAAGCGATGGTCTGCATGATCCTGGGGTTGATGTACGGGGTCGGGCTGACGCTGGTGGGACTGGATTTCGGCTTTATCGTCGGCCTGTTTACCGGTCTTGTGTCCTTCATCCCGTATTTCGGCATGCTGATCGGGTTCGTGTTGGGTTTCGGCATAGCCTTGGCGCAGTTCGACGGCTTGGTCCCGCTGCTGATGGTCGGCGGGGTGTTCGCCGTGGGGCAGGTGGTGGAAGGGAATTTCCTGACGCCGAAATTGGTTGGGGGGCGGGTCAAGCTGCATGAAGTGTGGATCATTTTCGCACTCATGGCGGGTGGCGCGTTGTTCGGTTTTCTCGGCATCCTGCTGGCGGTGCCCGTCGCCGCCGTTGTAGGGGTCCTGGCCCGGTTCGGCATCGCCCAATATCTCGGCAGCGCGCTCTACAGCCATGGCGCTCCGCCCGACGGTAACGCCAAGCTTCCCGCAAGCAGTCAGGCATCCGACGACGCATGATCGGGGCCCAGTTTCCGCTCGCTCTGGAGTTTCTTCCGTCGCACGGCAGGGATGATTTTCTGATCACCGACTGCAATGCGGCGGCGGCGGCCCTGGTCGATGCGTGGCCGGATTGGACGGGCCCGCATACGGTGGTGTACGGACCGGAGGGGGCCGGCAAGACGCATTTGCTGTCCGCCTGGTGCGAGAAGTCCGGCGCCTTGCCGTTGAAGGCGGAGTCGCTGCGGGTCTCAGATCTGGACCGGACCCTTGGGAACGGCGCGGCGTGGACTTTGGACCGTTTGGATGCGGTGCAGGATGAAACCCTGCTGTTCCATCTTTTGAATTCGGTGCGGGAACGGGGCGGATATCTTTTGGGGGCGTGCCGTGCAGCGCCGGCCCGTCTTCCGTACCGCCTGCCGGACCTGACGTCCCGTCTGGCAGCCGCCACGGCCGTTGAAATCCAGGCGCCGGATGACAACTTGCTCGGCGCGTTGCTGATCAAGCTGTTTGACGACCGGCGTCTGATTGTCGACCCGTCGGTGATCGGGTTCTTACGGTTACGCCTGGAAAGAACATTCGCCGCCTATCGGGAGGCCGTGCAGCGGATCGACAGAGCGGGATTGGCGTCGCGCCGGAAGGTGACAATCCCCTTAATCCGTGAAGTGTTGTTCGACGATCTACCGTAATGTAGAGGTTATCCGGCACAATTTTTACGATACAGTATCGTTGTAATGAACTCACGGCAATCGGACTCCTCTGCTTTGGAAGACGCGGTGAAAGCCGGGCAGCAAAAAAACGGGCCCGTTCTTGAGATTGAGCTGAAATTGCGGCTGGATCCGTCGGATGTGGGGCGGTTCCGGCGCTGCTCTCTGTTGCGCGACCACAAGATTGCCCGGGCCGGCGCCAGCCACTTGATCAGCACCTATTTCGATACCCCTTCTCTTGCACTGCGGGATAAGAAGGTGGCCTTCCGCTTGCGCCAAGCCGGACAATCCATCGAACAGACGCTGAAGGCGCCGAAAGGAATCCAAGGGGGCCTGCAGGCGCGGTCCGAGTGGAATGCCTATCTCGACAGCCCGGAGCCGCAGATCGAGTTGATCGGGGACCCGCGTCTGCGGAAATGGCTGCTGAAGCGGCAGGAAGCCGACGGTCTGGAACCGGTGTTCCTAACCGACATAAAGCGGACGACATGGCAGATCGTCTATGGTCAGTCTCGCATGGAAGTAGCGCTGGATCAGGGAGAGATCCGGTCGGGCGATGCACAGCGCGGAATCAGCGAAGTGGAGCTTGAATTACAGGACGGCGATCCCGCCGATCTGCTTGCTTTCGCGTTGGAACTGGTGCGGACCTATCGCCTGGTGCTGGACCGGGACAGCAAGGCGGCGCGGGGATACGCGCTGTATGCGGGAAGAGACCCGCGGCCGATGCGCGCGGTGGAACCCGCCCTGTCAAAGGAGATGACGGTTCTTTCCGCCTTTGCCGCCTTCATGCGCAGCGGTATCGAGCAGACCATGGCCAACGTGCCGGTCGTGCATAGGGGGGACGATCCCGAGGGCGTCCACCAGGCGCGTGTCGGGGTTCGCCGCATGCGGTCTGCCCTTTCGATCTTTAAGCCGGCTTTGGACCCGGTGTTCTTCGCCTGGGCCAAGTCAGAGTTGAGTTGGTTGCAAACATCCCTGGGACCCGCCCGCGACCTGGACGTGTTTCTGGAAGAGACGTTGGAGCCGCTGAACCGCCGCTTCGGTTCGGACGACACCCTGATTTCCGTGACCAAGACGGCTCAAGCTGCGCGGGACGCTGCCTATCGGCAGGCGAGTGAAACTTTGCAATCGGCGCGGTATTCGGAAATTCTGATGCGGCTTGAGGGCTGGTTGCTGGAAATCGACAAGGCGGACGACAAGAATGTCTCCCTATTGGAATTCGCGGCGAGAAACCTGGATAAGCGCCTCAAGCGCGTTCTGAAAGATGGCGGTAAGAAGCCGTCGAAGCTGGAAGAGGCGTTTTTGCATCCGTTGCGCATCGACTTGAAGAAATTGCGCTATGCGGCTGCCTTCTTCCGAAATCTCCATGCAGAGAAGTCAGCTAAACCCTATGTCCGGCAGTTGGGCGCGATCCAGGATTGCCTCGGCGGGTTGAACGACGCGCTGGTGCAAAGTTCGGTCCTGGAAGACCTGAACATTTCCAGAGGCAAGACGCGGGACCGTATGCAGGGCATGCTCGACGGTTGGCACGCTGCCCGTATCGAACAGGGCCTGTCTCATCTGGACCGCGAATGGGCCGTGCTGCGGGCGACGCAACCCTTCTGGCGCTAGCGTTCAGGGCACTTTGGCGCGCCGGCTACTGTTTCTGCTTCTCCAAAAGGTCCCGCGGCAATGCGTGATCGGTGACTGTTGCGCCGAAGGCCGCAAACTCCCGCCACGATGTCGCTTCCGATGAAAGAACGGCCAGGGCGGCGGTCGGGAATTTCGCACTCAGCCTTTCCAGGGCCAGTGGGTCGCCGCCGATCGCCAACATCGTAAACAGGTCCTGCATCGCCGGATTATGGCCGATCAGCATGACGCTGCGCGCGTTGCTATCGACCGCGTGAAGGCGCTGCAGCAGGGCTTGTCCATCATGCGCGCGGTATAGCGCCTGCTCCACCCGGACCCGGAGATCGCCGTCAAAGTAAGGCAGGATCAGGCCCAGGGTTTCCCGGGTCCTGCGTGCACCGGAACACAAGATCAGATCTGGCAGGTAGGTCTTTTCGGCCAGATACCTGCCGATGGCGGGGGCGGACCGCATGCCGCGCGCGTTCAGGGGACGGTCGTAGTCGTCAAGCGCCGTGTTTTCCCAACTCGACTTGGCGTGTCTCAGCAAGAACAACGTCAACATAATCGACTGTGCTTCCCCTAGGTCAGATGACGCAAAAATCGTCTGGCTGTCACAAACCGGTCACTTAACAGGTGCAATTTCAGTATGCTAGGTCGATTCCTCAATATAGATGAATACCTTGAAACCGCGCCTGAAAACCCGGATTTTAAGGGGCCGGTTGTTTCCCGGCATGTGAACAGACCAGAGGTGGCGTTAAATGGCGACGGCCAAACAGGCGGTGGCGACCGCGGGTGAAGTACAGTCGGAAAGCGAACTCACCATCGAGTCGCCCGACCGTTTCATCAACCGCGAGCTGTCCTGGCTCTCGTTCAATCAGCGGGTGCTGGAAGAGGCGGCGAACCCGAAGCATCCGATACTCGAACGGCTCCGGTTTCTGTCCATCTCCGCCACAAACCTGGATGAATTCTACATGGTGCGCGTGGCCGGGCTGAAAGGGCAGGTGGCCGCCAGCGTGATCTCGCTGTCACAGGAAGGAATGACGCCGCGCCAGCAGTTGGATGCGATTTCCGAAGAGGCGGGCGGCCTGATGTTGCGCCAGCAGGAGCAATGGTCCGTCGTCATTGAGGATATGCGGAAAGCCGGCGTCGCATTGGTCAAAGCTGATGAATTGGCCGCAAGGGAAAAGACCTGGCTGGACGGCTGGTTCCTGGAGCAGATTTTTCCGGCCCTGACGCCGCTTGCTGTCGACCCGGCGCACCCGTTCCCCTTCATTCCGAATATGGGGCTGGTTCTGGCCTTGGAACTCTTCCGGCAAAGCGATGACAGGCACATGAACGGCTTGCTGATCATGCCGTCGAACCTGGACCGTTTTATCCGGCTTCCGGGGCGGGCGATCCGCTTCATCGCGCTTGAGGATGTGCTGAGCCTGTATTTCGAGCGTCTCTTCCCAGGCTTCCAGCTTCTGGGTAAGGGCATGTTCCGGCTGATCCGGGACAGCGACATGGAAATCGACGAAGAAGCGGAAGATCTGGTCCGGACCTTCGAAAGCATGTTGCGCCGCCGGCGGCGCGGCCATGTGATCCGGCTGAAAATAACGGCGGATATGCCGGAAGATCTGCGCGACTTCGTGATCGATCAGCTTGGCGTCGATTCCGAAGATGTCTTCACGCTCGACGGTCTATTGGGCTTGGGCGATGTAAAGCAGATGATCGTCGGCGACCGCCGCGACTTGCTGTTCGAACCGCATAACCCGCGCTTCCCCGAGCGGATCCGGGATTACGGAGGGGATTGTTTCGCGGCCATCCGCGCCAAGGACATCATTGTTCATCACCCTTATGAGAGTTTCGATGTGGTGGTGCAGTTCCTGCGTCAGGCCGCCCAGGACCCGGCCGTCGTGGCGATCAAACAGACGCTGTACCGGACGTCCAATCAGTCCCCTATCGTGAAGGCGCTGCAGGAGGCCGCAGAGTCCGGGAAGTCGGTGACCGCGCTGGTCGAATTGAAGGCGCGTTTCGACGAAGAGGCGAACATCCGCTGGGCGCGCGACTTGGAGCGGGCGGGCGTGCAGGTTGTGTACGGGTTCGTCGATCTGAAGACCCATGCCAAGGTTTCCATGGTGGTGCGGCGCGAAGGCCGTCATCTGCGGACCTATGTTCATTTCGGCACCGGCAACTATCACCCGATCACGGCGAAGATCTACACGGACCTCAGCTATTTCACCGTGGATCCCGATCTTGGCCAGGACGCGGCGCTGACCTTCAACTACATGACCGGCTACGCCACGCCGAGCGAACTGTCGCAACTGTCCCTGGCGCCCCTGACTCTGCGCGAAACCCTGATGGAGAGCATCGAGGAAGAAATCGAACACGCGGCGGCAGGTAAGAAGGCGCAGATCTGGTTAAAGGCGAACAGCCTGGTCGATCCCGACATCATCGATGCCCTGTACCGCGCGTCTTCGGCCGGGGTGCAGGTGGACATCATCGCCCGGGGTATCTGTTGCCTACGACCCGGGGTGCCGGGCCTGTCGGACAATATCCGGGTGAAAAGCATTGTCGGCCGCTTTCTTGAGCACAGCAGGATTTATTGCTTCGGGGCCGGGCACGGCCTGCCGTCGCTGGATGCTCAGGTCTTCATCTCGTCGGCGGACTTGATGCCGCGAAACCTGAACCGGCGGGTCGAGAGCCTGGTGCCGATCCGCAACAATACGGTGAAACGTCAGGTTCTTGAGCAGGTGATGCGCGGCAATCTGGACGATCAGGCGCAAAGCTGGCACATGCAGTCCGACGGCAGTTTCGTGCGGCACGCGCCCAGCGGCGACGGCTTTAACTGCCATCATTTCTTCATGACCAACCCAAGCCTCTCCGGGCGGGGCACGGCATTGAAGAAGGCGAAAAAACCCTCTAAGACGCGCTCGTCGAAGCGAAAATAGCGCGGCCCGGCGCGGGCTGCCGCACTACCGGCGTCGAAGGAGAGATCGTTGGCCGATTTGCAGCGGATTCAGGCATTGCCTGTGGCTGTTATCGATATCGGGTCCAATTCGGTCCGTCTGGTCGTTTACGAAAGCGACGAACGCGCGGCGCTGCCCGTATTCAACGAGAAGGTTTTGTGCGGCCTGGGACAGGACTTGGACCGGACAGGGCTTCTGCCGGAGGATGCGGTCGCACAGACCGTACAAACGCTGAAACGCTTTGTGCGGCTGGCCGAGGAAATGGGCGTCGCCAGCATTGAGATGCTGGCGACAGCCGCTGTCCGCGAGGCGCGGAACGGCGCTGCGTTCGTGGAGCGGGTCCGGCAGACCTGCGGCCGGGAGGTGCAGGTGCTGAGCGGCGAGCAGGAAGCGCGCTTCGCATCCTATGGATTGTTGTCCGGGACGCCGGATGCGGACGGCATTCTCGGCGATCTCGGCGGCGGCAGTGTCGAACTGGTGGATGTCCAAGGGCGTAATCCCGGTGTTTTCACGACTCTGCCCCTGGGGCCCATCCGGTTTTCCCGCCGGGAATTGGACAATCCGTCAAAAGCGGCCGGTGCGGTCGACAAGGCTCTAGAGTCCGTCGATTGGCTGGATGAGGGGCGCGGGCGGGTTTTCTATGCGGTGGGCGGAGCCTGGCGGTCGGTGGCGAAAATGCACATGAGCCACACCGATTACCCGCTGCACATCATCCACAACTATGAAATTCCCAGCATGGAGGCGGTGGATTTCTGCAAGTTCGTTTCGAACCTGTCCGCCGAAACCCTCGCCAAGGTGCCGGGCATCAGCAAACGCCGGATCGGGACGCTGGCCTTCGCAGGGATGCTGATGCACCGCATCCTGCTGCGCGTGAGGCCCAGCAATGTGGTCCTTTCCGCTTACGGCCTGCGGGAGGGGTGTCTTTACGGCCGCTTGAGCGAGGATCGCCGCGCGGAAGATCCGCTTATCGCCTATTGCCGGCGTTTCGCCGCGCTACGTCATACCAGCGCCGTCGACGGCGACGCCATGAGCGATTGGCTGAAGCCGGCCTTTCCCGACGCGGATGCTGTCGAGGACCGTTTGCGTCAGGCCGCCTGTCTGATGGCGGATATCGCCCGCGTCGAGCATCCGGATTACCGGGCCAATCATTCGCTGATGCGGATTTTGCGGTTTCCGTTTGTCGGCCTTTCGCATCGGGACCGGGCCTTCATGGCCCTTGCGGTCTCGTCCCGTCATTCGCAGGTGAGAGGCGGTAACGAGGCGGCGGGAACGGTCCGCAGCCTGTTAGGTGAGGAAGAGGCAGCGCGCGCCCGGGCGATTGGACTGGGCATGCGGCTCGCCTACACGCTGTCGGGTGGGATTCCTACGATCCTGGATAAATTCACCCTGCGCCGCGTCGACGGAGCGCTATTGTTGGAAGTGAAGGGCGCGGAGAACGAAGCCTTCGCCGGAGAAGTGGTGGAGCGGCGCTTGAATGCGCTGTCCAAGGTGATGGGGCTGCGGGCATCGCTGCGGCGAATAGATTGAACTGGAACCGGACTAGACAAGTGGTGAACATGCACGCGAAACCTCAAACCCTGGATACCCTGGACTCATGTCTAACGACGGCGAATGCTCTGTACGGCGATTTTCCGGGGTTGCAGGCGAAACTTCAAACTCTGCGTCCTTACATTTGTCCTTTCGAGGCCTTGGTACCGCACGTTCCTGAGAGCAGCACGGTACTCGATATCGGATGCGGTGCCGGCCTCTTTCTGAGCCTTTTGAACGCGGCAGGAAAAGTGAAAGAAGGGGTCGGGATTGATATCAGCGTAAAGGCCATTGCGTTAGCCCAAAAGCTTCCGGGTGCGGTGGACGGAAATCTCGACTTCCATTTGACGACTGTGACCGATCCCCTGCCCGAGGGACCGTTCGATATTGTCTCTATGATCGATGTTGCCCACCATGTGCCTCCTACGGCGCAGATTGACGCTCTGAGCGCTGCTATAGACCGGGTCCGCCCCGGAGGCTTATTCGTTTACAAAGATATGGCCCAAAAGCCGCTGTTTCATGCCCTCATGAACCGTCTCCACGATCTTGTGCTTGTGCGCGAGTGGATAAACTATCTTCCGATTGCTCGAGTTGACGCAGTGGCGGATGAGAAGGGTTTGGATACAGTCCACAGCTTCTCGATCAATCGCCTTTGGTATGCACACGAAGGACGCTTGTACAGAAAAGCAATTTAGGCGCGATGACCGCTTTAGGAAGTTGATAGCACCAAAAGAAGAGTGCCAGCACTGATAAGGACAATACCGCCAGCGCGCAGCAAGCTGAAGCTTTCATCGCCTAAGAATCCGCCCCAGATGGTGATGATACTCAGCGAAATGATGGTGACCATGGCATAGGAAACACTGAGCGGCAGTGTCCTGATTGCAATCACATACGAAGCAAGCAGCACAATGCAACTGACACCGCCTGCCCACGCCCAAACCGATGTCAACAGACCGGTTGCAACAGAGGGGAAAGAGGTCGTTTCAAGCGAGCGTGCCGCAATCTTTAGACACAGATTTGCGCTGACATTGGCCGCTATTGCCAGGATTATGAAAAACCAGGTGCTCAACGCATGTCTCCAGTAGGACAGGGCCGGGCTATAAGGTGCCTGTGCCAAGCGTGGCGGTCTTTTTTTGCGCTAGAAGATGCCCAAGGACGAAGGCTGCCAACACCGCGATCATCGGCACGTTGGATATATGGTATCGGTCGCTATATGTTGTTACGCCATGGACGCCGGTAAAATACAACCAGATTACAAGAGTTGGATGGAACAGCGTACTCGTCCATCCGTCTTTGCGAAAGAGCAAGCCTAAACCAATCAAACCACCTGCAAGAACCGCATACCAATACCCGGTCGCAATGATTTTAAGGGGTGTAATGGCCCAATCGCCAAGAACTTGCCTTATCCCGTTCTCGTTCCAATTGACAAACTTGGTCTCGCGCTCATGCAGCTTGACCATTTTCACCAAGGTTCTTTGCACAAACAGACCAGGGTTATCGAAAATATAGCCCACCGCCTTTTCTCGCAATGCGGCAGACCATTGAGCTTCATTGGAAGTTCCCATGTCTTCTTGGCTCGGGACATCCTGGTACCCAAGTTTGGTTTCGGGGTTATTTCCCATCCACATGGTTGGCCCCAGATTTGTGGAAATCGGAACGAATTCTCCAAAGACAAGATAGTTCCGATAGGTCCACGGTGCGATTACGGATGCCATCACCACGACGGACAAAACGCTGCCCGTCAGCGCTGGAAGAACGCGTTGATTCCCTCTCAGTACTTCCAATACCCCCCAGATGATTGGCACCAGCAGTGCAATGGCGCGCACATATGCGGCCAGTGCGATCAGCACTCCAAGAAATACCCAGGCCCAGATAGGCTTCTCGCGAAACCGTTCGTACATCACGAATGCTGTCACAACGAGTACAATGAAGAGTATATCGCTTACAATGACGGTGACCTGCATGACCAAGCTAGGCCACAAAGCGACAAGTCCGGCGGCCAGCAGTCCCACAGGGTGTGAAAACCATAGGCGGCCGAGCTCGAACATTAAGAAGATGAACAATGTCGAGAGAAGTATGTTGAAAATAATGACCGGCAGGAACTCAACTCCAAAAACCAAGTACAACCCGGCAATGACTGCCGATGTTCCTACCGGCCAATAGGCGGTCGGGTTGTTCTCTTGCCATCCATAGGTCCCGTGGAGGGCAATGTTACTGGCGAAGGTATGGTAGGCTTGGCTGTCGGAAATGGGCTCCATAGGAAAAAAACAGGCCCAGGTCACACGCAGAACGAACCCGACTACAATGATGAAAAATAGAATCCGCAAGTCTTGAGGATCCGTATTATCCGCTCGCTTATCGAGACTCTGTGACAACTTCATCATTCCTTATCTTTCCTAGTATCCGACTCCGGCTGCCAAAAGTACGGCAAGAACAATGAGGCTCCCACAAAGCAGGCTGATCTTATCTTTCAGCGCGAAAACCACCGGGTCGTCCGGCATATGACCCCGGGCCGCCAGTATCCAGGTTCGGGAAACCCAATAGAGCAGTCCGAGGCACACGAACCACAGGAATTCCGGGTTTCGGTACAGAGCGGTTACGTTTTCGTCGGTGATGTAAAGCGCCATGATGATGACGGCGCAGTAACCCGCCGCGACGCCGAATACCTGAATGATGGCGCGGTCTTCCGGGAAATAACCACGGCCCGAGATTTTTTCGTTCTTCGGTCCGTCGCCATGCATGTCCGACATGCGCTTCATAAAGCCAAGGCTGACAAAGAAGAACATGGAGAAGGACAGCAGCCATTCCGACGGTTCGATCCCAACCGCAATGCCGCCCGCGAAAATGCGGTAGGCATACAGGGACCCCAATACGATGACATCGGCGACCGGCTTGGTTTTGATCAGGAAGGAATAGGAAACCGTCGTGACGATGTATCCCAGCAGCAGGAAGATGAAGGGCGCGCCGACCAGCGCGGCCGCCAGCACGAAACTTGCCAGCAGGCATAAAGCGGAGAAGATCAGTCCGTCCCGGATGCCGATCCTCCCGCTTGCGAATGGGCGGTTCCGCTTTGTGGCGTGCGCGCGGTCGGCGGGCAGATCCAGTAAGTCGTTCCAGCAATAGGTGGCGGATGCGCAAAGCCCGAAGCTGACAAAGGCGGCGATTAGCGGAATCCAGAGGCTTGGGTCGGTATATTGCTGCGACAGGAACAGCGGGGTCGCCAGCAGCACGTTTTTCGCCCACTGATGCACTCGCATCGCCTTGAGGTAGGCTTTCAGGTCGGCTTTGTCGGTTGCGAAGACCTTCTCGATCTTGGTCTGATCCGCCAGGGATTGGGCGGCCGACTGTTGGGACGCAACGACTAGGGCGCGGCCGGTCCGTCGCCAGACGGCCCGGTCAGCCGTGGAGTCGCCGATATAGTCGAAATTCGTGCTTCCCGTTACGTCTTCCAACGCGTCGGCCTTGTTTTCGCCCTTCAAGTTCCGGGTTTCGGTGGTGGCGATCACATCGTCGAACAAATCCAGATGCGCCGCGACGGCCTGTGCGATGCTCTCGTGCGCGGCGGTCGCCAGAATAATCCGCCGGCCTCTCGCCTTTTCTTCACGTAGGAACGCAACGACGTCTTCGTTGTACGGCAAGAGCGCCCCGTCGATTTCCACCTTTTCGGCGATGGCCGCCTTGAATTTCGCCCTCCCCTGCGTGAGACCAGCCGCCAGGGCGGGAAGTTGCAAAGGGTATTTTTTTACCGCCTGGGCCAACTGCTCATGCAGCGTGTCCGTCCGCACGAGCGTACCGTCGAGATCGACGGCCAATGGCGGAAGAGAGCTGCTTGAAGTGTCCATGACCGGGCGTTTCAGTTTCAGCGGTCAGGTCCCTTATCACGTCGCCTGCAAACCCGCAAACCATTGGAATGTTGCAAGATTGCCGGTTCGTTGGTTGCCGGGAACGCCGTCGGCCCCCCCCCGATTGGCTTATTCGACCCGGATCCCGGTTTGAGCAGTGATGACCGGACGGGGGGCGCCGTCGGTAACGCGGCTGAGAGTAAAGACGCCGCTATAGGCGCCGGGCGTCAGAGGTTCCGCTGCGGGGGCGATGGTGGTGTGCAGAAGCTTAACGGCTGCATCCTCGTTCAGCGTTGTGCTGGAAGACGCCACCGCGCTTCCGTCCGGACCGAAAATCTCCAGCCGTGCAGTATCGCCGGTGCGGCTGCCGGAGACGGAAACATGCAGCACAAGGTCCGATGCCGCCGCGGCGACCGCGCCCTGACCTTTCAGAAAACCGTACTCGACCGCGGCTTCATTCAGCAGGCTTTCCGCGAATCCGATCCGCAAAACCGCCGTTCCGTGATAGGTCAATTGCTTCAAGGCGGCGGGGGTCCAAACCGGCTCTGCGGCCTCTCCACAGCCGGCGTCCTGTTCCAGACCGGTGAAGGGGTCGATCACCTTGCGGCCCTGCCGGATTTCGAAATGCAGATGCGGATAGGCGCTGACGCCCGACAGTCCGACCTGTCCCAGAATCTCGCCCGGTCCCACCCGGTCTCCCTCGGCGACCGTGATGCTCCCCTGCTTCAAATGGCCATAGGCGGTGACGTAACCGTCGCGGTGCCGCAGCAGGACGACATTGCCAAGCGCCGACTTGCCCAAGGATTCCCGGCCCACCAGCCGGTAATCGACATCGGGCAGGCCGTCGCGGACCCGGAGGACTTCGCCAGCAGCTGCAGCCAGGACGTTCACGCCGCCCTGCATGGTCCCCTGGTCGGGAAGGCGTATTTTCGTGCCTTGGCTGCGTTCGAAGCTTAACGAGCCGCAGCGGTAGTCGGCAAAGCCCGGTCCCGGGTCGGTGTCGACATAGGCCTGGATCAGACAATTCCGGCCGACCACACAGTCAATCGGCATGCCGAGGCGCAGGGGGCCGGCGTCATCGGCGGGCTGGCCCGATGCAGTGGCGATGGAAAGTGGCTGCTTGGCGTCCTGCGGCGGGGGGCCGCCTTCCGGCGGTGTTTCAGATCCCGCCTGTGTCTGGGCTTCCGGTTCGGCCCCGCCCTTAAATCCGACAGCGATCTGCGTTACGCGCTCGACAGTGGATTGAAACAGCGCCGCGATCCGGTCCTGCCCGCCCTCCTGACTGTAAAGGTAACCAACCGCGCCGAGCGCGCCGATGACGACAACCGCCAGGAAAGTCAGCAGGCTTTTCACGTCGCCGCCTAATCCTCTTCAAGGCGCATCACGTCAACCGCGTTGTCGCCGATGGTGAGCGCCAATCTGCCATGCTTCAAGGCCAGGGC
>JANQIT010000344.1 GCA_028282025.1 Hwanghaeella sp. | reverse complement strand
CGCTCTTCCGCAAGAGCGGGCAGGGGTTAACGAGACATTGGGAGAGATGTAATGTCCGAACAGAAGCAGCGTGTTTCACGCCGCAAGTTTTTGAAGACTTCCGCCATCGCCGCGACCGGCGCCGCAGCAGCAACCATGGCTGCGCCGCATGTCGCGAAAGCTGCCACGACGATCAAGATGCAGGCTGCCTGGGGCGGCGGCATTTTCCTTGAATTCGCGCAAGACTACGTCAACCGGGTCAATAAGATGTCCGGCGGCGCCATGAAGGTCGATCTTCTGGGCGTCGGTGCCGTCGTCAAGACGGCGGAGATGCAGACCGCCGTGCATAAGGGCGTTCTCGATGCCGCCCACCTGGTGACGGCCTATTGGTATTCGAAGTCGCCGGTGGCGTCGCTGTTCGGCACTGGCCCCTGCTTCGGCTGGAGCGCCAACGAGCTCATGGGTTGGATCGCCTATGGTGGCGGCAAAGAGCTCTATTATGAACTGATGCACAAGAAGCTGCGTCTCGACCTGGTCGGCTTCTTCTCCGGCCCGATGCCGGCGCAGCCGCTGGGTTGGTTCAAGGAAGAGATCAAGGACTCTTCGCAGATGAAGGGCCTGAAGTATCGCACCGTCGGACTTGCCGCCGACGTTCTTCAGGAAATGGGGATGTCCGTCGTTCAGCTGCCGGGCGGCGAGATTCAACCCGCCATGAAGTCCGGTCTGATCGATGCGGCCGAATTCAACAACCCGACGTCGGACAAAGACTTCGGCATGCAGGACGTTTCGAAGCACTATCATCTTGGGTCGTTCCACCAGTCCCAGGAATGCTTCGAAATCATCTTCAACAAGACCTTGTTCGATAACTTGAGTGAAGAGCAGCGGTCCATTCTCGAATACGCTTCCGAAGCCGCCTCGACCGACATGGCGTGGAAGGCGATGGAACGCTATTCGCAGGACCTCGTCGTCTTGAAAGAGAAGTTCGGTGTCAACGTCTATCGGACGCCGGATTCGGTCATGGCCGACCAACTGAAGGCCTGGGACATCGTCGTCGACCGGATCAGCAAGGAGGATCCGTTCTTCAAGAAAGTCGTCGATTCCCAAAAGGCATGGGCCAAGCGCCATGGTGCCTATGCGCTCAACAATGCGCCGAACTACCGTGGCGCCTACGAGCATTATTTCGGCAAGCTCTAAGAGCATGATGCGGCCGGGAACGGCCACCTGTGCGAGGCGGCGTCACGTTGTGGCGCCGCCTTGTCATGCTTTTGATTGTGATCATTCGTGGCCGAGGTTGGGAAGATGACCCGGATCCTTCATTTCATCGATAGCTTGAGCGCCTGGACCGGCAAGGCCTTTGCCTGGTGCATCATGATTCTGACGCTGTCGACCTGTTACGAGGTGTTTGTTCGATATGCGCTTAACGCGCCGACGGTTTGGGCGTTCGACATGAGCGTGCAGATGTACGGGGCGTTGTTCATGATGGCGGGAGCCTACGCCCTGTCGCAAGACGTCCATGTCCGCGGCGACGTGGTATACCGCCTGATGCCGATCAAGTGGCAAGCGGGCATCGACTTGGCGCTTTATCTCGTTTTTCTCATGCCGGGCGCGCTTTGCCTTGTCTATTACGGATACGGCTATGCCTCTGACGCTTGGTTCTACAAGGAAGTCAGCTGGTCAAGCCCGGCCCGAATTCAAATTTACTTCTTCAAGACGTTGATCCCCATCGCCGGATTCCTGGTGCTGCTGCAAGGCATCGCCGAAGCGGTCCGCTGCGTTCAATGCCTGCGCGATGGCTATTGGCCGGCCCGCCTGCACGACGTCCAGGAAACGGAAACGATGTTGATGCATGAGAAAGAGGACCTCGACCAGCTCAAGGCGGAGGGCCGTCAATGACCGATCCTCAAGTCGCCTTGATGATGCTGGGCCTGTTCATTTTCGTGGTCCTGCTCGGCTTTCCGATCGCCTTCACGCTGATCGCCATGGGTCTCGGTTTCGGCTATTACGCCTATTACGATCCGCTGCGCATGAAGACCCTGTTCGACAATCGAATATTCGATTTGTTCGTCCAGAACACGTTCTCCGTGATGTCGAACGACGTGCTCGTCGCCGTGCCGCTATTCCTATTTATGGGATATGTCGTCGAACGAGCGAACATCGTCAACCGACTGTTCTTCAGCTTTCAACTGGCGGCCCGCAACCTTCCGGGCTCGATGGCGGTGGCGGCGCTTGCGACCTGCGCGGTGTTCGCCACGGCGACGGGGATCATCGGCGCCGTCGTCACCTTGATGGGCATGCTGGCGTTCCCGGCAATGCTGGCCAAGGATTACGACGTCCGCTTCGCCTCGGGGGTGATCTGCGCCGGCGGCTGCCTGGGGATTCTCATACCGCCGTCGATCATGCTGATCGTCTATGCGGCGATCGCGGAAATCTCGCCGCTCCGGCTGTACGCCGCGGCCATGTTCCCGGGCATCATGCTGGCGGGATTCTATATGATCTATGTGGTGCTTCGTGCTTCGATCAATCCAAGCTTGGCGCCGAAGCCGGAAACCGAAGACGTGAGCTTCGGCAAGGTTCTCTATGAACTGGTGACCTCGTTCGTGCCGCTTGCGGTGCTGATCATGTCGGTCCTGGGGGCGATCCTGATGGGTCTTGCCACCCCGGCCGAGGCCGCGGCGGTCGGTGCTGCCGGGGGTCTGGTTCTGGCGGTCATCTATCGCTCGCTCACCTGGACCCGGCTGAAGGAAGCGGTCTATCTGACCGCGAAGACATCGGCCATGGTCTGCTGGCTGTTCGTCGGTTCATGGACTTTTGCCGCCGTCTTCTCCTATTTGGGCGGGCATGACATCATCAAGGACTGGTTCCTGTCCCTGGATATCGGTACCGTCGGTTTTCTGGTCCTGGCGCAAACGGTGATCTTCCTCCTCGGCTGGCCGTTGGAATGGACGGAAATCATCATCATTTTCGTGCCGATCTTCCTGCCGCTGTTGGAGAACTTCAACGTCGATCCGTTGTTCTTCGGGATGCTGGTCGCCTTGAACCTGCAAACCTCGTTCCTGACGCCGCCCATGGCGATGGCGGCCTATTACCTGAAAGGGGTGGCGCCGCCGCATATCCAGTTGATGGATATCTTCCGCGGCATCATGCCCTATCTGGCGATCGTCATCTTTGCCATGGTGCTGATGTACAACTTCCCCGGAATCGCCTTGTGGCTGCCGGAATTCCTGTTCGGTCCAGGGTAGGGGCGGCCATGGAAAACGCGCATGCGCTGAGCGCGGCCGACGCGGCACGGGCGATCAGGGACGGCGGCTTGACATCCGTCGACCTTGTCAAATCCTGCCTGGACCGGATCGACGCGTTCGAACCCAAGGTGCGGGCCTGGACCCATCTGGATCCGGACTTCGCCCTTGAGCAGGCGGAAGCCGCGGACAAGGTCCGGTTTGACGGGTTGCCCATGGGACCGCTTCATGGGGTGCCCGTGGGGATCAAGGACATTTTTGACACGGTCGATTTCCCGACGGAACTGGGCTCGCCGATCCACGCCGGTCGCCGAACCATGCACGATGCCGCCGCGGTCTCCCAGCTGAAGCAGGCCGGTGCCGTGATCATGGGTAAGACCGTGACCACGGAGTTCGCGGTCTATGCCCCCGGCAAAACCCGCAATCCACACGATGAGAACCGGACGCCCGGCGGTTCGTCCAGCGGCTCGGCCGCCGCGGTCGCCGCCTTTATGGTGCCGCTCGCGCTTGGCTCGCAGACCAACGGCTCGACCATCCGGCCCGCTTCCTATTGCGGTGTCGTGGGTTATAAGCCGTCGTTCGGCCTGATTTCCCGGACCGGTGCGTTGAAACAATCGACGCCGTTGGATCAGGTGGGGGTCTTTGCCCGTTCCGCCCGGGACGCGGCCCTGATGGCGGAGGCCATGATGGCCTATGACGACCGCGATGGTGCCATGATTGCCGCCGCGTCCCCCGCGCTGTCGGCCGTTGTCGGGCAAGACCCGGCGATGCCGCCCAAGGTTGCCTTCCTCAAGTCGCCGGTCTGGGACCAGGCGGAACGGGGAACACGCGAGGCCTTTGCCGAATTGACCGAGGTGCTGGGCGATCGCTGCGCGGAAATCGAAATCGCCGACGTCTATGGCGAAGTCTTCGAGCTCCACCGGATGATCATGGAAGCCGACCTGGCCAAGAATTTCGCCTATGACTTCGACCGCGCCGCCGACCAATTCAGCCCGCAACTGAGCGAGATGATTGCCCGCGGTCAGAAAGTCACGGCGGTGGAATACAATATCGCCCGGGAACGCCAAGCCGCGTTGCGTCAAGGCCTGGACAAGACCCTGGCGGAATTCGATGCGATCATCACGCTGGCGACGTCGGGCGAGGCCCCCGAAGGTTTATCTGCGACGGGAAGCCCGGTTTTCTGTACACTCTGGACCTATACGGGATTGCCCGCCGTGACCTTGCCGCTGATGACGGGCGAGGCGGGCATGCCGCTCGGCGTGCAGCTGATCGGACGGATGCGGGACGACGGCCGGTTGCTGAGAACGGCGCATTGGCTCACGCATTTCGTTGGTGCGTCAAGCGACGAAGCCGCTGCCTGAAGGACAAGAGGACCAAGGACCGAGATCATGAAGCTCACGATTATTTCCGGCGTCATGGGCATGCTGATGTTCATTCTCTTTGTCGGCGGATTGGCGCAGTCGATTTCCAAGAACCCGGCCCACGGCGGCATTCCGTTCGTCATCATCGTCGTGTTCATTTGCAGTCTTGCGCTTTACGGCCTTTATGAAGAGGTCAAGGAACAGCGCGAGAACGCCAACCGCGACCGCTGAGGGGCTTGGAAAGACAGGTCCGCCATGTCTCTGTCGACGATCCGGGAAAAGGCCGCCAAAAGCAGCCCCAAGGAATTCGTGATCTGGTATCTGCGCCAGCCGTTCGTGATGATCGTCTGGTTCATGGAGACCTTCGCCAAGAACCGTGATCGCATGAAGAATCTGATGGCGCGGGACGGCGCCGCCTCGGTCTTGAAGACGCTTGTCATCGCAACTTTCCTGGTCTGGCTCGGCGTGTTCGCGTTCCTCGCCAACGAGGAATCGGGCGACCGATTGTCCTGTGCGGTCATGGACCTGCTGAACCAGGGCGGACTGATTGACGAAAAGCCTGCGGGGACGGGGGGCTCCGGTCAGGCCTGTTTCTGATTGCGCCCGGGCGACCGCAACCGACCGATTCCGCGGTCGTTTTCGCCACCCAGCGGCATGTTGCGTGGCCAGGGGCAATTAACCCTTTTTTCGCCTAATCTCCGTATCTTCGCTCCATGGCCGAGCGAATGTTCCTGCCCCCTGAACCCGAACCTGCCGGTGCGCCCAACAACACCGCCATGTTCCTGTCGCTGTTCCTTTTGGTTCTGGCGTTTTTCATCCTGCTCGTCACCATCTCGACCCTGGAAGAAGTCAAGTCCAAGTCGGTGATGGACAGCTTGACCACGACTTTCACCTCGATCGTCCCGCCGTCCACAGACCCTACCCGCTTCAAATCGAAGGACGGGGACATCATCACCGCGCAGCAGTTTCAGGAAACGGTCACCGAGCTGTTTTCCACGGCGATCCAAGTGGCCCAGGTGAAGATCGTGCATCCCGGGCGTTTGATGCAGGTGCAGATGCCGGCGCGCGAACTGTTCGTCGAGGGCGAGGCAAGGTTGCAGGCGCGTCAGTTCGAATTCCTCGACCGTCTGGTCGCGGCGTCCAGCGGCCGGCCACCCGGCCTGCGTTTCGATTTGGAGTTCGTCATTGGGTCCAGGCTGCGTGACGATGGTGGTCTGCCCCAGTCGCAGACGCTGGAACTGGCCCGTGCCGGGGCATTCGCCCGTGAAATGTTTGAACGGGGCCTGCCGCCGGACAGCGTTGCCATCGGTATCGAGCCGGGCGATCCGGACCAAGTGACCCTGTGGTTCCATATCCGGCGCGAAGAGGAAACCCGCTTGCGGCTGGCCGTGCCCGATGCATCGGTCCCTGACGACGAGGCCACGGAAGAGACGGCGCCGTCCGCGCCGGCGACGACGCCAACATCAGAACCGACATCGGCACCGACACCCGCGCCGGCTCCCGGTCCGATTGACCTGCCCTCACCGCCGTCCTTGACGCTGCCGGAAGCGGTGCCGCTGCCGCCGGCGCCCGGCCCGAACCGGCCCGCGGAGGACGGCTGATGCTGCTGCCCCGCCGCCGGCCCTACGACGCGCGGACGCGTGAACAGCGCGCCTCGCATATGTGGCTGTTGACCTTCACGGATTTGGTCTCGCTGATGTTGACCTTTTTCGTGATGTTGTTTTCCATGTCCAATGTGAAGTTGGACCGGTGGCAGAACGTGATCGATTCCCTGTCCCAGACACTCGCTCCGGAAGAGGTCAAGACGCCCGCGGAATCGACATCGATCCATAATATCGCCACGGTTTTCCGTAAACGTGCCATTAACCTGGATTACCTAATCTCGGTACTTCGGGAAAAAATGGAAGGCGATGAGCTGTTGGAACAGACGCAGTTCATGCGGTTGGAGGATCGATTGGTCCTGGCCCTGCCCGGCGATTTGCTGTTCGAAGGCGGTCGCGCGGTGATGACCGCACGCGCGCGCGACGCCTTATTCCGTCTGGGCGGCGTGCTCAGCACCATTGACAACCAGTTGGGCGTCAACGGCCATTCCGATCCGACGCCGGTCGAAGGGCGGGATTTCGCCTCGAACTGGGAGCTTTCGACGGCACGCGCGGCCACGGTGGCCAACGCGTTGCGCCAATCCGGCTATGACGCGCCGATCGTCGCTTTCGGCTATTCAGACAGCCGCTACGACCAATTGCCGCCGATGCCCGCGGCGCAGCGCCGGTTGATGGGACGGCGCGTCGACGTCGTGATCTTCCCGACTTCGGGAGGGCTGCAATGATCGGAACACTGCCCGCGATTGGACGCCGTGTCGTCGCCGCATTCGGTGTGGCGGTTCTGTTGGGCGCGCTCGTCGCGGCCGCCCATCCGGTACGGGCGCAGGACGCGCCCCGGGTCAATGTCCGGGCAGGTGCCCACGATGTGTTCACCCGCCTGGTCTTCGATTGGCCCAGCCGGGTGCCTTATGAGATGTCCAAATCGGGCGGTTTGGTGACCCTGACTTTCGACGCCGCGGGCGACATACAAACGGCCCGGATCAACCGCAATCCGCCGCTGTTCATCGGCGGCCTCAAAACGGCCCAAGGCGGCGGCAAGACCGTCGTCATCGTCGCCGTGCCGCCGGCGTCCCGGGTCAAGGCGTTCTACGCCGGAACACGGGTCGCCCTGGATGTGCGGGAGCCCGCGGAATGGCAGGACCCCGTGGCCCTGCCCGAAATCGTCGAGGTGCCCGGTGCCGCGGCGGCCCCCAAGACCGAGACAGCCCAACCAGCACCGGCGACGACGCCCCCGCCGGCCGCCGCGCCCGCTGCCCCGCCGGCCGTCGCCGTCGCTCAATTGCCGCAAGCGTCGGCGCCGGCTGCGGCTGCGGCCGTGCAGCCCGAGACGGCCATTGCCACGGCGACGGAACAGCGCACCACCGTCGCCGCGCAGCAGACGGCACAGCCCGCGCAACCGGCCCGGCCCGCGGCCTCGCTGAACGACCTGATGAGCGGCAACGCGGGCCCCGACCGTGCCCCGCCTCCGGCGACCCGGGCCCCGACGCCCGCGCCGGCGGCACCCGCGGCTTCGTTGAACGACCTGATGAGAGGCAACGCGGGGGCAGACCGTGCCCCTGCGGTGGCGGACCCGGCCACTCCTCCGGGGCGTCCGCTCAGCCTGACACCGCCCAGCAAGACCGAGCAGACGCCGCCACCGGCCGTGCCCACGGCGCCCGCGGTTGCCCCCACGACGCCCGCGGCCGCACCCGCCGCGACGGCCGCCACCACGGATGACAGCCCCGGCGAGGCGCCCAGCGCACAGTTGTCCGTGGCCCGGGGCGAAGAAGGTGATCTAACCGTCCGCTTCGAATGGGATGAACCGGTCGCCGCCGCCGCTTTCCGCAGAAACGGCATTTTGTGGCTGGTCTTCGACAAGCGGGCGAACGTCAATGTTCCCGCTTTGCGACAGGCCGGGGAGGGAGTCTTTCGGTCCCTGCAGCAGGTGTACATCCCGCAGGCCACGGTCCTGCGGATGACCACGACCAAGGGCGTCAATCCCTCGGTCCGCCGCCAGGGCTTGGCCTGGCTGATCAATTTCCGCGAACAGGATCTGATCCCGCGCGTGCCCATCGAACTGCAGGTGCAAACGGATTCGCCGATCGGCGCCCGCCTTTTCCTGCCGCTTGCCGAGCCGGGCAAGGTGATCCCCCTGACCGACCCCTTGGTCGGCGACAATCTGTTGGTCGTGCCCGGCGTGCAATTGGGACACGGCGTGGCCGGCAACTACCGGTATCCGCAGTTCGAATTGATCCAATCGGCCCAGGGCGTCGTCGTCGCGCCGACCATTGACGACGTGCGTGTTCGGGCGTTGCGCCAAGGGGTCGGAGTCGCCAGCGCCGCGCCGACTTTCCCGTTGCGCTTTTCGCCGGTGTCGCAAGAGGTCGCGGCCAGCGCCCGGGCGGCGGCCCTGCGTCCGCTGGTCCGGCTTTTGGATTTGGAAAAATGGGACACGCCCAATCCGGCGGCGATCCTGCAGACCCGTTGGGTGTTGGAAAACAACGTGGCCCGCGCCCAGGGACCGGGCAAGCAGCCGGCGCGCATGGACCTTGCGCGGTTCTATTTTGCCAATGCCTATGCGGCGGAGGCCCTGGGCGTGCTCGAACGCGCCGCCGAAATCGATGAAGGCATCCTGCAAGACCGGGAATACATGCTGCTGCGGGGCGCGTCGCAGGCCCTTATGGGCCGGCCCGAAGACGCGACCAAGGATCTCTACGTGGAAATCCTGGACGGCAACGACGAAGCCGAATTCTGGCGCGCCATCGTCCAGGCCGAAAGCGGGGACTTGAACGGCGCGTCCATCGAATTGCGCCGTTCCGGCGCCATGGCGCGTCCTTATCCGCGGCCGTTGAGGTTCCGGTTGGCGACCGTGGTCGCCGACGCCATGGTCGAAATCGGCGACACACGGAATGCCGAGACCCAGATTTCGACGCTTCTGTCCGACGGGCCCGACGTCTATCAGGAGGCCAAGATCAAGTTCGTCCAGGGCCGGTTGGCCGAGCTGGAAGGCGATTTCGACGGCGCGGTGACCCTTTGGGAAGACGTGATGCTGAGCCCGGACCGGCTGGCCCGGTATCGCGGCGCCCGGGCGCGCGCCGAACTGCTGATGCGCTTGGGGCGGATTACCCGAGAAGAAGGCATCGAAGAAATCGAAAAGCTGCGCTTTGCCTGGCGCGGCGACGATCGCGAATTCGAACTCCTGCGCCGGCTCGGCGACCTATACCTGGAGGAAGACCGCTACCGGCTGGCGCTGCAGACCTTGCGTCAGGCGGCAACCCATTTCCGCGATCACCGCGATGCCAAGGCGGTGACCAAGCTGATGTCGGATACGTTCAATGCGCTCTATCTGGAAGAAAAGGCCGATGTCCTGCCGCCGGTGAAGGCGATCGCGATCTACGAGGAATTCAAGGAACTCACGCCTGCGGGTGCGGCGGGGGATACGATGATCCAGAAGCTGGCCGACCGCCTGGTCGGCGTCGATCTGCTGGATGCGGCCGCGGGCCTGCTGGAAAACCAGATCAAGTTTCGCCTGCGGGGCGCGGACAAGGCGCGGGTCGGAGCCAGATTGGGGCTGATCCATCTGCTGGATCGAAAGTTCGCCGACGCGGAACGGGTCTTGCGGGCGACGGCGGAAACCGGTCTGTCCCCTGAACTGGCCCAGCAGCGTACCCACCTTCTGTCCCAATCCCTGATGGGGCAGAAAAAGTACCCGGAAGCCCTGGTGTTGTTGGCGCAGGACCAAAGCCTCGACGGCGAACTGCTGCGCAGCGAGATCAATTGGTCGACCGGCAACTGGGTCGATGCCAGTCAGGCCCTGCAGCGGGTGGTCGTGTTGTCTGGTGCCCGTCGGGGCGAAAACCTGAACCAGCGCCAGGCGCGCTATCTGTTGAACCTGGCGACGGCCATGACGTTGTCGGGTAACGAGCGCGGCCTGACCCGGATCCGCAACAATTTCGCGCCGGCGATGGCGCAAACGGAATTCGCCCAGGCCTTTACCTTGATCGCCGCGCGCCCGGCGCTTGGTTTGATCGCGCCGGAAAGCGTCAAGCAGCGGGTCGAGGTCGCGCAGAACTTCAAGACATTCCTGACCGGGTACCGCGAGCGCCTCGAACAGAACCCGCTGAGCGCCATCAACTGATCGCCGTGCCCGCCCGGGCCTC
>JANQIT010000336.1 GCA_028282025.1 Hwanghaeella sp. | reverse complement strand
GAGAAGCCGAGCCCACTCTGTCCGGCCGGCGCCACGTCGCCGAACTCCTTCGTTTGCTGCGCGCCATCGCCGCTTAGGAACGCGATGTCACCGTCGGCGCCCGCCGCCCCGACGCCGAGATTGATGTACGGCGCGAACCCGGAATCACCGATTTCAAAGTCGTAGTAGCCGTTCAGCATGAGCGTGTAGAGGTCGACATTGCCCGACGCCGCCGCGGAACCGCTGACCGAGTCGATATCGACATCGCTGTACCCGAACTCCAGGTCTGCTCTAACCGCGCCGAAGTCATAGCCGATCCGCGCGGCGCCGCCGAACCCGGCGTCGAATTCCGCGTCCCGGGTCGTGCCCCCGCTACCGTTGTTGAAGCTGTAGTCGCCGACCTGGTTTACCGAGGCGGATAGGCCTGCGTAAAAATTGCCGTCCGCGAAGGCAGGCGCGGAAGACAAGGCGATGCCCGCAAAGATCAGCGCCGCTATCGAAGGATGTTTCACATCACACCTCATAAAATCACACTTAAGACTTACAACAATCGTTTAGATATTTGGGGTGCGGATAACAAGAAAAAGCGACTGAAAGTTTATAAAATTCGAGGAAGCGTGATTGGAAGGCAACAAAGAAGCAAATGAATATAATATGATAAATGAAATTAGATAACTATTATAAATAGAGGTATGAAACGTTTCGCAAGCATGCAGAAATAGGATCTTAATCTTAAGCTGGCCCGATTGCGTCCAATCCATTCGGGCGGGCGTCGATCAGTCCGGACAATCGCTGGGCGGCATGCCGCGCGAAACGCAAGGTCAGGGCCTTTCGACGCGCCGCGTTCATATCGCCTTGCGCCGCGGGCGAGACAATCGCCGCCCCATAGGCATCCGCCGTGATAAGGCCGGTCTCCGGTGGCATGATCTCCTGCGGAAAATCTACGGGAACGGCAAAGTAGAACTGATCGCAGAATGGCAGATACTCTGTCCATTTCCGGTCGCCCCGGAAGTCCGCCGTGCTGACCTTGACCTCTATGATGGTAACCCTTCCCTTCGGGTCCAGGGCCATTATGTCGACCCGGCGTCCGGTTTTCAGGGTCAGTTCGGTAACGCAGGCATTATCCATGTCGGCAAACAGACGGCAGACGCCGCGCGTCACGAACTGCGTTCGATCCGCGGCGGCCAGTTCAGAGAGATTTCCATCCGACATGGCGCGACCCTAGCCGATTCTCTTTTCCCCATCCCGCAAACCATCATAGACTAATGTGGTGAAGCTGGGCCTCTTAACCTGATCGAAATGGACGGGTGTCATGGTGAAAAAAATCGGAATCGGACTGCTGCTGGTAATCGTTTTGATTGCAGGCGGCGTTTTCTACCTTTTCAGCAACTTGAACGACCTTGTCCGGACCGCGGTTGAAGAAGCGGGCACGCGGGCCACGGGCGTTGCGGTGACCCTGGGTGAAGTCGATATCGACGTCACCGGCGGAAGCGGGGCGCTCGGCAATCTTAATGTCGCCAATCCTTCGGGATACAAAACCGATTACGTATTCAATCTGGGCGATATAGCGGTTTCGCTGGATTTGAACTCAATCCAATCCAATCCGGTCGTAATTAAAGAGATCGTCGTGACGGCCCCGAAAGTGATCTACGAATTGGGCGACGGCGGCTCGAATGTGGATGTCATTCAGAAAAATGTCGAGAACTTCACCCAGCAACTGTCGGGCGGCGGATCCGGCGGGGGTTCCGGCAGCGGCGGCTCTTCCGCCGGCGGCGATGAAACCAAAGTCGTGATTGACAACCTCTACATTCGGGGGGCGGAAGTCAGCGTCAGCGCCGGGTTCCTGGACGGCAAGAAGCTGGGCACAAGCTTGCCGGAAATTCACCTGACGGATATCGGCAAGGACAGCGGCGGGGCCAGCCCCGGCGAGGTTGCCGGTCAGGTCATCGACGAACTGACCAAGGGAATTCAAGGCGCGGTCGCCGGTCTGAATCTGGAAGACCTGGAGAAGGCTGCGGGCCAGGCGGTGGAAGAAGCCACGAAAGCCGTTGAGGGCGCGGCGTCCGAAGCGGCCAAGGCCGTCGAAGGCGTCGGCGGCGGCGCCGGCGAGGCGGCGGGCGACGCCCTGAAGGGCGCGACCGAAGGGGTAAAGAATCTGTTCGGCGGCGACTGAACCGACCGACGGCGCATTGTTGCAGGAGAGCGGGGGAGGCCACGGCCTTCCCCGTTTCTATTCAGGCTTTGAACTGGGCGTAGTCGATGGGCTGATTACGGTCGAGCGCCCTGTCGATCCGCGGCATCGGGTATTTCAGGCCGGTGGCGCAGTTGTAGAGCACGGCCGTCTCGCCTTTTTCCACGCGGCCGTCGGCCAACGCTTGCTTGTAGGCGGCGTAGGTCGCGGCGCCTTCGGGGCAGAGCAGCAGGCCCTCGCGCTTTGCGACCTCCTCCTGCGCTTCCTGGATGGCTTCATCTTCGACCGCGATGGCGAAACCGCCGCTTTCCCGCACCGCGCGCAGAATCAGGAAGTCGCCGACCGCGACCGGCACCCGGATCCCGGCGGCCATGGTGTGGGCGTTTTCCCACAGGGGGGCGTGTTCCTCGCCGTCGTCATAGGCTTTCACAATCGGGGCGCAGCCCGTCGCCTGAACGGCCACCATGCGCGGCCTTTTGCCCGTCAGCCAGCCGATGGCCTCCAGTTCCGCGAAAGCTTTCCACATGCCGATCATGCCCGTGCCGCCGCCTGTCGGGTAAAAAATGACGTCCGGCAGGGTCCAACCCATCTGTTCGGCCAGTTCCAGGCCCATCGTCTTCTTACCTTCGATCCGATACGGCTCTTTCAGTGTGCTGACATCGAACCAACCGACCGATTCCTTGCCGTCGCCGACGATCTTGCCGCAATCGTTGATCAACCCGTTCACCCGGTAGACGGTGGCGCCCTGCAGTTCGATTTCCGACACATTCACTTCCGGCGTATCTTCCGGGCAGAAAATTGTCGTGCGCATGCCGGCATGGCTGGCATAGGCGGCCATCGCCGCCCCGGCATTGCCGTTGGTCGGCATGGCGAGGTGGGAAAGGCCCAGTTCCTTGGCCATCGAAACGGCCAAGGCCAGACCCCGCGCCTTGAACGACCCGGTCGGCAACCGCCCTTCGTCCTTCACGATAAGCGTTCCACCCAATTCAGCGGAAAGCTGCGGCATGTCGATCAGGGGCGTCATGACCTCTCCCAGAGAGACCACATTCTCGCTACGGCGCACCGGCAGGAACTCGCGGTAACGCCAGAAACCGCCTTCCAGGCGGTCGTGGAGCGCTTCCTTGGTGATTGCTTTTCCCAACGCCTCAAGGTCATAGCGGACCAGAAGGGGGCGTCCGACATCGGAAAGACCGTGTATCCGGTCGGCGGGATAGGTCTTGCCCGTCATGGAGCATTCCAGATGGGTGACGAAAGTTGGGTATTCGCGCATTGAGTCCTCCCGCTTTTTTGGATGCGCGGACGGTAACGGATTGTCGGGTGGTGTCACAAGCGCAGCGTCTCCCGAACAGTGCGCGCCGGACGCGAATTATCGGATTTCGAAGCCTGCCGTCGAAAAAGCAGAAGGAAGCCCGCTGTCGAAACGGCGGAAGGCCGGAAGACGGCGGGCTGTATTTAGGTTAGTTCGCCATCGCTACATTGCCGGGGAGTGGTGCGAATGACCTGCGTGACAGGATAGCGCGCTTCTATGATCCTGACATCGGGGATGCGCGACAGGCGCAGCGCTTCGGCAAGGCCCACTGCAAGCCCATCGGTCTTGCCGCGCAAGGTGGGTTGACCCGCGTCGCTGCCGACGATCCTGACTCCCGCCGCGAACCTCTGAATTCTGTCCCGGACGATGGGCATGTACCGGCACATCCGGCCGGCCTCGGCTTCGGACCCGGTGCTGACCGCCGCGATGACGCGCAGGCGCTTTCCCTTGCCGTCGGACAGGGTGAAGGTGGGCGTCAGGACCCATGTCCCGGAAGAGGTACTCGACGCGGCCACTGCGCCCGAACCGACACCGCCATACTGGCCGGCAAACTCACCCGCCAGATACAGGCCGCAGGGAATCGCCACGGAAAGCGTCAGGCAAGAGGTTGCAAATATGGAGGCGAAACTAACGGCCATCTTCTCGATCTATGATGCTTGCCGGTTTAACCGGTAAACATCCGACTTCTCCGGTGGTTCAATATATTCCCATCGCACAGGGCGGGTTGTCCGCCGATCAATACCGTGTCGGGCTCTACATGGGCGTCGACAAAGGCAACCTGGCTCGGCGCGGCGGAGGCCAGCATCCTCTGCAGCGAATTGTACAATCGCCGTTTCTCCAAAGATAGGGCCGGTGTCTCATAGGCGGCAATCCGCCGGTCGACGCTGGAAATCACCGTCTGTATCCGGTCCCGAATGATCGGCATCCAACGGCACATGCGTGTCGCCGCCACCCGGTCCTGCATCTTCAGCGCCGCCACGAACAAACGGTTTTCTCCTTCTGCGTCCCGTATGCTGAACGCGGGGGTTGTCAGCCATACCTTCGACCCGGAGTCGCCGTATCCGCCATATCCAACCCCCGTGTGGAAGGCCGACGTCCCGACCGGCTGTGTCTTGGACACATAGATCAGAGCCGCCGGCGCGAACAGGGACAGCGCCATCGAGACAATGGCCAAGGCGGTGGTGCGGCGCATCTCAGGTCCTTCCATTCGGTAGTCCTGCCGCCATCGCGCATGCTTCCGTTCAGCATGGCTTTAGGCCGGTGACTTTGCGTCCCGCCGTTTCCGGCGGTTTGCCGTTTCGTGGTCTACCCGGACGGGCAGTCCTCCACCGTCAACAGTAACGCCTGCCGCGCCAAGAAGTCTGTGACCGCCGTCACCCGGACGACGCCTTTTCGGCCCGCTCCGCCAGCGCCCCGCGAAGGTCACGAACCGGATCGTCCCAGTCGCCCCTAACCTGTTGCCGGAAGAGGCATATGGAGGGATACCAGGGTGTGCCCTCCCCCGTCAGCGCCCACCGCCATTCGGGGACATGCTTCAGCAAAATCCAGGACGGCGCCCCAAGCGCACCGGCAAGATGGGCCGGCCCGGTGTCGCTGCTGACGATCAGGTCCAGTTGCGTCATCACCGCGGCGGTATCGACGAAAGCATCCGGGCCCGTGTCCAGTTGTTCGCCAAGATCCGTGACATGGGGCAGTGCGGCCACCGCTTCCAGGCCGGAGCGGCCATGGTATTTCTGCAGCAGCACGAAACGGATCCCGGGCAGGTCCAGGATCGGACGCAAGGCGTCGAGGGGCGGCGAGCGCCCGCGTTCCGATTGAGATGCCGGGTCCCCCTGCCAGACCAACCCCACCCGAAAAGGCCCGGGCGCCAGCGCCGACAGCCGGTCCGCCCAGGAGGTCACAAGCGCCGGTTCGGCGGTGAGGTACGGTGATCTCGGTGACAATGAGGCGCGTTGCAGGCCGAGATGCAGCGGGAGGCTCATCAGCGGGCAATGAAAATCGAAACGCTCCACCGGCGGCGCATCGGATACCGCGCCGCGCAGTCCCAGGCCCGCGAACAGCCGCTTCAGCGCCGGGCGGACAAGAAGCGTGACCTCCGCGCCTTTCTCTTCGATGGTCGCGGCGAAGCGGCAGAACTGAATGGTGTCGCCAAATCCTTGTTCGTCATGCAGCAGGATGCGGCGTCCGTTCAGGTCCTCGCCGGTCCACAGCGGCATCGGGTAGGCCGGCATGTCCATGCCTGGCCGCCGCCAGCGCGCTTCATATCCGGCAAACCCGGCTGCGAAATCGCCCAGCAGCAGACGGTTCTGCGCCAAGGCGAATTCGACAACCGCGTTGCTTGGGTCGTGGGCAAGACAGCGGCTGAGCCGGTCGATACTGGCGTCGATTTCGCCGAGATCGCGTTCGACCAACGCCAGGGGCAGTTCCAGCTTGGCATCCTCTGGCTGCAAGGTCAGCGCCCTGGCATAGGCGTCCCGCGCCGCTTCCGGCCGGTCGGATGCGGCGCAGGCATGGCCAAGCCAGCCCCAGGCGGCGGCGTCGGCCGGTTGGGCGGCGCAGAGGGTGCGGTATGTCTCGGCGGCCTCCTGCGGGCGTCCGGACTTCATCAGCAACAGGCCCAGATTTTTGCCGGCCGAAGCATGTCCGGGATCCAGACGGTAGGCTTCTCGAAGGGCGGCCACCGCCTCCTCATTCCGTTCGGCGATGCCCAGCGTCAGGCCCAGGGACGCCCAGGCGTCCGCGTCCTCGGGCGTCAGGGTCGCGGCTTCTTCGAACGCGGCGATGGCGCCCTGTGTGTCGCCCGCATGGTGGCGGACCGCGCCAAGGCAGGTCCACAAGGACGCCTGGGCCGGGTCGGCCTGTAGGGCTTTCCGGCAGATGGTCTCGGCTTCCTGGAAACGTCCAAGCTGCGCAAGCCGTCCGGCTTCCACGGTTGCAGCTTGGATTAACTCCTTTATGTTCCGCGGCGGGTCGGCGTCGTGCGTCATCTCGCGACCGTTTCTGGATCAAGGTGCGCCGGCTCGGACCGGACAGTTTAGGAGCCGTAAACCGGATGTCAGTTCTTATTCCCGTCGCCTGGGGCGAACTTATCGACAAAATCACGATTCTGGAAATCAAACAGCAGAAATTGACCGACCCGGAAGCGCTGGCGAACGTGCGCAAGGAGCTTGCTCTCCTGTGCGGCGTTCGGGACGAGGCGGGCGTCCTGCCCGCGGCCGCGCAAAAGGCCGCGGAAGACCTAAAAGTTGTAAACGAGGCGCTGTGGGATATCGAGGACGATATTCGGCTGTGTGAGCGCGACAAGAACTTTCACGAAACTTTCATTGAGCTGGCCAGGTCCGTCTATAAAACGAACGACCGTCGCGCCGCCCTTAAGCGCGACATCAATAGTGCAATGAATTCAGATATTTACGAGGAAAAATCATACCAGCCGTACGATTAGTACTTTAGGATGTTTTTTGTCGATTGACCCTGACGATTCTTGCCAAGTTAACCACTAGTCAACGTTTCGGGTTTAGTACCCGTTGAAAGCGTGAGTGTATTGCTGGCAAGGAACAACAATGACCTCTTTGAGGCCTGTATCGACTGAGGCGGTTGAAACGGATTTGGGCTCTGTCGCCGACCGTGTTTCTCCATGCGCTACCGATACATCCTGCGAGGCCGTGTATGACTGGTTCGTCGCGGAACCGGACCGGCTGGTGCTGCCCGTGGTTGATGAGGAAGCCCGTCCGGTCGGCCTCGTGGCCCGGAACGAGTTTCTGCAGACGCTGGCCTCTCATTTCGGACGGTCGCTTTATCTGCGAAAGCCGGTGACCGCCTTGATGGATCCCGATCCCCTGGTCGTGGAGGCGACCGTGCCCCTGTCGATCCTGGGGGATCGCATCCTGGACGAGAAGCCGACGGCGATGATCCGTGGCTTCATCGTTACGAAAGACAACGCCTATCATGGCGTGGGTACGGGGCTCGACGTCCTGAAGCTGTCCATGGAGAAGATCCGCCGGCAGTCCGATGACCTGACGGTGGCCGAGCGCGGGGCCAGCAAAGCCAATATGGCGAAGTCGCGCTTTCTTGCGACGATGAGCCACGAACTCCGCACGCCGTTGAACGCCATTATCGGATTCTCCGAGCTGATCCGGGACCAGGTCATGGGACCGGATGCGATGGATACCTACGTCGATTACGCCGCCGACATCCACAATAGCGGGTCGCACCTCCTGGAACTGATCAATGATGTTCTGGATATCGCGAAAATCGAGGCGGGCAAGATCGATCTGCAGCGGCAAGACCTGATCCTGCAGGAAGAAGTCGGCCCTCTGTGGCGCGGGTTCACATTGCGGGCCAAGAAGAAAAACCTGATCCTGCGGATCGACGCGCCTTCCGAGCCGATTGCCTGTTTCGCCGATCCGCGCGCCTTGCGCCAGATTGTCACGAACCTGGTGGGCAACGCCGTGAAATACACCCAGAATGGCGGCTGCATCCGCCTGTCGATGGAAACAGTCGAAGATCACTCGATCCGGATTGAGGTTGAGGACAACGGGCCCGGCATCCCCAAATCGTACCAGGCGCGGATCTTCGAGCCGTTCGAACAGGTCGATAACAGCTATCAGCGGCATGCAGAAGGGTCCGGCTTGGGGCTGGCCCTGACCAAGGAACTCGTCCGGATCAACGGCGGTAAGATCGGACTTGAATCCGCACCGGGGGAAGGGTCCCGTTTTTGGATCGTCATGCCGCAGCGGCAGCCCGCCGGATAACCGGCCGACAAACACACGGACCGCTTACCGGTAAAATCCGGCGATCCCGCGGCCAAGACTGGCGCAAATCGGCGACCGCGCCTAAAACGCCTATATGGCGCGATTCGATGAAAATACCGCGGCTTTGCGGCAGTCGGGCCTGGGGCCCATTGTCGACGAGGTTCTGGCCCGCGAGGGCGGCGCGTACCGCCTGTCCGGTACTGCCGAGGCCGGGGACCTGAACCTGACCGACGCCCAGGGAAACCGGCTTTACGCGCCGGATGCGCTGACCTTTTCCTTCCACCAGGTGGAGCGCTTTTGCGCCGCGCCGTCCCGGCTTCTGATCGACCCGCCACAGCCGGCCCCACGCGACAACCTGATCGCCGAAGAGTTCATCCGAACACTTTACACCGGCATAGGATCGGCAGAGATCAACGCAACGCCGAGCCCCGACGGCGGCGCACTGGCCGTGTTCGGTATGGGATTGGGCGTTCATCTGGCCCTACTGCTCGACAGATTGCCGGTGAAGGACGTGGTTCTCTACGAATCGGACCCCAATATGCTGTATTGGAGTTTTCACGTTCTGCCGTGGGCCGGTTTGATCGAAAAGATAACCGCCCGGGGCGGCGGCCTGCGAATAGTCGGCCTGCCGCAGCCGGAGCATGCCGCGAGCGAGATTATTTTTACCTTGCGCGGCGATAACGCGGCCCTGGTCGACGGCAGCTATCTTTACACACACCTGGAGTCGCCTTTGAACGCGGCGGTCCGATCCATGGTCGAGCAGCGCGCCCGGTTTCTCGGTGCGGCGTCCGGGTTTGTCGAAGACGAAATCGTAATGTACCGCAACACGGCGGAGAATTTGCGCCGGTATCGCTGGCGTATCGTGCCGGACCATTTGGAAAGACCGGATACCGGCGCCGTCGCCGTTGCCGTCGGCAGCGGCCCCTCCTTCGACAAGGCGGTCCGTACACTTCGCGAACTGAAAGGCAAGGCGACGATCTTCAGCGCGGGTTCCGCGCTGCGGGGACTTTTGGCAAACGGCATTCGTCCCGACTTTCATTGCGAACTTGAGAATGACGACGCGGCCTTCATCCTGCTGACAGAGACCGCGAAGGATTACGATCTAGGCGGCATCCGGTTGGTTGGCGGCGACGCGGTCGATCCGCGGGTGGGAGCGTTCTTCGACAGCCGGTATCTGTTTTTTCGGCCGGGGACGACCGGGGCGCGCGTGTTTTCCAATGGGCATCCGGCGCTTTCTTTCTCCAGCCCCACTGTCACGAACGTTGCGGCGCGGGCGGCTTTCGCCTTCGGGTTTCGAACGCTCGTGCTGGCCGGCGTGGATCTCGGCTCGAAAGACCCGGCGCAGCATCACGCGGTGGATTCGTTCTATAACGTTTCCGAAGATGAGTATTGGCGCAGCGGGACCAATATGGAGGCCCTGGCCGCGCAGGTTCCCGGAAACTTCGGCGGGACGGTCTATACAAACGGCAATTTTCAGCTCGCCCAGATGTTCTTCGAGAAGCTGTTCGCCGTCATGCCGGGCGCCGCGGTCTACAATACCAGCGACGGCGCGAGAATCCCCGGAACCGAGCCTGCGCGGCTGGAAAGCTTGGCCGGGGCCATCGAAGAGGCGGCCCGGTTCGACCCGGACGAAGCCCTCGCCGACCTGCCCTGGCGCGGCGGGCCGCAGGAAACCGGCAGCGCGCACCCGGCCCTGTACAAGGCCGCGCTGTCGGATTGGTTCGATGGCGTCGAACGCGTGTTCTCGGGCTCGGATGCGGCCTCGTTCGACGATCTGCACACGGCGCTCAAGCCCTTCCTGCAATCGCATGAGCGCGCCGGGGAACAAAGCGTCGAGGCGGCCGCCGTGTTCTGCGCATCCGGATCGCTCAGCCGGTGCCTGATGGCGGGCCACTTCCTGATCCGCCGGCTCAATGCATCGGATGCGGGACCGTTTCTGGGCCGTTTTCAGACCTTGCTGAAGGACGCGGTCGGGGAGATGCGCCGCAAGGCGATGGCCCAGTTCGACTGATCCGGCCCCGCCACCCCGGCCCGGCCGGTCCGGAAGCCGGGCGCGGGTTCGAAACTACGCAAAGCGCATCAGAACGAAATGTCGTTCTTCTCCGCCCAGACCAGCAGATTGGATAGCTGCCACATGAACATCATGTGGTTATCCTCGACCAGCCCGCCGGACATAATGCGCCGGTGATCGTCCAGCACCGACATCACAGCCTTGCGGTCGAACAAGGCCATGGCCGCGGAACCCGGATCCCGCACCCGTTCCTCCAGCCGGTCCAAGGTTGCGCCGGTGAACCAGGTATGGGCCGGGACATTCCAGCCCCGCTTGTTCGGACGGGTTCGAACCTCATCCGGTAGAATGCCGGTCATTGCCTCGCGCAGCAGCACTTTGGTAACGCCGTTCCGGATCTTCCGTTCCGGCGGCACCCTGAACATCAATTCAACCAATCGGTAATCGAGAAACGGCGACACGGGGCGGAGTCCGAAAACCTCCGCATTCTGGCGCTGAATGCGGAGGCATAGGGGCAATGTCTCACGACTCAGATCCTGATAGGTCCGGTTCAGCAGGTGACTTTCGAACGGCGACTCCAGCAGCGGCCGGTTGTCGAACGAGCCGGCAAGGTCCGGATGGGCGGTGCCGGCATAACGGTTCAGGCGCGGCAGGTCGGGAAAGTTCAGGCCCGGCCTGTCCGGGTCGGTCAGGTGACCGATCAGTTCGGCGGCGATCGCGTGCGTCTTCCGAAAGACGGGGTGATCGTGATGTTCGATCCAGGTTTCGACCTCCCGGTGCAGCCTCTCCGTATCGCCGAGGCGTTTGAGGTCCGCGAAGTAGTAGGGGAAATACTCGTATTCGCCGGCGTTCAATTCATCGCCGCCCAGGCCGTCGAAGATATGGCTGTGGCCTTCTTTCGCGACAACGCGGCAGAGATCGAAATGGCTGAGCCATGTGCCCGTCGGGACCAGGTCGATATGGGTCTCGTAAAGCGACTCGATGGCGGACAGCGCGTCGAAATGCACCGCTTCGTCCAGCGTGTGCCAGGGCCGCGCCATCCTGTCCTTCATGCAGGCGACATCGTCGCGTTCGTCAAACTCGGGATCGTCGTAGGTCACCGTGAAGGCGGGCAGCGGTCCGCCTTTGATATGGGCGGCGCAGGACAGAACCGATGTGGAATCCATTCCGCCCGACAGGGTGAAACCCGGCCGCTCCGTTCTGGCGACCCGGCGGCGCACGGAATCGAGCAGCAGGGCGCGATACTGGGCGGCGATCTCGGCATCGCTCATTGCGGTTTGCGACAGGCCCTCCATCGACCAGTAGCGTTCGAACGCAACCCCATTTGCGTCGACCCGCGCGACATGCGCCGGCGGCACGGTCTTGACGGCGGCATAGGGCGTTTCGCTGAGATCGTTCGTGATCATCCGGTAATGCGAACATCCGAACCGCAGCAGATAGTTCAGGTCGGCCCGCCGGTCGAACTCCGGCTGGGCCGCGAGTGTGAACAGCGAATCCGCGAAGATCATCCGCTCGCCGGTATCCATCAGATATATGCCGACCGATCCGAACCGGTCGCCGGCCAGCCACAATCTGCCTTCCGCCCGGTCGAACGCGGCAACGGCCAGGTCGCCGTTCAAATCGTGCATGATCTGACTGAGTGGACGTCTGCTCACCTGATCCGCGATCTTGGCCGCGATCTCCGAGTTCGCGGCGTTGGGCGCCAAACCCAGCACCTCCGGGTTATAGAGCGCGCCGCAGACGGTTACGGAAACGCCGTTCGGAGCCGTGACGCCGGCCGAACTTGCGTCTTGTTCGCCGTGCAACGGACGCAGCGGCGGGATGGAACCGCCGGACCGTTGGTACACGCCGGCGAACCGGCCGGTTTCGAAGTGGATCGCGGGCGTGCGATCAAGCTCGACGGCAGAGGAGGAACGTCCAGTAATGGGGATATCCAATGCTTTCTGTGGCATCGCCGCCGGAATACCGGTCGGTGATGACGGTGGTTTCGAAGCCATAGCCGTGAACGAAGGCGCGCACCTCCTCCAAGCCATAGGTATTAACGTAAACGCGCGCGGCGGGGCCCGGGTCCAGGAACCTGTCTTCCACGTAACGGTAGATCGTTTCCGCGCCCAGCGATTCGCGGATCAGGACGGTTTTCCGCGCCATCTGCAGCAGCCGCTCCAGCGGGCGGTGATAGTTGTCCAGATAACTCAGGACGTTGATGCTGACCGCGTGATCCACCGCGCCGGAAAGATCCTCTATCCGCATCGCCTGCAGTTGTGGGGCCGGCCCGCCTTTCCCGGAGGCGGCTTGACGTCCGGCCTCTACAAAGCTCTCGGTGGGGTCGATGCCGTGGTAGGCTATTGAAACGCCCCGGCTTTCCAGCGCATTACGGAAGTGCCCCGCGGCGCACCCCACGTCGAGCAGGCTGTCCCCCGGCGAGATTTCCGGTGCAAGGATTTCCGCGCCCTGACCGCTGCAGATCATCTCCGGCTCCAGCCCCTCCGCGCGGGCGCGGTAAAGGTCGAGCGTCGCCGCGCTTTGCCCCCAAGTGTTGGCCAAGGTCCAGCCGTCATTTCCGAGTACGGCCTTGGTCATGCTTTCTCCGCGATCAGCAGGGCGGCGGAAGCGGTGAACAGACCGCGCCAGTCGCCCGGCCGCTCCATTTCCCTGGCGACCGTATCGAAGGTCCGCGGGGCCTTGTTCCGCAGCCAAGGCGGCAAGGGGTGGTGGTGGTAGTAGGCGGGAGAGACCCTGGAAAAGCCCATTTCCTGCAACGTTTCCGTTAGCGCCAGCGGATTGTGCGTCCGGGCCGGAAGGTCGTCGTAACCGCGCGCCGGACCGCTGCCGCCCCGGTTCGGCGGCATATCCATGCGCAGGCGCGATTGCATTTCCGTAAAGGCGGGCTCGACATCTTCGCCGCAGGCCGCCGCGACCTCGCGCAGCCGCTCGACGGGCACGATGTTCTCGCTGAGGAGATCCCAACTGTACCGGTTCATGCTGAACATACCCATCAGGGCGTTCCGGATTCCGATAATCGCCAGGCCGCCGGGCCGAACGGCGTCCGCCGCGTGACGCAGCGCGGCTGCTTGTGCATCCGCCGGAATATGGGTCAGGACGCCGACCATCAGGACTGCGTCATAGGGTGTGTCGGCTTCTCCGGGCGGGCGATAGCTCGCGGCGTCCGCGGCGTCGCCGACCCAGGCGCGGTGGCCTTCGCCGGGAAGGGAGTCCAGCACGTCCGCCGCTTCGTCGATCATCGCGGGCGTCAGGTCGAAACCGTGCAGGTTACGGCCTGGTGCGGCCAGAAGGCGCAGCATGGATGCCGGGCCGCAGCCGGCGTCCAGCACGGTGTCCGCCGCAATCGCATCCAGCCGGTCGCGCACGATCTGCACCGCCGGTGGGTGTCCGGCCGGGTCGTCGCCATACCATTCGTCGAAATAGCGATGGCTCCAGTCGGTGTAGCACGCGATCAGGGCTTCATCGCTGTCGCTGGCCGTCTCCGGCCTTCCTGTGGTCATTCGCGGTCCTTCTGACGACACTTGCGCTTCTGCGGGGCCTTAGGACCGCACGACGGAGCGTATCGTCACCACAGCAAGAATCGCGCCGATTCGTGCGCGGGAGGCAACCGGCAAGGTCGAGAAAATCCGCCTCGCGGCGCTTGCTTCAGAATGTCTGCGAGGGGCGGAAGTCGGGCAGTTCGGTGGCCGCGGACGCATCCTGATCGATTTCGATATGGACCGACAGGACGTGCGAGAGCCGGCCGTCATGCAGCAATGGAAGATCGATACCCAGGATCTTGATAAAGGACCGTCCGTATTTATCGAGCGTCCCCCCAACGATCCCGATGAATGGCCGTTCCATCATATGCGCGAAATAAGCGCCTTCGACTTTCTGCCAGGTTTCCGGCGCTTCGGATTTGGCGCCAAGCGTGTGCTGGGTATAGTCGACCCCCCACCATTTCGTCAGTTCCGTACCCCAGAGAACGAACTGCACGCTGAACGGGTCGGGGTCGATCTTGGCGATGGAGATTTTGCCGAGCCACGGTTTCAAATCGTAGAAATCGATTTCCGCCCGGGCGGGGACCGGCGCGTCGGGGCGCGTCTTGCTCCGCCAGATCGTGACGATGTCCTTAAACGGGCCGAAGGTTTCCGCCGGCGCATCGACCGGCAGGGCGTGGTACTCCCATTCGGTGAGATTTCGGCGTTCACTCTCAACGGCAATTTGCTTTGGCGACGGCTGCACAGTAAATCGTCCGTTTGCGGAACAATGGCGTAAACGAAAAAGCGATAACCTTGAACTTATTGATATTTAAAAGTTTTTAACCTGTAAATGGAAAAGTTGGTAAAAGCGGGAGTTTCACACGGCCGCGCCCGCCTTCATTCCGGCGTGGATGAGCCCGGGCCTGCGCCAAGACAGGTATTAGAACAAAAGTGTACTATGCCGGCGGTGTTGGGCCGTTTACCGGTTTGCGGCCATTGGAGTCGAAACGGCCCGCCTGCGGACCGTGGACGCGATGCGTGGCGAGTCCTTGGTCTCGATTTTCCGGACAAGGGACCGGGCTGTGCTTTCAAGGCCGAAAAACCGCGTGCCGCCGGCTTGGCAAGCCGGATAGTCTCCGTCTTCGGACAAACGCCATATGGGAAAGCTCATGACGATAGAACGGTTTCACGGGAAAGCCGCCGGGCGCTGCCGCGCGGTCGCTCACAACGGTTATGTCTATGCGGTCGCGACCGATGAGACGGAGGCCGACGGCATCCTGGCGCAGACCCGCAACACGCTGGCCGCTCTGGACCGGACATTGGCGGACGCCGGCAGCAGCAAGGAATGCCTGCTTCAAGCCACGGTCTATCTGCGCGATATGTCGATGAAAGCGGATATGGACACCGTGTGGTGCGATTGGATCGGGCCGCCGGAGAACTGGCCGCAGCGGGCCTGCGTTGGGGCGGATCTGGCCGGCGGGGACCTGATCGAGGTGGTCGTGACCGCGATTCGGCGCTAGCGGACTCCACGCCGGCGTCTATGAGCCGCCGCGTCGGGGCCAGAGCCGTATGACGCCGTCGGCCTGGGTCAGGCGTCGCTCCAGAAAGCGATGGGTTTCCCGCTGTCCCGGGCTGCCGTCACGGGCCCAGCGGGCCAATGTCATCAGGAAGATCGCAGTCAGCCCGACTTCCGCCGCCTGGCGTTTGGGCCCGGTGGAGGCGATCCGCGCGGCATCCAGCCACCAGTGGATCAGCCGCGACAGATCGAACGCCATCGGCGCCCAATGATGCACATGCGGCGGATGCAGTTTCCCCCGAATCATCTGAACCGCGACGGTCCGGTGGCCGGCCAGATGATCCAACCAGCGTTGCATCTTGATCAGCAACCGTTCCTTCGGGGGCATTTCGCCGAACCCGTTCGCTTCCTCTTGCAGCATGGCCTCCAGCGCATCGGCGAACCAGAAGTCGGCGACGGCGTTCAGGTCGGTGAAATGCCGGCGAACCTCTGCAAGCGGCAGCGACAGATCGTGCGCCACCCGATACAGCCGAACATTCTCCCAGCCCAGGGCCGCCGCACTGTCCAGAACGCCGTGCAGAATGTCGGCTTTTGTCTTCGCGTCCCCGGTCTTTCTGCGTGCGGCCATACCTTGCCTCCCGCCGACAGTGTACGAACGGCGCGTCTCTGCGGCAACGATGAGAGGATAAGAGAGTGAAGGGAAGAAGAGGCCGGCGTGGCGGACGAAACACCGGCCCGATGCGACTGCCGGGCCGGGCAGGTCGGACAATGAGAGTTTGGTGGGCCTGGCAGGATTCGAACCCGCGACCAAACCGTTATGGGCGGTCCGCTCTAACCAACCGAGCTACAGGCCCCCCTTCGAGACAGGCCATCCCCGCCCCGGACATCGCCTCATAGCAAAGCCCGCAGGGTTAGACCAGCGCTGTTGCGCGTTCAGCGGATCCGCCGTTGGACCCCATCCAACGCAGCCTTGAAACGCATGCGGCGTTCAAGCGGTCCATCTCATCGCGATCACCGGCAGGTCGACCCCGGCGATGGGGAGCGCGATGCGCCCGGTCTCCACGAAACCGAACGCTTCGTAGTAGGCGCCCGCCGTCAGGCTGGCGGTGCAATGCAGGGTGTGGACGCCGTTTTCCTTGGCCGACGCCAGGGTGGCGTCCATGATCATCCGCCCGATACCCCGGCGCTGTGCATCGGGATGAACGGCGAAGTGCCGCACATATCCCTCTCCGGGGATGTCCGCCGTGTCGCCGCCGCCTTGCTTGCCGAACCAGCCGCCGGCCCCCAGGGCGCGCCCGCGCCGCCCCTCTGAAACCACGAAATAGGTGCCGGAGGCCAGCAGGACCGGGTTCGCTTCGCAGAACAGCGGCAGGACGGCGTCCAGGATTTCCGGGGTGTAGGCATCCCGCCAGAGGACGGGATAGCAGGCGCGCAGCAACGCCGTGACGCGCGCGGCGTCGTCCGGTTCCGCCGTTTTCAGGATCGGCGGGCTCCTGTCGGGGTCCCGCCGGTCCATTTCCTAGTAGTCCAGGAAACTGCGGAGTTTGCGGCTGCGGGACGGATGCTTGAGCTTGCGGAGCGCTTTGGCCTCGATCTGCCGGATACGTTCGCGGGTAACCTTGAACTGCTGGCCGACTTCCTCAAGTGTGTGATCGGTATTCATGCCGATCCCGAACCGCATGCGCAGAACGCGTTCCTCGCGCGGGGTCAGCGAGGCCAGAACCCGCGTCGTCGTTTCGCGCAGGTTGGACTGGATCGCCGCATCGGCCGGCAGGATGGCGTTCTTGTCCTCGATGAAGTCGCCAAGATGGCTGTCTTCCTCGTCCCCAATGGGGGTTTCGAGGCTGATTGGCTCCTTGGCGATTTTCAGGACCTTGCGGACCTTCTCCAGCGGCATGTGCAGCTTTTCGGCCAGTTCTTCCGGCGTCGGCTCGCGGCCGATTTCGTGCAGCATCTGGCGTGAGGTCCGGACCAGCTTGTTGATCGTCTCGATCATGTGAACCGGAATACGGATGGTTCGCGCCTGGTCCGCGATGGACCGTGTGATCGCTTGCCGAATCCACCAAGTCGCATAGGTCGAAAACTTATAGCCGCGGCGGTATTCGAACTTATCGACGGCCTTCATCAGGCCGATATTGCCCTCCTGAATCAGATCCAGGAATTGCAGGCCGCGGTTGGTGTATTTTTTGGCGATGGAAATCACCAGACGCAGGTTCGCTTCGACCATTTCCTTCTTGGCGCGGGCGGCTTCGCGCTCGCCCTGCTGAACGGTCTGAGTGATGCGCCGGAATTCGCCGATCGGCATTGCCGCGTCTTCGGTGATTTCGGCGACCTCGGTGCGGATTTTCTCGATCTTGCGGCGGTTACGTTCGACGAAATACGCCCACTGTTTGGAAATGCCTTCGACCTCGGAAATCCAGTTCGGGTCGAGTTCACTGCCGTAGTATTTTTCCAGGAATTCCTCGCGCTTGACCTTGGAATCCGTGGCCAGGCGCAGCAGTTTCCCTTCCGCCGCCGTCAGGCGCTTGTTCAGTTGGTAGAGTTCCTCCACCAACTGTTCGATCCGCATGTTGTTCAGGCGGACGGACTTCAGCTCCTCGATCAGGTCCTTTTTGTGCTTCTCATAGGTCCGTTCGGTCGAGGCGGACAGGCTTTCGCCTTTCTGCAGGGACTGAAGGCGCTTGTCCTGGGCGCGCTGAAGCTTCGCATAGGTCGAGGCGATGCTTTCGAACGTCTCAAGCACCGTGGGTTTCAGCAACTGTTCCATGGCGGCGAGAGACATGTTGTTCTCTTCGCCGTCTTCGTCGAGATCGCCCTCTTCCCCGTCTTCGTCCTCGCCCTCGCCCTCGGCTTCGCCGTCGGATGCTTCCTTCGCTTCCGGTGCGGGTTTGGCCTCCGCGCCTTCCGCGTCATCGGCTTGATCCGGGTCCTGCTCCGCGCTTTCGCCGTCCGCCGCGAAACCTTCCGCCGCGCCGCCCTCGGTCCCGTTCAGGCCAGCGGCCGCGCCGTCGCCGTCCGGCCCGCCGCTCATCGTGGCGTCCAGATCGATTACGTCGCGCAGCAGCATCAGTTCTTCGACCAGCGAGTCGTGCCATTCGGTGATGGCCCGCATGGTCAGCGGGCTTTCGCACAGCGCGCCGATCATCTTTTCGCGGCCGGCTTCGATGCGCTTGGCGATGGCGATCTCGCCTTCGCGGGACAGCAGTTCCACCGATCCCATTTCACGCAGATACATGCGGACGGGGTCGTCCGTGCGGCCGACATCGTCATCGGCGATGTTTCCGGCGGCGGACGAGGATGTCGAGCTTTCGCTTTCGGTTTCTTCCGGGGTTTCCGCTTCCTGTTCGGATTCTTCACCGTCGACGACATTGATGCCCATCTCGGAGAGCATCGTCATGGTGTCTTCGATCTGTTCCGAGGAAACCTGCTCCTGCGGCAGCGCCTCGTTCAACTCGTCAATGGAGATGAAGCCGCGCTCTTTGGCCTTTGCAACGAGTTTCTTAACCGCTTGCTCGATAACGTCCAGAAGAGGCCCGTCGGTTTGTTCGTCGCGGGACTCGGTCCGTTCCGCTGTCTCTGCTTTTGTCGCCATATACTCGTGTTCCCTAAAGCCCGCGCCGACCACGTTCCCGCCGTGGCGAACGGGCATGACCAATTATCTGGATGCGCCGTTACCCGTACCGCTTAAATCACACTGTTCGAACAATCCCACCCCTGCGTCCGGACGTTCGAAACACTTCGTCACAGCGCGTCATCGTCCAAAGCCACACCGGATCTTTCGCCATCCGAATAGGACTCCCGCAACGCCAAAATCCGGGCCTCGTCCCCCTCGTCCGTCGCGCGGCTCGAAGCGGACCGCAATTCGCCGGCAAGTGCGTTTTGGGACAGGACCCGCAAAATATCTTCCACTCTGCGCCGCGCGTCCTCCAATTCCGTGGACTGACGTGTCGGCTTGATCGCTTGCAAGATCTTTGGATCGCGAAGGGCACGCAACAAAGCACCGCCGCCTCCACTAGCGAAGTGGTGGCTGACGGTCTCCGCGTCAAGATTAGCTCCCGAACTCATCAGGTTCTGCAATTCGCGCAACAGCTTGTCAAGATCCTGGTCGAGGCGCGCGCGATGCAGGTCCTCGTCGAAATCCGCCAGCAAATCCGGGTGCTTCAGCAGCGTGGCCATCAGTATTTCCTGCCGAAACCGTTCCTGGCGGCCCCGCAGGGACCGGATCCGCTCGGGCATCGGGGTTTGGGGCCGTCCCGCGTTCGAAAAACCGCCGGGGCGGCCGCGGCGCGGCGGCCCGCCTTGGCTGCGTCCGGCCCGGAAGGTTTCCCAGGTCCGATCGTTGAAGGCCCGGAAATACTGTTTGCGAACGGTCTCGTCCTCGATCTGACCGGCCAGTTTCTTCAGGCGGTCTTCTAGCGAGGCCCGCCGTTCCGGCGTGTCGATCGGGTGCGCCTCGGCCTCGGTCCGCCAGAGCACCAGGTCCAGCGGCTCAGCCTGGTGCACCAGGGCGGTCATCGTATCCGGGCCGCGGTCCCGCAGCAGCGTATCCGGGTCTTCGCCCGAGGGGAGAAAGGCGAAGCGCACGCTCTTGCCCGGTTTCAGCAGGGGCAGGGCCCGCGTCGCGGCGCGCAGGGCCGCCCGCCGCCCCGCCTCGTCCCCGTCCAGACACAGGATCGGCTCGTCGGCGATCCGCCACAGCATCAGGAGCTGATGCTCGGTGATCGCGGTGCCCAAAGGGGCGACCGACGCGGTGAAACCGTGTTCGACCAGCGCAATGACATCCATATAGCCTTCGGCGACAAGCAGCGGCTGACCTTCATAGGCGGCCTGTCTGGCGTGGTGCAGGTTATAAAGCGTCCTGCCCTTGTCGAAGAGAGCTGTGTCCGGTGAATTGATGTATTTGCCGACGCCCGCCGCTTTCGCGTCCCCCATGAAGCGGCCGCCGAAGGCGATCAGGCGGCCGCGCGCGTCGTGGATCGGGAACATCAGGCGGTCGCGGAAGAACGGATAGGGCGCGCGCCCGTCCTGACCGGACCGGAACAGGCCGGCTTCCAGCATCACGTCCGGTTTGACATTGGCGCCTTGCAGCGCGTTTCTCAGCGACCCCCCGTCATCCGGCGCATATCCCAGCCCGAAGGCGGCGATGGTTTCCTCCTTCAAACCCCGGCCGCGGACATAGTCCAAGGCGGCCTTGCCGGAAGGCGCGCGCAGGGCGTCGCGATAGAAGCGTCCGGCGATTTCCGCGGCATCCCCCAGGGTGCCGCGCTTGGCGTCGGCCGCTTTTTGCTCCGGCGTGCGTTCCGGCATGTCCAGACCGGCTTCGCCCGCCAGCCGTTCGACCGCCTCCGGGAAGGCGAGCCCTTCCGTTTTCATCAGCCAAGTGAAATGGTCGCCGTGTTCCCCGGACGAGAAACAGTGGAAATAACCCCTGTCCTCCAGTACGTGGAAGGACGGCGTCTTTTCGCTGACGAAAGGAGACAGTCCCCACCAATCGCCGCGGCCGCGCTGTTTCAATTGAATACGGCGGCCAACCAGGCCGTTCAGCGGTATGCGCGTCTTGATCTCGTCCAGAAAGCCGGGTGGAAAGGCCATGGCGGGCGGTCGTCCTCGACGGTCAATGGGTCCCGGTTGCCAGATCCGAGCGGAAAGTATTGCACCGATTTCACGCACCCTCCAGACAGAAGCGCCGGCGGGATGGAAATCGGGCGTCGTTTGGGGCGCGGGCCGGCCCGGTCAGCCGCCGGACAGGCTCGCCTTCACCAGGCCCGCGGCTTTCCCGAAATCCATCTGACCCGCATAGCGCGCGCGCAGTTCCGCCATGACATTTCCCATGTCCTTCAGGCCGGATGCGCCGGACTCGCCGATGATCGCGCCGATTGCGGTTTTCATTTCGCTTTCGCCGAGCTGTTTCGGCAGAAAACGCTCGATCACGTCGATTTCGCCCTGCTCGCGGTCCGCCAGTTCCAGCCGTCCGCCCTGCTCGTACATGGTGATGCTTTCGCGGCGCTGCTTGATCATGGTCTGCAGCATCAGCAGAAGTTCTTCCTCCCCGATCCCGTCCGTCTGGCCCTTGCCGCGGGCGGCGATGTCCCTGTCCTTGATTGCAGCCAGGATCAGCCGCAACGTCCGTGTCGCAAGCGCATCCTTGCCGCGCAGCGCCTCTTTCAGCGATTGGCTTATCGTGTCCCGTAGTCCGGACATGTTTCCTCCAGAAATTGTCTCCACCGGCTGTTCGACGCCGGGGCGAAGGGCGGGAGGTTAATTGAAAGGAGCCGGATAGGCAACCGGATGGAATCCTATAACATATTGATAAATAAAGGTAATTATATTTCGCCTGTGCTTGCTTTTTTGGCCGCCCTCCCGTATCTCTGTGCCGCCTCAATCCATCAGGACAGCGTGCGATGACACAGAACGGCTCCGGCAAGACGCCGCCACCCGGCGCGACCGCCGCCCTCGTATTGAACGACGGCTCGGTGTTTTGGGGCCACGGCGTCGGGGCGGAGACCGACAAGGTCGGCGAAGTGTGTTTCAACACCTCGATCACCGGCTATCAGGAAATCCTGACCGATCCGTCCTATGCCGGTCAGATCATCACCTTTACCTTTCCGCATATCGGCAATGTCGGGGCGAACCTGGAAGATATCGAAACGACGACGCCCGCCGCCCGCGGCTGCGTTTTGCGCGCGAATATCACGGAACCGTCCAACTTCCGGGCGGTGAGCCATCTGGACGGTTGGCTGAAGGCGCACGATCTGCCGGGCATCGCCGGTATCGACACGCGCCGGCTGACCCGCCGGATCCGGGATCTTGGCGCGCCGCACGGCGTGGTCTGCCATCGTCCGGACGGCGTCTTCGACATCGATGCGCTGATGTCCGAGGCGGCGGCCTGGCCCGGGCTGGAGGGCATGGACCTGGCCAAGGATGTCAGCTGCACGCAGACCTACGACTGGTCCGAGACAAGCTGGAGCCTGGGCGAAGGGTACGGGACGCTGGATGCCCCGCGTTACCATGTCGTCGCCGTCGATTTCGGGGCCAAGCGGAATATCCTGCGCTGCCTTGATCACGTCGTCAAAGGCCGACTGTACCTGCGTGGGGGGTTTGGAATCGTCCACGTTGACTGTCGATACGCTGATTCCCGTGCGATAGGCCGTCAGGTAGTCCTGCAGCCGCGACTGTACCTCCTGGGCGATCTGCGCGCGGCCTTCGGTCAGCACCAGATCCATGGTCATACCGCCGACCACGTGGCGCAGGGCGCTGTTGGCGGCGTGTTGCAACGAGTTCTCCGGTGAGCGGACCTCCAGGACGAAGTCCTTGACGTCATCGCTCACGAACTGGACGGACATCTCCAC
>JANQIT010000315.1 GCA_028282025.1 Hwanghaeella sp. | reverse complement strand
TGCCCACTCCTCCACCCTGCCACCCGCAGAATACCGGCGTCGGCTGGCCGGGTGGGGGCGTGGGCAGGCGCCGCTGTTAATACCTATAACTTGCCCTCGATCGCATCCCAGATCTGGGCTTCCAGGCTGACGCCGTCGAAACGGCCGATTTCCTGCAGGCCGGTCGGGCTGGTGACGTTGATTTCGGTGAGGTAGTCGCCGATCACGTCGATGCCGACGAAGATCAGCCCCTGTTTCTTCAGGGTCGGGCCGATGGCTTCGCAGATCTCATGCTCGCGCGCCGTGATGTCGCTTTTCACCGCCTTGCCGCCGACATGCATGTTCGACCGCGACTCGCCTTCCGCCGGAATGCGGTTGACCGCGCCCGCCGCCTTGCCGTCGACCAGGATGATGCGTTTGTCGCCCTTGCGCACCTCCGGCATATAGCGTTGGGCGATGATCGGTTCGCGGTACAGTTCGGCGAACAGTTCCAGCAGGCTGTTCAGGTTCTCGTCGCCCGGCGTCAGGTGGAAGACCCCCGCTCCCCCGTTGCCGTAGAGCGGCTTGACGATAATGTCCTTGTACTCGTTGCGGAACGCCATGATGTCGTCGCGGTTGCTGGTGATCAGCGTCGGCGGCATCAGTTCCGGGAAATGGGTCACCAACAGCTTTTCCGGCGCGTTACGCACATAGAACGGGTCGTTCACCACCAGCGTGTCCGGGTGGATATGCTCCAGGATATGGGTTGCGGTGATGTAGGACATGTCGAAGGGCGGGTCCTGGCGCATCAGGACCACATCGACCGTCGACAGGTCCAGCGATTGCTTGCCGCCCAGCGTGAAGTGATCCCCTTCGACCCGGCGCACCTCCAGCGGGCGGGCATGCGCGGTGACCTTGCCGTGCATGAAGCTCAAATCGCCGGGCAGATAGTGGAACAGCCGGTGACCGCGCCGCGTGGCTTCCAGCGCCAGCGCGAAGGTGCTGTCGCCGTTGATGTCGATCGCATCGATCGGATCCATCTGGATCGCGACGGAAAGGGCCATGGGGGATGCTCCTGTTCGGGAAATCGGTATAGACGGCGCGTCAGATAGCGTTGAATGAGCGCCCGGTCCAGGGGTCCGCGGTCAAAACTGATGATCCGCAGCGCGACGAGTCAGTTCAACTTCCGGCGCAGGCCCGCCATCAGGGCCTCCATTTCGCGGCGGTCGGGTCCGGGCGGGACCATGTCCACATAGTTGCCGAGCGCGGTGAGCGCCGCGCGGTAATTTCCGGTATGCATGCTCAGAAGCCCCGCTTCCCGCCACAGGCCCGCATCCTTGGGTGCGATCATCAGCATGGTCTCCAGCACGGTGGAGGCCTCCGCGTGCCGCTCGCCCTGCATCAGACGCATTTTCAGATTGTTCTGCAGCCGGATCAGAACATCCATGTCCGCGACGGGCTCATAGAATCTGGGCTCCAGTTCCGCCTCCGGCCCCTGCATGGATTTCAACAGGTCGCGCAGACCGGCGGCGTCGCGTTGCATGCCGCCGAAGAAGGGGTCGATGATGCAGCGCGCGCTCTCGGTCTCCAGCCGCAGCATGAAATGGCCGGGAAAAGCCAGCCCGTCGACGGCGAGGCCCAGCGCCCGCCCGACATGCATGTAAAGAATACCGAGCGCCACGGGCAGGCCGCGCCGCCGCTCGATCACCCGGAACAGGTTGGCGTTGCGCAGATCGTCGTAGCTTTCGGAATCGCCTTCATAGCCGGACCGTTCCAGGATCGCGTGATTCAGCGCGGCCGCGGCCAGATCGACATCCTGTTCGCCCCTGTCCAGCAGCGCCCTGGCGTCAGCGACGATACCGTCCAGATGGCTCAGGGCTTCCTCCAGATGGTCCGACGCGCGCACGCCGACCGGGTCCAGCAACGCCGCCGCCAGCGCCGCCTCGGCAATCGGCAGACGTCCGTCCTTGCCCGGTTTCAGTTTGCGCAGAATCGCTTTTGGGTCCGCCGGTCTCATCCGATATCCCTGTAAGATCGCCGACACTGTAAGGGCTTTGCCCGGATTGTCACACGGGCAAAGCCGCCCGGACCCACACAAGTTCGGGACTTGTCTAGCCGCTGACGGTCTTGCGCGACGGATCGTCCTTCATCCGGACATGGTCCGGGACGATGCGGCGCACGGACTCGATGGTTCTGGCATGGGCGATCACCCGGTTCAGTTCGCTTTCCGACTGGGCGATGCCGAACAGATAGACCGTGCCGTTCACCACTTCCGCATTGTAGTTCACCGCCTTGACCTGGGAATCGACGGTGATCTTGGTCCGCAACTGGGCCGCGATCCAGGCGTCCTTGCCTTTGTCCGCAAGATCGCCGGTTTCGCCGACACGGATTTCGTTGATCACCTCGACGACATCGTCTTCCCGCCAGGCGAACCGTACGGCCTCGACCCGGTGCTCCGGTTCGGCGACGCGCCCCGTCAGCAGCACCCGGCCCTCGACCACCTCCACATTCACATTGCCGAAGGCGTCGAGATTGTAGTCGAACAGGCTTTTGGAGATGGAGGCTTCGACGATGCGGTCCTGAACGCCCTGTTTGAACCCGCGCTCTTCCAGGGCCACCGACCCCGCGGTCGCCCCCGCCCCCACCGCAAGGCCGACCGGCGTGCAGCCCGCAAGTGCGGCCGTGGCGGCCAATCCACAGGTCAGGGCGAGAATGTTTCGAAACCGCATCGGTCTTTCCTTGTCTTCTGTCCAAGCCGTGGAACGTGGGCAATTCGGAGTTCTCATATGGGGGTGAGTCTTGCAAATCATCAAGATTTTGGCGCGGGACTGCCCGAAAAACGGAGCCCTCAAATCAGCGGTACGAAAAAGGGCGACCCGAAGGCCGCCCCAATTCTTGTACCTGAATGCGAAGGCTTAGCGCCGGCGCGGACGGCGCGGGCGGCGCTCGCCGTCCCCGTCGCCGCCGTCTTCCTTCGGCGGGCGCGTGTCTTCCAGTTCTTCGCCGGTCTCCTGGTTCACCAGCCGCATGGACAGGCGCACCTTGCCGCGTTCGTCGACGCCGAGGCATTTGACATAGACCTCGTCGCCTTCGTTGCAGACGTCGGAAACCTGTGCGGTCCGGCCCTCGGCCAATTCCGAGATGTGGACCAGCCCGTCGCGGTTGCCCAGGAAGTTCACGAAGGCGCCGAAATCGACGACCTTCACGACCTTGCCCTTGTAGATCACGCCCGGCTCCGGTTCGGCGACGATGGAATTGATCCAGTCGAGCGCCGCCTGACCGGCGGTTTCGTCCACGGCTGCGACCTTGATGGTGCCGTCGTCTTCGATGTCGATCTTCGCGCCGGTGGTTTCGGTGATCTCGCGGATCACCTTGCCGCCGGTGCCGATCACGTCGCGGATCTTGTCGCGGGCGATCTGGATCGTGGTGATGCGCGGCGCGGTGGAGGCCACCGTCTCGCGGCCCGCCGTGATCGCGTTCGCCATCTCGTTCAGGATGTGCAGACGGCCGTCTTTCGCCTGGGCCAGCGCCTGACGCATGATGTCTTCGGTGATCGAGGTGATCTTGATGTCCATCTGCAGCGAGGTGATGCCATCGGCGGTGCCGGCGACCTTGAAGTCCATGTCGCCCAGATGATCTTCGTCACCCAGGATGTCGGACAGCACGGCGACGCCTTCCGGGTCCTTGATCAGGCCCATGGCGATCCCGGCGCAGGGCGCCTTGAGCGGCACGCCCGCATCCATCAGCGCCATCGAGGTGCCGCAGACCGTCGCCATCGACGAGGAACCGTTGGACTCCGTGATTTCGGATACGATCCGGACCGTGTAGGGGAAATCCTCATGCTCCGGCAGCATCGGGTGGATGGCCCGCCAGGCCAGCTTTCCATGACCGATTTCGCGGCGGCCCGGCGATCCCATGCGGCCCGCTTCGCCGACCGAATAGGGCGGGAAGTTGTAGTGCAGCATGAAGTTTTCGCGGTATTCGCCGTCCAGCGCGTCGATGATCTGCTCGTCCTGGCCGGTGCCCAGCGTGGTCACGACCAGCGCCTGGGTTTCGCCGCGGGTGAACAGCGCGCTGCCGTGGGCGCGTTCCAGAACGCCGACCTGGCAGTCGATCTGACGGACGTCCGTGGTGGACCGGCCGTCGATGCGCTTGCCGGTGGCCAGGATGCTGCCGCGCACGACCTTGGACTCAAGGCCCTTGAAGGACTTGGCCGCCAGGGCGACGTCCAGTTCCTCTTCTTCGATCTTCGCCAGGGCCTCTTCCTTGACTTTGGAAATGGCGGCCTGCCGGTCGACTTTCGTCGTGATCGCGTAGGCTTCCTTCAGGCCGGCTTCGGCGATTTCGGCGACCCGTGCGGCAACCACGTCGAGCTGGGGGACCGGCGCCGGCATGTCGAACGGTTCCTTGGCGCATTCCTCGGCCAAGTCGATGATCATGTCGATCACCGGCTGGAACCCGCGGTGCGCCGTCATCACGGCGTCCAGCATCTGATCTTCGTTCAGTTCCTGGACTTCGGATTCGACCATCAGCACACCTTCCTGGGTGCCGGCGACAACCAGGTCCAGCTTGCTGTCCGCCAGTTGCTCGGTGGTCGGGTTCAGGACGTTCTCGCCATCGATGTAACCGATACGCGCCGCTCCGATCGGGCCCATGAAGGGCGCGCCCGAGATTGTCAGCGCCGCGCTGGCGCCGACCATTGCGACGATGTCCGGGTCGTTTTCCATGTCATGCGCCAGGACGGTGCAGACGACTTGGGTTTCGTGGCGGAAACCGCTGACGAACAGCGGCCGGATCGGCCTGTCGATCAGACGGGAGGTCAGGGTTTCTTTTTCGCTGGGACGGCCTTCACGCTTGAAGAAGCCGCCGGGGATCTTGCCTGCCGCGAAAGTCTTTTCCTGGTAGTTCACGGTCAGCGGGAAGAAATCGACGCCGGGGCGCTCGGATTTCGCGAAGACCGCGGTGGCCAGAACCTTGGTTCCGCCATAGGTGACGAGCACAGCGCCGTCGGCTTGCCGGGCGATCCGCCCGGATTCGATGGTGAGCGTGCGCCCACCCCATTCAATCTCTTTTTTGTGGATGCTAAACATCGGTTTCTGTTTTCCTTCACATACCTACGTTTGGCCGCGTCTCCCCGTTGGAGGGCGGCGGGAAGCGCAGCGCACATGCTGTGACCGGAACCCGGGCTGAAGACCTGACAGCGCCCGAAACGATAATGCCGGCGCGCACCGCCGGCGGAACCGATCACCCGAAACGTCCTGGCCTGTAATACGTCGGCCGGAAAGTCCGGTGGTCATGAAGCTGTGCTTCCATGTTCTGGTCCCAAGCCGCATCCTTGCCGCCGGGACCATACGAAAAGGGGCGCTGGACTGTGCCCGCGCCCCGTATTCAGCGACTTAACGCCGAATTCCAAGTTCTCCGATAAGCGTTTTGTACCGCGCTTCGTCTTTCTTCTTCACGTAATCCAGAAGACGGCGGCGTTTCCCGACCATCACCAGCAGCCCGCGGCGGGAATGGAAATCCTTCGCATGGGTTTTCAGGTGTTCCGTCAGGTTCTGGATCCGTTCGGTCAGGATCGCGACCTGCACTTCGGGGGAGCCCGTGTCCTTTTCGCCGGCGGCGAATTTTTGAATCACTTCGGTCTTACGTTCAGCCGTAATGGACATACTTACTTTTCCTTTCGCGGCACCGCGGATGGTTCCTAAAGATTAAAGACACGGACCGGATGCAACGCGCCCTTCTCAAACCGGACCAGGGCCAACGCCTTTTCCGCGCAGGTCGCCAAGGCGGTAGAGCCCTGATCGATGTTCCGCACGCGTTCGAGATCCAATTTGCGGAGAAGGGAGACGGCTTGACCATTTCTGAGCCGCATCGCTTCCATGTCGCTTAAAGCAATCGCCGGGATGCCGTCCAGCGATGCTTGTAAAGGGAGCAAGCTCCGTTCACGCGCGGCCTTATGCGCGCTTTCCTCCCCGTCTTCAAGTGAAAAATCGTTCAGGGGATGGCCCTGCGCTTCGCCGAACGGGCCGACCCGGGTGCGCCGAAGCTGGCAGAGATGGCCGACGGTGCCGAGCGCCGCGGCCAGGTCCCGGCCCAGCGAGCGGACATAGGTTCCCTTGCCGCAGGATAAGGAGAAGCGTGCATGGTCCGCATCCGGGCAATCCAGCAGCCGAAGGTCCAGCACTTCCACGGTGCGGGCCTGCATTTCCGGCTCCTCACCGCGGCGCGCCATGTCATAGGCGCGCTGGCCGTCGATCTTGATGGCGGAATAGGCGGGCGGGATCTGTTCTATCGCGCCGAGGAAGTTGGGCAGCGCCGCCTCAATCTCCGCCGATGACGGGCGTGCGGCGGCTGTCTCCACCACCTCGCCCTCATTGTCCAGCGTGTCGGTCCGGGCGCCCCAGGCAACGGTGAATTCGTAAGATTTCGTGCTGTCCATGACAAAGGCCATGGTCTTGGTTGCCTCGCCCAGCGCAATCGGCAGCACGCCGCTGGCGAATGGGTCCAGCGTGCCGGCGTGCCCGGCCTTCTGGGCGTTGAAGAAACGCCGCACCCGGTTGACCGCCGGCGTCGACCCCGCGCCGGTCGGCTTGTCCACGACCACCCAGCCGTGAACCGGGTCGCCCTTGCGTTTCCGTCCCATAAACCAGGACCCTATTCGTCGGTGGAACGGTCGACGTCCGCGGCCACGTCCCGGATGACCGTCGGGTCGCGCAGGGCCGCGTCGATCTTCGCCCCTTCGTCGAAGGAGGTGTCTTCCTTGAATTGCAGCATCGGCAGGTATTTCAGATGCACCCGTTTGGCCACCGCCGAGCGGAGATAGGGGCCGGCCCGTTTCAACCCGGCCAGGATCGCCTTGATATCGCCGCCGCCCAGCGGACTGACGAAAACCGTTGCGTTGCGCAGGTCGGGGCTGGCCCGGACCTCCGTCACCGTCAGGATGACGCCTTGCAGGGCGGGGTCGCGCAGCCCTTCGCGCTGAAGGATTTCCGCCAATACATGGCGAAGCTCCTCACCAACGCGCAACTGGCGCTGTGACGGCGGTTTTCCACGGCTCATGACGGGACCCGGACGGACGGCGCGCCATTACAGCGCGCGCGCCACCTCTTCGACTTCATAGCATTCGATGAAGTCGCCTTCCTTGATGTCGTCGTAATTTTCGAAGGCCATGCCGCATTCGTAACCGTGCTGCACTTCGCGGACATCGTCCTTGAAGCGCTTCAACTGTTTCAGCGCGCCTTCGTGGATCACGACGTTGTCGCGCAGCAGGCGGACCTTGGCGCCGCGCTTCACCATGCCTTCGGTCACCATGCAGCCGCCGATCTTGCCGACCTTGGTGATGTTGAAGACCTCGCGGATTTCCGCGTAGCCCAGGAAGTTCTCGCGCTGTTCCGGCGCCAGCAGGCCGCCCATGATCTGCTTGGCGTCGTCGATAACGTCGTAGATCACCGAGTAATAGCGGATATCCAGGCCGTTGCTGCGGGCCAGTTCCCGGGCCTGCGGGTTGGCGCGGACGTTAAAGCCGATCACAAGGCCGTTCGACGAGTTCGCCAGGATGACATCGGATTCGGTGATCCCGCCGACCGCGCCGTGCAGCACGCGGACCTTGACCTCTTCGGTCGCCAGCTTATCCAGCGATGCGGTGATCGCCTCCAGAGAACCCTGGACGTCGGTCTTGATGACGACGGGCAGTTCCTTGATCTCGCCGGCCTTGATCTGGTTGAACATCTGTTCCAGCGAACCCCGCCCGGCGACCGCCGTGCTGGCTTCGCGGTGCTTGCGTTGCCGGTATTCGGAAATCTCGCGGGCCTTGGCTTCGTCTTCCAGCACCGCGAAATCGTCGCCGGCGGACGGCGTGCCCTGCAGGCCCAGCACCTCGACCGGCGACGACGGGCCGGCGGTCTTGATGTTGCGGCCCTTATCGTCGATCAGCGCGCGCACGCGGCCCCATTCCGATCCCGCAACGAACGTGTCGCCGACCTTCAGGGTGCCGTGCTGGATCAGAACGGTCGCGACGGAGCCGCGGCCCTTCTCCAGTTTCGCCTCGACGATTGCGCCTTCCGCGGCGCGGTCGGGGTTGGCTTTCAGCTCCAGCAGTTCCGCCTGCAGCAGGATCATCTCTTCCAGTTTGTCCAGGTTGGTCCGCTTCAGGGCTGAAACCTCGACAGTGATGATGTCGCCGCCCATTTCCTCGGGCACCAGTTCGTGTTCCAGCAACTGGGTGCGCGACTTGTTCGGGTCGGCATCCGGCTTGTCGCACTTGTTGATCGCCACGATGATCGGCACTTCCGCCGCCTTGGCGTGGTTGATCGCTTCCACCGTCTGCGGCTGGATGCCGTCGTCGGCGGCAATCACCAGCACCACGATGTCGGTGACGTTCGCGCCGCGCTGGCGCATCGCCGTGAAGGCTTCGTGGCCGGGCGTGTCCAGGAAGGTGATCTGGTCGCCGCCGGACAGTTCGACCTGATAGGCGCCGATATGCTGGGTGATGCCGCCCGCTTCGCCGGAGACCACATCGGTGGCGCGCAGCGCATCCAGCAGCGAGGTTTTGCCGTGGTCGACATGGCCCATCACGGTTACGACCGGCGGGCGCGCCTTCAGCGCGTCTTCCGGGTCTTCCGTGTGCTGGATCAGCGCATCCTCGACATCCGCCTCGGAGACGCGTTTCAGTTTGTGGCCGAACTCGCTGACGACCAGTTCGGCGGTGTCCGCGTCGATTGTCTGGTTCACGGTGACCATCACGCCCAGCTTCATCAGCGTTTTGACCACGTCGCCGCCGCGTTCGGCCATCCGGTTCGCCAGATCGCCGACGGTGATCATCTCCGGCACCACGACTTCGCGGATAACCTTCTCGCTGCGGGCCAGCATTTCGCGGTTCTGCTGTTTCTCCCGCTCGCGCGCACGGCGCAGGGCGGCCAGCGAACGGCCGCGCTGTTCCTCCGCATCCCCTTCCAGGGCCTGCGAGATGGTCAGCTTGCCTTGACGGCGGCGCGGCTCGCCGCGCGGACGGGCCGGCGCCTGGCGCTGCTTTTCCTTATCGTCCGTCCGCGGGGGCGCTTCTTTCGGGGCCTTGCGGGCGGCGGAATCCGCTGCCGCGGGGGCAGGGGCCGCCTGCGGTTCGGCGGGTTTACGCGTCTGCTTGGCGGCGGCCTGGCGGCGGGCTTCCTCTTCGGCCTGCCGGGCCTGTTCCTCGGCGCGGCGCTGGGCTTCGGCCTCCGCTTCGGCGCGGCGGCGTTCTTCCTCTTCGCGCGCCTGACGCTGTTCCTGGGCCCGGCGCTCCTGTTCCTTCAGGGCGCTCTGGCGTTCCGCCTCGACCTTGGCCGCGCCTTCCAGCGCCTTCATCCGGCGTTCGCGCTCGGCGACCGACAGGCCGTCGGCCGGGAACTGGTCCGCGCCGGATGGCTTGCGCCCTTGCCCGGCTTCGCCCACGCGTTCCATCTTGCCGGACTCGTTCCGCTCGAACGTCCGCTTGCGCTTCTTCTCGACCTTGACGGTCTTGGTCCGGCCGTGGCTGAAGCTTTGGCGTACTTGCCCGCTGTCGACGGTCTTTTGCAGTTCAAGCCGCCCGGGCTTGCCCAACGTCAGTTTACCGCCGCTGTCTTTACTATCACTCATTCTCGCTTCCTTCCGCACCCGCGCCCAATTCCCGCGCAGGTGTCTCCACTGACCGAACGCCCGCCAACTTAGCGGCGGTGCGCGTAAAGGCCTGTGCCAGGCCCCCCTTCAGAACCACGACGTGAACGGCCTGAGGCCGGCCGAAGGCCTGTCCCAGTTCCTCGCGGGTCAAAACATGCACACGGGCCGCATCGGCCGAGGCCCGTTCCAATTTCGCGGCGCCGTCGTCGCCCCGGTCCACGGCCGCCGTGTAAACGGCCCCGCCCCCGGTCTTCAATTGCGCCAGGCATTTTTCGAATCCGGTGACCGCCTGACCGGCCCGGCGTGCAAGAGACAAATACTCTATGCACCGGCGCGTCAACAACTCGACGACGCTATTTTTAAGATTGTCGGGGATGGCCGCCTTTTGCCGCGCCGCGCGGGCGAAGCCGTTGCGCTGGATCGCCCGGTCCAGGGCCGCCTCCGACGCGCTGACCCAAAGGCCGCGTCCCGGCAGCTTTTCCGCCAGATCCGGGGTAACGACGCCGTCCGGCGACAGGACGAAGCGGATTAGGTCGGGCTTCGGACGCACCTCTCCCGTCGCGATGCAGCGCCGCACCGGTCCAGGGCCGGACTCCTCCCGTTCTGCCGCAAGGGCGATCTCATGATCGCCGCTCTGGGCCGAAGAGGTTTCCGTTTCGGTATGTCGTTCGTCCGTCAGCACGTCGTCCCGTGGTTCGTCCCGCGATTCTTCTGTTTCCGGCCCCGCGCATCAGACCGCGCCGGCCGGGGCCGCCGCCCCGTCTTCGCCGTCACCGTCCTCGCCTTCGCCCTCTTCCTCATCGGACGCCTGCATCGCATCCAGGTCTTCCTGGGTAATCCAGCCGACCTTGACGCGCGCCTGCATGACCAGATCCGTCGCGACATCCTCGGTCATGCCGAAAGAGCGCAGAATGCCGTCATCCCGGTCGGTCAGTTCGTCCGGCGCCAGACCCGCGAAATCTTCCAGCGATTTAATGTCGTCCTTGCCCAGGGCGACCAGCATGGCGTCGTTCAGGCCCTCGGTCTCGGCCAGATCGTCGGCGATGCCGAGCGACCGGCGCTCTTCCACCAGACGGGCCTTTTCCTCTTCCAGGAACGCGCGGGCGCGCCGGCGCAGTTCTTCGGCTACTTCCTCGTCGAAGCCTTCGATGGCGGCCAGTTCGTCGACCGGAACGAAGGCCACTTCGTCGATTTCGGTGAAACCCTCGGTCACCAGCAGGCGCGCGATGACGTCATCGACGTCCAGCGCGGCGATGAAGCGCTCGCTGCGTTCGTTGAATTCCGCCTGGCGCTTCTCGGATTCCTGCTCTTCGGTCATGATGTCGATGTCGAACTCCGTCAGCATCGAGGCCAGACGCACATTCTGGCCGCGGCGGCCGATGGCTAGGCTAAGCTGATCGTCCGGCACGACGACTTCGATCTTGCCGGCCTCTTCATCCATCACGACCTTGGCGACTTCCGCCGGGGCCAGCGCGTTCACCACGAAGGTGGCTTCGTCCTCGCTCCAGGGAATGATGTCGATCTTCTCGCCCTGCAGTTCGGCGACCACCGCCTGGACGCGCGATCCGCGCATCCCGACGCAGGCCCCGACCGGATCGATCGATCCGTCATGCGAAAAGACGGCGATCTTCGCGCGGCTGCCCGGATCGCGGGCGACCCGGCGGATCTCGATCACGCCGTCATAGATTTCCGGCACTTCCTGGCTGAACAGTTTGGCCATGAAGGCCGGATGGGTGCGCGACAGGAAGATCTGCGGTCCGCGCTGTTCCTGGCGGACGTCGTAGATGAAGGCCCGGACGCGGTCGCCGCGCTTCAGATGTTCGCGGGGAATGCACTCGTCGCGCCGCATGATCGCCTCGGCCCGGCCCAGATCCACGGTGACGTTGCCGAACTCCACCCGTTTCACGATGCCGTTGACGATCTCGCCGACCCGGTCCTTGTACTCTTCGTACTGGCGCTCGCGCTCGGCTTCGCGGACCCGCTGCACGATCACCTGCTTGGCGGTCTGCGCGGCGATCCGGCCGAAATCGATGGGCGGCAGGGGATCGACCAGGAACTCGCCGATCGCGGCGTCGGCCTTTTTCGCCTTCGCCTGGTCCAGCGTCAGCTGGGTGACTTCGTTCTCGATCTCCTCGACCACTTCCAGGTAGCGGGCCAGCAGGATTTCGCCGGACTTCCGGTCGATGGAGGCGCGGATATCGTGCTCGTGTCCGTATTTGGACCGGCCGGCTTTCTGAATGGCCTGTTCCATCGCTTCCAGCACCAGCTCGCGCTCGATGCCTTTTTCGCGCGCAACCGCGTCGGCGACGTTCAACATATCGGTCCGTGTAATGGCGACAGCTTCCATAGCTTCCTCGGGTATCTCTGTCCGTTACTCTGTGTCTCTAGCGTTCGGCCGGGTCTTCGATCTCGACCCAACCGCCTTCGACCGCCCCGCCGTCCACCGTGCTTCCGGGGGCCGGACTACCGGCCTGCGCCGCGGCGATCAGCTCGTCGGTCAAAATCAGTTTCGCCGCCCGGATGTCGGCGAACGGCAAGTTCAGCACCTCGCCGTCCTGGTCCAGTTGGACCCGATCTTCCTCCACACCCAACAGCTTGCCGTTGAAGCGTTTCCGGCCGTCCAGCATGCGGTGCAGTTCGACCTTCGCGTCGAAGCCGGCAAACCGTTCGAAATGCGGAATTTTGGTCAGCGGCCGGTCGATGCCGGGCGAGCCCACTTCCAGAACATACGCATCGGGGATCGGGTCATCAACATCCAGGATCGCAGACACCGCGCGGCTGATATCGGCGCAATGGTCGACGGTCATCGCCGCACCGTCCAGCTTGTCCGCGGTGATTTCCAGCGTCTTGCGCTGCGACCCGATCAGACGGACGCGCACAAGCTCGAAGCCCATGTCGTTCATCGCCGGTTCAATCAGCGTGCTGACGCGTTCGATAAGATCCATTCGGTATGTCCGCGGGCCCTTTTCCGGCACCCTGATGCAAGCATTAAAAAAGGCGGGCCGGGGGCCCACCTCCCAAAATCGGACCCGCTGTTTCACAGATCCCTGCGAAATGCGCTCCGATAAATGATCGGTATGGCGCGGTTGTACGCGATCCCGTCCCGGAATTCAAGCGGTCAGCGCCGGTCCGGCGAAACCGTCCGGCGGGTTATCGTCTGAGGAAGCGCAGAAAGTGCGGAACGCCCGCCAGCGACTTCTTTTCGTAGCGTGTCGGAGGCCAGTCCGCGGTCCGTTGCCGCCAGTCGGCGGGGCCTTCGGCCAGCCATTCGAAACCGGGATGGCGGCACAGATGCATCAGCATCCAGGTCAGGTAGCCGGGATGATCGGTCGCCGCCCGCAATTCGCCGCCCGGTTTCAGAACCCGGGCCAGGGCGGGCAGGTTTTCCGGCCCCAGAAAACGCCGGTTCCAGTGCCGCCTTTTCGGCCAGGGGTCCGGGAACAGGACGAAGATCCGGTCGATGGACCGGTCGGGCAGTCGGGCCAGCAGCAGCCGGGCGTCGTCATCGAGGATCCGCACATTGTCCAGATCGCGCTCGCGCACCGCGGTCAGCAGTTTGGCGACGCCGTTGACATAGGGTTCGCAGCCGATCAGGCCGGTGTCGGGATTGTCCTGCGCCAGATCGGCGAGATGTTCGCCGCCGCCGAAGCCGACCTCCAGCCAGACCCGTTTCACGGCGTCGCCGAACAAATCGCGCGGATCGAAGGCCGGTCCGTCCAACGGCACCCGCAGTGACGGCAGCACTGTATCGACCAGGGCCTGTTGGCCCGCCCGCAGCGCGCGGCCGCGCTTGCGGCCATAGAATTTCGGCGGCTGATCCGGCGCGGTCTTTGACATGCCCGGTTCTGTCATCGGTTACGGTCCGGACCGGCCGTCAGGCCCGCGCCTTGCGGGGCGGACCGTTCTTGCCGGTTTTCATTCCACGCGGCCGGTCGGGCCGCGATCAGGTCAGGGCGGCCTTCAGGGCGTCGACCAGGTCGGTGCGCTCCCACGAGAAGTGGCCCGCGTCGGTCGGCGTGCGGCCGAAATGCCCGTAGGCGGCGCTGGGCGCGTAAATCGGCTTGGCCAGGTCCAGATGCTCGCGGATGCCCCGGGGGCTGAGATCCATGGCTTCGTTGATCGCGCCCACCAGTTTTTCTTCCGAAACCGCGCCGGTGCCCTGGGTGTCCACATACAGCGACAGCGGCTTGGACACGCCGATGGCGTAGGCGACCTGGATCACGCATTTTTCCGCCAGGCCCGCGGCCACGACGTTCTTCGCCACATAGCGGGCCGCATAGGCGGCGGAACGGTCGACCTTCGTCGGATCCTTGCCGGAGAAGGCGCCCCCGCCGTGCGGCGCCGCGCCGCCATAGGTGTCGACGATGATCTTGCGGCCG
>JANQIT010000292.1 GCA_028282025.1 Hwanghaeella sp. | reverse complement strand
CTGGCCAATCAGACGCCTGTACTCGCCGTGGCGCACCATCTTGAGGATCAGGCGGAAACCTTTCTGCTGCGGCTTGCCCGCGGCAGCGGCGTTTACGGGCTGGCGGCCATGCCCCGTGCGGCGGAGTTGGACAATGGCGGTGCGATTTTTCCGATCCGTCTGATCCGGCCTGTCCTGGACGTTCCGAAAACCGACCTGCGTGCAATTCTTGCGGCTGAAGGTTGGCCGTGGGTCGAGGACCCCAGTAACCATGACCGCAGCCATGCGCGCATTCGAATGCGCGAATTGATGTCGGTCCTTTCCGAAGAAGGGCTCGACCCCCGCCGGTTGGCTGGTACAGCCGCGAGAATGCGCCGGGCGCGGGCGTCCCTGGAGGCGTCGTGCGATCACTTTTTCGAAACTTCGGCGACGCTGGACCCGTTGGGCTTCATCGACCTGGATCTGGCGGCGCTGCGCCGTGCGCCGGACGAAATCGCGCTGCGGGTGCTGTCCAGTGCGGTACGCGGTGTGGCAGGCCGGGACTATCCGGTACGGCTGGAGAAACTGGAGGCGTGCATAGACTCTCTCATGTCCGGTGCGGGGGGGGCTGTGCGGACGCTGGGCGGATGCAAACTGCAGGCGAAGCGGGGACTGCTATCGGTCTTTCGAGAAGTCGCGAGCGTTCAGGAAGTCTCGCCCGCCCTGCCCAGCTTGATCTGGGACGGCCGTTTCCGCCTGACCATTGCGGGAGATCTTTCGGAATTGAGCGTTCGGAAACTCGGCCGGGATGGGCTGAAGCAGGGAAGGGACACGTTCGGAAAAGGGGCGTTCGATACGGTGCCGTCCGCCGTTCGCCGAAGTCTGCCGGCGCTTTGGCGTCATGACGAACTGATCGCGGTAAGCGGCGTCCAGCCAAGAATGATGACGGGCCGGTCGGCCCGGTTCGAGAAGATGGAGTTCATGTTTCGCCCGGGCCCGCAGATCCTGGTGTCGCCGGACCAGCGGGCATGAGGCAAACGGGCTTTATTTCGGATATCGGCCTTTCAAAGTGCCTGTTCACGCCCTATTTAAAGGGGCAAGACTACCGGTTGTCTGAGTGGAGAGCGGGGGACGCCTATCGAAACCGGATGTCATTTGTGTTTAAATACGCCATTCGACAGACGGAATGGCCCGTAACCTAAGTACGGAAGGGTTCTTTAACCGTGAATCTGTTCGGCAAACACATCGGTCTCTGGATAATCATCGCGATCCTGCTGGTCCTGTTATATAACATGTTCCAGGGAGCGGAACCGCGTGCTGAGCACGAAGGGATCCCGTATTCGGAATTCGTCGCCAGCGTTGAGTCCGGAAGCGTCAGCGACGTGACGATCAAGGGGCCGAATATTTCCGGCCACTTCAAGGGTGGAAACTCCTTCACCACCTATGCGCCGAACGATCCGCAACTTGTTGGCCGGTTGACCGAGAACGGCGTCGCCGTCACGGCTGGGCCTCTGGAGGAAGGGTTGCCGCCTGTCCTTTCCGTGCTTATCGGCTGGTTCCCGATGCTGCTGCTTATCGCCGTCTGGATTTTCTTCATGCGCCAGATGCAGGGCGGTGGCGGCAAAGCCATGGGCTTCGGTAAGTCGAAAGCGAAACTGCTGACTGAAAAGCACGGACGCGTCACCTTCGAGGATGTGGCCGGCATCGACGAAGCGAAGCAGGAACTGGAAGAAGTTGTCGAATTCCTCAAGGATCCGCAGAAATTCCAGCGCCTTGGCGGCAAGATTCCGAAAGGCGTGCTGCTGGTCGGTCCCCCGGGAACGGGTAAGACCCTGACCGCGCGCGCCGTCGCCGGTGAAGCGAATGTACCTTTCTTCACGATCTCCGGCTCCGATTTCGTCGAAATGTTCGTCGGCGTCGGCGCCAGCCGGGTGCGCGATATGTTCGAACAGGGCAAGAAAAACGCGCCCTGCATCATCTTCATCGATGAAATCGATGCGGTGGGCCGCCATCGCGGCGCCGGCCTCGGCGGCGGAAATGACGAACGCGAACAGACCCTCAACCAGTTGCTGGTCGAAATGGATGGTTTCGAGGCGAACGAAGGCGTCATCCTGATCGCCGCGACCAACAGGCCCGACGTGCTGGACCCGGCGCTTCTGCGCCCGGGCCGTTTCGACCGTCAGGTCATCGTACCGAACCCGGACATCATCGGCCGCGAGAAGATCCTGAAGGTGCATCTGCGCAAGGTGCCGCAGGCCCCCGACGTGGACGCAAAGACCATCGCCCGCGGCACGCCCGGCTTTTCCGGGGCGGATCTCGCCAACCTCGTGAACGAGGCCGCCTTGCTGGCCGCCCGCCGCAACCGGCGCGTCGTTTCCATGCAGGAATTGGAGGACGCCAAGGACAAGGTTATGCTGGGCACCGAACGGCGCTCCATGGTGATGACCGAGGATGAGAAGAAGCTCACGGCGTATCACGAAGCGGGCCACGCGGTGGTCATGCTGCACGCGGACGGTCACGAGCCGCTGCACAAAGTAACGATCATTCCGCGCGGCCGTGCGTTGGGCGTTACCTTCGCGCTGCCGGAGCGGGATAAGCTGTCCCTGTCCGAGCGTGAGTTGAAAGCGCAGATCGCGAGCCTGTTCGGCGGCCGCCTGGCCGAGGAAATGACCTTCGGTCGTGAGAATATCACCACGGGCGCGTCGCATGACATTCAACAGGCGACCAAGCTTGCCCGCAACATGGTCACCAAATACGGCTATTCGGACAAGCTCGGCCGCTTGCAGTACAGCGAGGACGAACAGGAAGTTTTCCTGGGGCACTCCGTGGCGCAGCGCAAGAATATCTCGGATGCGACCGCGAAGCTGATCGACGAGGAAATCCGCCGTTTCGTCGAGGAGGGCGAGGATACCGCGCGCCGGATCCTGACCGACCACAGCGACGAACTGGAGAAGATCGCCCAAGGGCTGCTGGAGTTTGAAACGCTCGACCGTGTTGACGTGGACCGTTTGCTGCGCGGCGAAAAAGTGGAACGCGAAGAAGACGATGGGTCCGCGCCACAGGGTGGCGGACGGTCATCCGTGCCGAACACCGGACCGATGGGCAGCCCAGACCCGGAACCGGGAACGGCCTAGCACCCCTTTATAAATTCGATACGGCCCGCCCCACCGGCGGGCCGTTTTCTTTTCAGTGGAAACCGCCGCGCCGGACCCGCCGCTCTGGCAGCGCCCAGATGCCCAGCGCCAGGACAAAAGGCGTCACCGGCAGGACATAGCGCTGTTCCAGGTGAATGAAACTGTAATATCCCAGAACCATACAGACGCCGGCCCACAGAAGCCCGGCCATCGCCCGGTCAAGCGGCGGTGCCTGCCCCGCAATGGCGCGGACCGGGACGCCCAGCAGGAAGGCCAGAAACACCAGGATCGATAGTACCGCCCCCAGCCCATAGGCCGCTACATAGACAGTTTCCCGGATATCGAGAGAGCCGGCGGATTTGACCATTTTGGAAAATCCGGGGAACAGACGGTCGCCGGTGATCAGGTGATGCGTCTCTGTCGCCGCGCGCGCCGGATTGATCAGCGAGCGGATTGTATCGAAGCCGAAATTTCGTGCGGCGTTCGCGATCATTGCGCCGGGTTCCCGGATCAAGGCGCGTAGGAACGCGCCTTCCCCGGCGCGTTGGATCTCTACCGCGGACCAATCCTCTTTGTCGGCGAGATACTCGTTCAGCGCATAGATGTCGCCATATGCATAACGGTCCGTCGTGGCGCGCACCGCCTGGTCCAGCACGCTGTCGCCGGAAAACAGGTCCGCGCCGCGCCGGGCCGCCTGATACAGCGGTTGAAAGGCGGCGATCTGTCCGCCGCTGGAGAAGAAGCGTTCCCCGGAACGGTGCTGGTTCCACAATATGTACCCTTGCGCCGTGATCACCACGGGCAGGATCAGCAGGAGGGCGAGCCGGCCTTTCCTTTGGTCGCGTGTGAAAATCCAGACCAGCGCCAACGGCAGGAACATGAAGACCAGATGGAGGCCGTTGGCCCGCAACAGGATCAGTAGAGAAACAGCGAGACCGCAGGTCAGTGCGATGATCGTGTCCGGCGTGCGGCCCTCTTGGCTGTTTATCGGGGTCAGCGCGCAGAGCGTACAGATCGTCAGGCTGGCGAACAGACTGTCCGGCAGCAGCGCCAGATCGTACAGAACAACCTGACCGGCGGCTACGGCCAGGCCGACCAGCAGGGCCTTTTCCGTCGACTGGCACACAGCACGGGTCCATCGCACCAGCACAAGCAAGCTCACCAGGGACGCGGAAATCTGCAACGCGGCCACCAGGTTCTGCCACCCGTCCCCGGCGACGATCTTGGCGGCCGCGATAATCGCCGGATAACCGATTGTTCGTAACATGGTGACCGGAAAGGTCTGCTGGAAATCCCGGTACTGCCAGCTCCAATCGTCATGAAGCAGATAGTCGGCGAAGCTCTCGTAAAGGTGCGTGTCGTTGAAGTAGACAGGCCCGTAGTAAGCCCATGCCGCCAGTTTTAACGCTGCCGCAACCGCCAGAATGGCCAGGGTGGCGACCCAGGATCTCATCCTTCGCTACCTGGGTCCTGCCGGCGCGCACCGTTGATGCTGCGGATCAGATAGATCGGCCGCCCCTTGGCTTCGGTGTAGATCCGGCCGACATACTCCCCGAGGATGCCTAGCGAGAGCAATTGCAACCCGCCCAGAAACAGCACCACGGTCAACAGACTGGCATAGCCGGGCAGGTCCACGCCCTGGCTGAGGGTCCGCAGGACGATGAAGGTGGCGTAGAGAAAGGCGAGCATCGCGACCCCGGCGCCGACATAGGTCCATAGACGCAACGGTGCGGTCGAGAAGGAGGTGAAGCTTTCAAGCGCCAGGTTCCACAGCCGCCAGTATCCCCAACTTGTGGCGTCGCTGTGGCGCGCCGCGCGGGTATAGTCGATCACGGCGGTCCGGTATCCCAGCCAGGCGAACAAGCCTTTCATGAAGCGGCGTCTTTCCGGCAGGGCCTTCAAGGCGCTGACCACGGACCTGTCGAGCAGGCGGAAATCTCCGACATCCGCCGGGATTTCCGTGTCGGATAGGACATTGTGCGTCCGGTAAAAGGCCCAGGCGGTCGCCCGCTTGAGGAAACTGTCGGCGGACCGGTCGACCCGCCGGGCAAGCACCACGTCGTACCCGTCGCGCCATTTCCGCACCATATCGGCGACCAGTTCCGGTGGGTCCTGAAGGTCGGCATCCATGGGGATGACGGCGTCGCCCTTGGCAATGTCGATGCCGGCTGTCAGCGCGGCCTCTTTACCGAAGTTCCGGGTCAGTTCCACGACGACCAGACTGCCGTCGTCCGCGCCGCGTGCCGATAACGCCGCCAGGGTGTTGTCCGAACTGCCATCGTCGACACAGACGATTTCCAGGGTGCAATCCAGTGTGGGCCGCAACTGCGACAGCCGTTCGAAAAGGGCGTCCAGTCCCGATTCCTCGTTGTGCATTGGAATGACCAGCGAAACGGTCTGCTCGGCCCTCGCCACGTTACCTTGCCCCCACGACAACCCGTTTACCTATTTTCCAACGATGCCCGCGGCGGCGCGGCGGCGCAAGGGCGGACGCCGGCACGCGCCGGGTTGCGCTGGCTGTGGGAGTGAATTATCGGTCTAATATGACAAGACAATATTTCGGCACCGACGGGGTGCGCGGCACCGCGAATACGGATCCAATCACGTCGGAGGTCGTCCTCCGGCTGGCGATGGCGGCGGGCCAACGGTTCCGGCGCGGCAACCACCGGCATCTCGTGGTCATTGGCAAGGACACAAGGCTCTCCGGCTATATGCTGGAACCGGCGTTGCAGTCCGGTTTCATCTCCATGGGCATGGATGTAGTGCTGGTGGGGCCGATGCCGACACCGGCGATCGGTATGCTGACGACGTCGCTCCGGGCGGATCTTGGCGTGATGATCTCCGCCTCTCACAATCCGTACTACGACAATGGCATCAAGCTCTTCGGTCCGGACGGTTTTAAACTCTCCGACGCGGACGAAATGGAAATCGAGCGTTTGATGAATGCCGATGCGCTCGAACTGGCAAGCCCGCAGGGCCTGGGCCGCGCGCGCCGTCTGGACGACGCGCAGGGCCGCTATATCGAAGCGGTTAAGCGGACATTTCCCACGGACCTGCGCCTCGACGGGTTGAAGATCGTGGTCGATTGCGCGAACGGCGCGGCCTACAAGGTCGCCCCGTCGGTTCTGTTCGAACTGGGGGCGACGGTCATACCCATGGCCGTGCAACCGGATGGCACAAATATCAACAAGGAATGCGGCGCAACCGATACAAGGGCGCTGCGCGAGCAGGTGGTGGCGCATGGCGCGGACCTCGGCATCGCGCTCGACGGCGACGCGGACCGGGTGATCGTGGTCGACGAACAGGGGCAGGTTGTAGACGGCGATCAGGTGATGGCGGTGATTGCCGGTTCCTGGGCGGATACGGGGGCTCTGCGCGGCAATCTGGTGGCCACTGTGATGTCAAATCTGGGGATGGAGCGCTATCTGGCGGATCGGAAGATCGGCCTGACCCGCACCGCCGTTGGAGACCGCTATGTGGTGGAGGCGATGCGCCGCGACGGATCTAACCTTGGTGGGGAACAGTCCGGCCACGTAATCCTTACCGACTATGCGACGACCGGCGACGGTCTTGTCGCGGCCCTGCAGGTCCTGGCCGTCCTGGTCCGCGCGGAACAGCCGATGAGTGCGGTCGGCCGCGCGTTCGAGCCGGTGCCGCAACTGTTGAAGAATGTGCGGTATGACGGCGGCGCGCCGCTGACGGCCTCCGCAGTGCAGGAAGCGATTGCCGAGGGGGAGGCCCGACTGGGCCAAAGCGGCCGGCTGGTGATACGTCCGTCCGGGACCGAGCCCGTGATTCGGGTGATGGCGGAAGGCGACGACGACGCCCTTGTCGCCGCGGTGGTCGACGATATCGTCCAGGCGATCAGCAGCACCGCCTGAGGGCGAGAACCTCTCTTCCTTGTCAGAGTACCTGCACCGCCTCGACCCGGCTCGTCCCGCTGAGCAGGCCGCTGAGAGAGGACAGAGCCTTCTGAAGGCGTTCGCGCCGCCGTGGCGGACAGAAGGAAAGCCGCACCGCGTGCGGCGTTTCCCTATCGCCGACCACGAAAGCGTCGCTTGGCGGCACGATAATCCCCAGGTCCTGAGCTTCGGCGACGAACTGACCGGCCCTCCAGGGAGAGGGCAGCGTCAGCCAGGCGTGCAGCGCGCCTTGAGGACAGGCGACTTCCATCCCGTCGAAGGCTTGCAGGATCAACTCCCGGCGTCCCGCGATTTCCCGCCGGTGCGACTCCAAAATACGGTCCGCCGCGTCCGTTTCGATCCAGCGCGCCACGATCTCCGCGGTGAAGGGGGACGCCATCCAACTGCTGGTCCGAACCGCGGCGGCGACCTGCGGGGTGTGGCGGTCGGGCGCGAGGACGTAGCCGGTGCGTAGTCCCGGGGCCAGCGTCTTGGAGATACTGCAGACATAGAAGCCAAGCTCGGAAGGGAGAAAGCTGCACAGGGCCGGCGGACCGTCTTCCACCAACATCCCCAGAATATCGTCCTCGACGACCGGCAGCCGGTGAGCGGCGGCGACCTGCGCGACGGCTTCGCGACGGGCGGCGGACATGGTGGCGTTAGTAGGGTTTTGCAGGGTTGGGACCGTGTAGAGCGCAGCGACCCGGTGTTGACGGCACACATGGTCCAGGGCTTCGGGCGTTATGCCCTCGGCATCCAGCGCCACCGGAATCAGGCGTAGGCCGAGGATTCCGGCGATGGCCTTGATACCCGGATAGGCGAGTGCTTCGACCGCAATTGCGTCTCCTGCGTGGGTGATGGCGGAAAGTGTCGCCAGAACGCCATTATGCGCACCTGTGGTCACGACCACGCGGTCGCCGACGGCCGAGACGCCCCTGCGCGCCATCCAGGCCGCACCGGCCGCTCTATGGCGGTCGATGCCGGCATGCGGCTGGTACGATAGCATTTCGATAAGCACCGGGTCGCTGGCCAACTGGGCCATGGTCCGCGATGCCTCCAGGCTTTCCAAGCCCAGCGGGGGATAGTCGTGGTTCAACCGGATCGGGCCGTTATCGGACTCGGCTGGGCCGCCCGCTGTGCGCCAATCGGAGATACCATCCATTGTCCTCAACGGCTGTGCACCGCCGCCAAGGCTCGGTGAGTGCCAGAAGGTCGCGAAATCGCGGCCGCCGCGCGCATCGGCGGGGTCCAGTGAGATGAAAGTGCCGCGGCCCACTTCCCCGGCCGCTAACCCCTGCTTTTCTATTAAGGCATAGGCGCGGGTGACTGTGCCAACAGTGCAGTTCAACGCCCAAGCCAATTCGCGTTGCGGCGGCAGCCTGTCACCCGGGGCGAGGCCGCCGTTCGCAACGGCATCGGCAATGGTTTCGGCAATGGCTTTGTATTTCGGGCCGGATTTGGAATCGAGACCCGAAAGCCAGGGGAGGCGTGATATTGTCATGGTGACAATATAGTCATTGACGGGTACAAATTGTCAACATACTTCTCGATATATTAGATCAATTCGAATGAATTGTTCCCATTTCCAGCAAAGAAGGAGAAATTGTATGCGTACAATTTGGATCATGCCGGGATGGGTTGGCATTGTCATGCAGCCTCTCCGGTTCGCGGACTTGGCATCCGTCGCGTCGACATGGTGGGATCGCGCCTGCCAGCGCCGTGCGCTTGCGGACCTGAGCCCGGCGCAGTTGCGCGACATCGGTGTTACAGAGGCGCAGCGTCAAAACGAAATCCGCAAGCCGTTCTGGCAGTAGCCGGATTTCGTGACGGGAGACGTATCCGCGGCGGGACCCCAACGCGGCGAGGGCGAGCGACAAGCCGGGAAAACACCGGCGTCGTTCGCCACAATCGGATGAATAGAACGACGAAGGAAGGGTTGCCCGATGACAACGGTATCGAAGGACAGGTTGGAGAGTGCGGCGGAACTGGTTTACGGCGTCTTCCAGGGAACGCCGCAATATAATTGGCCGCTCCTGTCGCAGCATGCCGGTGTCGAGATCTGGGTGAAGCACGAAAACCATACGCCGACCGGGGCCTTCAAGGTGCGGGGCGGGCTTGTCTATATGGATAACTACCGGCGTTCCGGAAATGCTAGGGGCGTGATCGCAGCGACCCGCGGCAACCATGGTCAGTCGGTTGCTTTCGCAGCGTCCCGGGCGGGGGTCCCGGCAACCATCGTGGTTCCCGAAGGCAACAGTGTGGAGAAAAACGCGGCGATGCGCGCGTTCGGCGGCGAGCTTGTGGTGCATGGGCACGATTTTCAGGAATCGCTGGAATACGCGATGCAGCGGGCCGAGGGCGACGGGCTCTCCATGCTGCCGTCCTTTGACGAACCCTTGGTCGCGGGGGTCGGGACCTATGCGATGGAGTTCTTTACGAACGCGCCGGAACTCGAACGGGTTTATGTCCCGATCGGTCTTGGGTCCGGCATATGCGGCGTGTTGTCGGCGCGCGATGCGCTGGGCCTGAAAACTAAAGTCTATGGCGTGGTCGTCGATACCGCCGCCTCCTATGCCTTGTCGTTCGAGGCGGGCAAGGTCGTCTCCACGAACTCCGCGAACACCATCGCCGACGGTATGGCGTGCCGGGTTCCTGTCGAGGCGGCCGTTGAATCGATCTGCAAGGGCGTGGAAGACGTCGTGCGGATCACGGATGAAGATGTAAAGCACGCCATGCGCCTCTATTACACGCACACGCATAATGTGGCGGAAGGGGCTGGGGCCGCGCCCCTGGCGGCCTTGCTGAACGACCGGGAAGCGCTACAGGGTAAAAGGGCGGGCGTTATCCTGTCCGGCGGCAATGTCGACCTTAGCTTGTTCCAATCCGTGATTGCGGAACCGGACGAGGATGCCGCCCCGCACTGACCTTTCTGTACTTTGATTGAGTCAAGGAGGGCCGAATGTCCGTCATGCATGAAGACAATGCCGACCTGCCCGCGATCCTGGAAGCGGCGCGGCGCATCGCGGTGGATTTCCGTTCGGGTGTGGCCGGGCGTCCGGTCGCCTCGCCTGTGACGACGGTTGCCGAACAACGGTTGCCGGAGCGGGGCGTCGGATCGGTGCAAGCCCTGGAACGGTTTGAGAAGGAAATAGCGCCGCATCTAAGCGGCAGTGTGGGACCGCGTTACCTGGGCTACGTCACAGGTGGGGCCACCGCGGCCTCGCTTGCGGGAGACTGGCTGACGGGGGCGGTGGATCAGAACCCGCCGAGTCCCGGCGACTCGATTGCGCCGGCCCTGACTCACGAGACGATCGGCATGCTGGCCGACCTGTTCGGCCTGCCTTTCGGCAAGGACGGGTTTGACGGCACCTATACGTCCGGCGCATTGGGCGCGAACCTGCTGGGGGCCTCCTGCTATCGGGAATGGATCGGCCGTAAGCTCAGCAGGAATGTGACGCATGACGGGGCCATGGACCTTTCAGGCTTTGAGGTTTTTTCAGCGTCTCCACACGCCACGATGCTGAAGGCCCAGGGCATGGTCGGGATGGGCAGGCGGAATTACACATCGGTCAGCCGGCTACCCGGGCGGGAAGCGATGAGTGTCGACGCCCTGGCCGCGGCGCTTGCGGCCAGCACGGCGCGGGCAAAGGTTGTGATTGCCAGCGCCGGGATCGTGTCGACCGGCGATTTCGAGGATCTGAACGCTATCGCCGATCTGTGTGAAAACCATGGGGCTTGGCTTCATGTCGATGGTGCGTTCGGTCTTTTCGCACGCTGTTCGCCGCGTTTCGCCGAGCTCGCGGCCGGTGTCGAACGCGCGGATTCCATCACCACGGATTGCCACAAATGGCTGAACGTTCCGTACGATTCCGGCCTGTTCCTGACCCGGCATCTGGACCTGCTGGAGGATGCGATGCGTCTTACCGCGCCGTATCTCGAAACCGACGATCCGGCCCCCAGCTATATCAACCGGTCGGTTGAGAGTTCTCAGCGATTCCGAGCGCTGCCGGTCTGGATGACCCTGTTGGCGTATGGACGAGCGGGCGTTCGCGACATGGTGGAACGCACCTGCGACCTTGCCGCCGAACTGGGGGACAGGATTACGACGATGCAGGGGTACGAGCTTCTGGCGCCGGTCCGTCTCAATATCGTTCTGTTCCGCGGTGTCTTCGGTGAGGATGAGACTTCCAACGCCCGGCAGAAGGCGCTGATGGAAGCTATTAACGCGACGGGACGGGTGTTCCTGACGCCCGGCCTGTTCGACGGCAAGCAGGGGATGCGCGCCGCCTTCAGCAATTGGATGACCCAACCCCATGACATCGACATAATCGCCGACGCCCTGGAAGCCGGGCGGTACAGTCTGACACGCGAAGGAGCCGCCTAACGATGAACCATATCCTGTACCAAGTGGATGCTTTCACCGACCGGCTTTTCGGGGGTAACCCGGCCGCCGTCGTGCCGCTGGACGGCTGGTTGGACGATGCGTTGCTGCAGAACATCGCCATGGAGAACAATCTTGCGGAGACGGCCTTCTACGTGCCGACGCCGGACGATCCGCAGAACGACTTTCACCTGCGCTGGTTCACCCCTGCCATGGAAGTGGACCTTTGCGGTCACGCGACCTTGGCCAGCGCCGCGGTCCTGTTCCGCGAGACGGGATGGGACCATGACGAGATCCGGTTCAACTCCCGCAGCGGAACGCTTGTCGTGCGCAAACGCAAGGAACTGCTGGAACTCGATTTTCCAATCGCGCCGCTTACGGAAAGGCCCGTGCCGCAGGGTTTCGCCGACGCGGTCGGCGCGGAAGCTTCCTACTTCGGCAGCGCCTATTTCGACATGGCGGTCCTGGCGGACGAGGCGGCGGTGCGCGCGGTCAATCCCGATCAGCACTATGTCGCAGGATTGGATGGTATCGGTTTGATCGTCACCGCGCCGGGCGAAACCTGCGATTTCGTTTCACGCATGTTCGCACCGAAGGCGGGCATCCCGGAAGACCCGGTCACGGGGTCCGCACATTGTTCGCTGGTGCCCTATTGGGCGGCGGTTCTGGGTAGGAAGGAACTGCACGGCCGGCAGATATCCAGCCGGGTCGGCGATCTGTACTGCACCTTGGTCGATGACCGGGTTCTACTGGCGAGCCAGGCTGTTTTGTACATGAAAGCAACGCTGGAACTGTAGAGAGGACACCGCTGTGGAACTGGATATCTATCAGTTGGACGCCTTTACCGACGCCGTCTTCGGCGGCAATCCCGCGGCTGTGGTCCCCCTTCGGGAATGGTTGCCGGACGAGACCATGCAGGCCCTGGGCGCGGAGAATAATTTGTCGGAGACCGCGTTCTTCGTCCCGACGCCGGACGATCCACAGCATGATTTCCACATCCGCTGGTTCACGCCGGGAATCGAAGCGCAAATCTGCGGCCACGCCACGTTGGCCAGCGCCGCCGTGTTGTTCGATCACCTGGGTTGGGGCGCGGACAGCGTGCGCTTCAGATCCCAGCTTGCCAGTTTGAAGGTGACCCGCCGGCATAATGTGCTCGAACTGGATTTCCCGGTTCTGCCCCGTGTGGAGATGCCGCCGCCCGCAGGGCTCGAATCGGCGCTCGGCGCACCGATTCTGGAATACTACGATGCACAGAAAAGTCTGGCGGTTCTGGAGAGCGCCGCCGGCGTGCAGGCGGTGGAGCCCGACATGCGCTTCCTGAAGGATCTGGGTAAGGGTGTGATCGTCACAGCGGCGGGGGAGGATTGCGACTTTGTTTCCCGCTATTTCGCGCCTTATGGCGGCATTCCGGAAGATCCGGTGACGGGCTCCGCCCATTGTGTTCTGGTTCCCTACTGGGCGGCGCGGCTTGGCAAGAAAACGCTTCACGCACGCCAGGTTTCACGGCGCCGTGGCGAACTTTACTGTACTATGGCGGAAGACCGGGTTCTGATTGCGGGCAAGGTGACCATCTATATGAAGGGGACCATCTATGTCGCAGACAACGGGGCGGGTGTCTGACGGGCCGCTTGTGGACTTGGCGTCCGTTTCCGGCGGCGACGACCTTCTGATCCTCAAAACTCTCTTTGTCGAATATGCGGATATGTTCGACCGCCAGCTCTGTTTCGACGCGTTCGATGCGGAACTGGCGGGGCTTCCCGAACCCTATGCGCCGCCGGATGGCGGTTTGATTCTGGCCAAGGTCGATGGACAGGCGGCCGGCTGCGCCGCCCTGAAACGCCTGGACAAGAAATCCGCCGAAATGAAGCGGCTGTTCGTACGGCCCGGATTCCGGGGAAACAAGCTCGGCATACGTATGACGGAAGCTATGATGGATTTGGCAAAATCTTTGAAATACAAGTGTTTGCAGGTCGAAACGGTGCCGACCAGGATGGGCTTTGCGGTTACTGTCTACCGCCAGTTCGGGTTCCAGACGGTTCGGCAGTCGGCGGGCGACCCAATCGTCCTTATGGAACGGCAGTTATGACGCAAGAACCGGGTGGGCCGGTGAGCCGATGCAGCTTAGGGTCGCTGCAATAACGGCGCACAGGCAGGAGGACCCGGACATGCTGTTGGATAGAGACACGGTTCAAGCGGACCAGGCGGACGGTATCGATATCGGGAATGAAGACTACCGCCGAATCGCGGATGCGCTGGGCTATGTGGTGGCCAATTTCGAAGGGCGGCCTTCGCTCGACGATATCGCCGCCCACGTCGACTTGAGCCCCTTTCACTTCCAACGCCTGTTCACGCGCTGGGTGGGTTTGAGCCCGAAGAAGTTTCTGCAGGCGTTGTCTTTGGAGGAAGCGAAACGCCGTTTGGACGAACATGGCAGTGTGCTGGACGCCGCTTTCGACGCTGGCCTTTCGGGGCCGGGACGGCTGCATGATCTGTTCGTCGCGCATGAGGCCCTGACCCCCGGCGAGTACAAGAAGCTGGGGAAAGGGCTGGAGATCCGCTACGGCTTCCACGAAGGACCGTTCGGACAAACCCTGTTGATGCAGGCGGACCGTGGCCTGTGTGGTCTCGCCTTCGTGGATGAACGGGGTGTGCAGGGCTGTTTCGATGACATGGCGGACCGGTTCAGGCTCGCCACCCTGATCGAGGACAAGGATGCGACGGCCCCGACCATGGCGCAGATCTTCCTAAATCCCGGGGAACAGGCGCCGTCCGGCGCGGCGCCCTTGCGGTTGCTGCTGAAGGGGACCGCTTTTCAAATAAAGGTGTGGCGCGCCCTGCTGGCGATTCCACCGGGCACCCTGACGACCTATGGCACGATTGCCGGCGCGCTTGGCATGAAGGGAGCGGCCGCGCGCGCCGTCGGCACAGCTGTCGGCGCCAATCCGATTTCCTGGTTGATCCCGTGTCACCGGGTGATTCGGAATTCCGGCATGCTGGGCGGCTATCGCTGGGGGCTGCCACGCAAGCTCGCGATGATGGGGTGGGAACGCAACGACCTGCCCGCGCCGGAAGGCGGGCAGTTGAAAGCTGTTGCCTGACCTGGCGTTACGGCGTTCGTCACCACATGTTCGCTTTGGCGTAGTCGCCATAGTCGCTGTCATAGGTTTCAGCGTCGAACCCTTCTTCCATTTCCCGCAGGAATTCGCCCGCTTTGGGGACCCGGACCGGCTCGCCCTCCGGGTTCCAAAGCCTGGAGCGCATTAATGCCTTGGCGCATTGGAAATACAGGTCGCCGACGGTGAAGACGATCACCGTCTTCGGTGTCTTGCCTTTCCTTTCGAACTGTCCGGTGACGCTGTCGTCGGCGGTCAGGGCCGCCGTGCCGTTGGTGCGGACGACGTTGTCGCAGCCCGGCACCATGAACATCAGACTGGCGCGCCCGTCGCGCACGATGTTGCGCAGGGAGTCGAGGCGGTTGTTGCCCTTCCAGTCCGGCAGAAGAATGGTCTTCTCATCCATAATCCGCACAACGGGACCATCGTCGCCGCGCGGGCTGGCGTCGGTGCCTTCCTCTCCGACCGTCGTCAGGACCAGAAAACGCGATGCGTCGATCCAATGCCGGTATAGCGGGGTGATCCTGGTCGCAACCTTGGTGATCGCCCGGGGCGAAACTTCTCCGTAAAGCGTTTCCAGCGATTCGACGTTTTCAATGAGCTGCATGAGATCCCCCAAATAACAGGTAAACGGATGGCCTTACGGGTCGGCCCGCGACCGCTTAATGCGAGCACAAGCGCTTATACCGTCTTTGGCCTTCGGGAGAGAACTCAATAATCCGCGTATCGGGTATGCGCCAGGCCCATTTCCGGTCGGTGAAAAGGTCCAGGATCGCAGCCCCCAGCCCGCCGGCAAGGTGAATGCGCCGCGCGCTCCAATCCAGGCAGGCGCGGCAGGTCGGGCGGCGGGCGCGTTGCAGGGCGTCGACATCGATACCGAATTCCCGGAACAGCGCCGCGCCGGCGTCCGTCAGCAGGACCGCTTCGTCGATGCTCTGAAGCTTGCCGTTCCCGACCAGTGCGTTGAACAGGTCCACCCCCATGTCGCCCGCCAGATGGTCGTAGCAGATCCGGGCTTTACGCAGGCGCGGGTCCCGCGGGCCCGTTCGGACATGGGGGGAGGTTGTTTTCGACGCCAGGCCCATCATCGCTTCCAGCATCGAAGCGACCTCGTCGCCCGCCAAGGCGAAATAGCGGTGCCGCCCTTGTTTGCGTACCGTCAGCAACCCGCCGTCCACCAGTTTGGAGAGATGCGAACTGGCCGTCTGCGCCGTCACGCCGCCGCTCTGTGCAAGTTCGGTAGCGGTGAGCGCCCGCCCGGACATAAGCGCGTTCAGCATCGCCGCGCGGGCCGGGTCGCCGATCAGTCCGCCGATGATGGATATGTTGGGGCCTGCAATCATGGTTCGACAGTAATCGAGATATGAAGGTTCTTCAAAGTGCGGTGTTCCACATCATGGGTGTTCCGCGTTGGCGATGCTTCGATCCTGTTCGAAACGTCGCGGCGGCCGGTTGGGCAGGGTTGCATGGATCAACGAAAGGAGCGCCGGACATGATTACCTGTTTTATCCGCTACCAAATCGACCCCTATAAGCGCGACGCGTTCGAAACTTACGCCCGCAATTGGGGGCAGGCGATCCCGCAATGCGGGGCCGATCTGATCGGTTACTTCGCGCCGCATGAGGGGTCGGCGACCACGGCCTATGGCGTTTATTCGATTGAAAGCCTGGCGGCTTACGAGGCGTACCGGGAGCGTTTGAGGATCAGCGATGTGGGGCGTGAGAACTATGCGATGGCGGTGCGGGAGCGTTTCATTCTAAAGGAAGACAGAGTGTTTTTGAAATTGGCCTCGGGCCCGCATGCGGAGAGAAGCGTTCCATGATTGCAGTTATCTTTGAAGTCGTCCCGGCCGAGGGCCGGCGTGAAGCCTATATGGATTTCGCGGCTGGCCTGAAGGCGGAATTGGAAGAAATGGACGGCTTCATTTCGGTGGAACGTTTCGAGAGCCTGATGCAGCCCGGCAAGATCCTGTCGCTGTCTTTCTGGCGGGACGAGGAAGCTGTGAAGGCTTGGCGCAACACGGCAAACCATCGGGAGGCGCAGTCCCATGGAAGACGGGGGATCTTTGCGGATTACCGGCTTCGGATCGCCTCGGTGCTGCGCGATTACGGCATGACGGAACGGGATCAGGCGCCCGGCGACAGCCGCGCGGCGCACGGCTGAGCGATCCGGTTCTATTCCGTCGCCGGGGTTTCGCTGGCTCCGGCTGCCGTCTTGCCTTTGCCGATCATACCGAGACGCCGGCAGACGACATAGAAGACCGGGGTGAACAGCAGCCCGAAGAAGGTCACCCCCAACATGCCGGAGAAGACGGTGACGCCGAGCGCCTGACGCATCTCCGCCCCGGCGCCGGTGGCGAGCGCGAGCGGTAGAACGCCCAGAATGAAGGCGAAGGAGGTCATCAGGATCGGCCGCAGCCGAACGCGGGCCGCTTCGGTCACGGCCTCGAACCGGTCCAACCCTTCTTCCTCGCCCTGTCTCGCCATTTCCACGATCAGAATGGCGTTCTTCGCAGCCAACCCGACCAGGACCACGAAGCCGACCTGAACCAGGATGTTCACATCCATGCCGCGCAGACCGATCCCGAACAAAGCTGCGAGTAGACACATTGGGACGATCAGCACGATGGCGAGCGGCAGGGTCCAGCTTTCGTATTGGGCGGCGAGCACCAGGAAAACGAAGACGACCGCCATCCCGAACAAAATCAGGGCGGAATCGCCCGCCAGCTTTTCCTGCAGCGCCAGTTCCGTCCATTCGAAACTGAAACCCTCCGGCAGGGTTTCGGCCGCGATGCCTTCGACAATGGCGAGCGCTTCGCCGGTGGAAACGCCGGGCGCGACGGCCCCCTGCAGTTCCGCGGCCGGGAACAGATTATAGCGCGGCACCCGGTGCGGGCCGGTAATGTCGTGGAAGGTCGCCAAAGACCCCAAGGGCACCATCCCGCCGTCCGTCGACCGGGTGCGTAGTTTTGCGATGTCGCGCAGGTCGTCGCGGTACAGGCCGTCCGCCTGCGCAGTGACCCGAAAGGTTCGGCCCAGAAAGTTGAAGTCATTGATAAAGGCGGACCCGATAAAGACTTCAAGCGTGTCCAGGACGCGTTCCACCGGAACATCCAACTGTTCCGCCTTTTCGCGGTCGATGTCGGCGTAGACCTTCGGCGTGCGTGTGTTGAACAGGGTGAAAACGCGGGCCAGATCGGGATGCTGGTTGGCCGCCGCCACAAGCGCGCCGGTGATTTGTTCCAAAGCCTGGGAACCGCGGACCCGCCGATCTTGAATATAAAGCTTCCATCCACCGCCCGTGCCGACGCCGCGAACGGGCGGTGGGGCCAGAATGAAAATAAAGGCTTCCTGAATGGCGAACAGGCTGCCTTGCACTTCGCCCAGGATCTTGCCTGCGCTCGCCCCCCGGGCGGCCCTGTCCGCGAACGGCTTCAAGGTGAAGAAAATGGCGCCGCTGTTCGGCGCGTTGGTGAAGGTCGCGCCGTCGAACCCTGCGAAGCCGACCGCATGGTCGACTTCCGGGTGCTGCAGGATGCGGCCCACCGCGTCTTGAATCACGGCGTCTGTTCGCGCCAGCGAGGCCCCGGCGGGAAGTTGGACCACCGTGATCAGATAACCCTGATCCTGTTCCGGAATGAAGCCGGTGGGCGTCTGCTGAAACTGCAGACCGGTCACGTAAATCAGTCCGCCATAGATCGCCAGCACGAAGAACGACAAGCGCACCAGCCGCCGTGTCATGGCGCCGTAGAAGGATTCAAGACCGCCAAAAACCCGGTTGAAGCCACCCGCAAAGATCCGGCCCGGCCAGGTCAGGACGCCCACGATGCCGGCGGGTTCGGCCTCTTTGCTCTTCGGTTTGAGCAGAAGGGCGCACATCGCCGGTGACAGGGTCAGAGAGACGACGGTCGACAGGAAGGTGGCCGTGGCGATGGTGACTGCGAACTGACGAAAGAACTGGCCGGTGATCCCCTCCTGAAAGGCGGTTGGCACGAACACCGCGAACAGCACCATGGAGGTGGCGATCAGCGCGCTGGCCACCTCGTCCATCGTCTTGTGCGCCGCTTGGCGCGGGCTGAATCCGTTCGCCAGATGGCGTTCGACATTTTCGACCACCACGATTGCGTCGTCAACAACGATCCCAATGGCGAGGACCAGACCAAAGAGCGTTAGATTGTTGATCGAAAAGCCAAGGGCGGCCATCACCGCGAAGGTGCCGATCAGCGAGACGGGTATGGCGACGATCGGGATGATCGCGGCGCGGAACTTTTGCAGGAAGACCAGGATGACCAGCACGACCAGAAGGACCGCTTCGCCAAGCGTCTGATAGACGGCGTCGATGGACGCCTCGATAAACTCGGTCGGGTTGTAGACGATGGTATAGTCGACGCCGTCTGGGAAACTCCGCTTCATGTCCTCCATGGCGGCGATCACGTTCGCTGCCGTTTCCAGCGCGTTGGACCCTGGGCGCTGGAAAATCAGGATCGGCAGCGCCGTCGTCTCGTCCAGATAGCCGACGGTGGAATAGTCCTGCGCGCCGAGTTCGATGCGCGCGATGTCCTTGACGCGGACCGTCGTGCCGCCCGCACCGCGTTTCACCACGACATTGCCGAATTGTTCCGGTTCGATCAGGCGGCCCTGGGTTTCCACATTTACTTCGAACGCGCCGGGTGTCGGCACCGGCAACTGGTTCAAGGTGCCGGAGGCGACTTGGACGTTGTTCTGGCGCAGGGCGGAAACCACTTCCGACGCGGTCAGGTCGAAACTGGCCACCCGCTCCGGGTCCAGCCAGATGCGCATCGAATAGGCGCGTTCCGCAAAGATCCGCGCTTCTCCGACGCCGTTGATGCGCGCCAGACGATCCAGGATCTGGGTGCGGCCGTAGTTGCTGAGATAGAGCTGATCGCGGCTGCCGTCAGGGGAGAGGATATGCACCACCATCATCAGGTCCGGCGAGCTTTTGCGAACATTGACGCCAAGCCGGCGCACATCTTCCGGCAAGCGCGGTTCGGCGATGGCGACCCGGTTCTGTACCAGCACCTGCGCGAAATCCAGATCGGTCCCCAGGGCAAAGGTGATACTCAAGGTCAGCCGTCCGTCGCCGGTCGCTTCCGAACGCATATAGAGCATATTCTCGACGCCGTTGATCTCCTGCTCCAAGGGTGTCGCCACGGTGTCGGCAACCGTTTCCGCCGACGCGCCCGGATAGGTGGCCGTCACCTGCACGGTGGGCGGCGCCACTTCGGGAAACTGGGCGACCGGCAGCGTGAAATAGGCGATGCCGCCGATCAGGGTCATGACGATGGAGACAACGGTCGCGAAGATCGGATGGTCGACGAAGAAGTGGGTAAAGCGCATGTCCGGTATCCCCGCTCCGACCTCTAGTTTTCAGCCGCAGCCGCGGGGGCGTTTTTCTCCGCCAACCTCACTTGCTCTTCCTGTGGGATGACTTCCGCACCCGGCCTGGCCCTTTGGATGCCGTTGATGATGACGCTGTCTTCCGGGGTGATGCCGGACCGGATTACGCGCAAACCCTCATGCAGCGGCCCCAACACGACCAGCCTTGGTTCGACGATGTTCTCCCGATTGACGATGAGAACGATCTTGTTGCTCTGATCGGAGACGATGGCCGTATCCGGAAGCAGCATGGCGTCGTATTCGCCAGACCCCACCAGCCGAAGGCGTCCGAAAACGCCGGGCGTCAGAAACAGATCGGGGTTCTCGAAAAAAGCTTTGGCGCGGATCGTTCCGGTTTCTTCGGACAGTTCGTTGTCGACGAAGCTCATCTTACCCGCGCGCGTCCACTCGGTTTCGTCCATCAGCCGGACGAAGACGGGGTTCTCCGTATCCCGTGAGGAGTCCCGGCCGCCTTCGCGCGATAGCCGCGCATACTTCAGGAACTCCGCTTCGGATGCGGTGAAGGTGAACAGGATCGGATCCAGAGAGACGATTGTGGTCAGCAGGGTCGACTGGTCGGTGCCGCCCGAAATAAGGCTTCCGACATCGGCGCGGTAGTCGGAAACCCGGCCCCTGAAGGGGGCCGCCACTTGCGTGAATTCCAAGTTCAATTCGGCCAGCCGCAGATTCGCGCGGGCTTCCTGGATATCTGCGTTGGCGGCGTCGCGCTCCGCCCGGCGCTCATCGACGACTTCTTGCGAGATGGTGCGCCGCGTCAGCAACTGTTCGCCGCGCGCCAGTTCCTTTTCCGCAAGATCCAAACGGACCTGCGCCCGCGCCAACGCCGCGCGGGCGGCGGAACGTTCGGCCACGAAGGGACGCGGGTCGATGGCGAAAAGCAGGTCGCCCTTTTCCACGATATCGCCTTCGCGGAAATGAACCGAATCCAGAAACCCCGACACGCGGGCTCGTATTTCCACCCGCTCGGCGGCTTCGAACCGTCCGGTATATTCATCCCATTCCACGATCCGTTCGACCAGAGGCTTTGAAACCGTTACGGGTAGAGGGCCGCCTTGGGCATGCGCGTCTTGGCCGGTGAGAGTGAGGGTTCCGGCCAAAAGAATTGTAGCTGCAATAGCCCTGGAACGGAAACGGACCAATCGCGCGTCGCCGGAAAGAGGAGAGAACATCTGCCATCCCTTATCTGCCCGTGTGGACGAACGAACGGGCCTTCTCAATACAAAGGCTGAACTCTAGAGTCCGCTTCTGAGAATACGCTCCGATAGTCACGGCGAAACCCCGTCAAACCGACGGAAAATAGCGAGTAACGTTAAGCGGTCCTGAGAAAGATTATAGGGGAACAGGCTTGATCAATCGTGCCGAAGGTTTCGCACTTATTGGGTGATAACGCCGCGCAAGCAAAGATAGCATCCTAAACGACGCCTCCCCAGGCAACAAAGTGCGGGTTTTCGAATATTTCGTTCTTCGCATAGGTGAAGGCGGTCAGATCGGTGGTCGTGACCCGGCCGCCCGCCGCTTTCAGCACCGCGTGGCCGGCCGCCGTATCCCATTCCATGGTGCGGCCGAAGCGTGGATAGAGATCCGCCTGACCGGCGGCCACCAGACAGAATTTCAGCGAGCTTCCCGCATTGATGGTTTCCTTCACGGTTCGTCCGTTCAGGAAAGTTTCCAGCAGAGCCGGGTCCCCATGACGCCGGCTGGCGACGATGGTCAACCCTTCGGGTGGTTCCGGACGGACCTGGATCGGCGTTGGGACGTCGCCGTTCGTCGATTTGAACGCCCCGCGCCCTTCCGCACCCATGTAAAGATCCCCAAGCGCCGGGGCGAAAACGACGCCCATCACCGGTTCGCCATTCCGGATCAGGCCGATATTCACGGTGAATTCGCCATTTCGATTCAGGAACTCTTTCGTTCCGTCCAGCGGATCGACCAGCCAGAAGCTGCCGTCCGTGATACGCGGCGCGGCGCCGGCGGCGGCTGCTTCCTCCGCAACCACCGGAAATGCAGGCGTCAGGGCGGCAAGGGCGGGGGTAATGATCGCCTCCGCCGCCAGATCGGCGTCCGTGACAGGCGATGCGTCGTCCTTCACCCGCGCTTCGAAGTCCGTTGCGTAGATTTCCATGATCTTCGCCCCGGCTTTCCGGGCTATCGCGCTAACGGCATCCAGCAGGGCGGCGGTGTCGTCAGTGTCGATGTGCTGCATGATCGCAAGAGCCTTCGGGATGGTGTTTGAGAACTGGGAAAGGACGTCCGCCCAGGTGGGCGCGGTACAGTAACCGCTAGTCTAACGCTCTGTCTTAGCGGTCTTCGGCCGGATGCCAAGCGGTGGAATTTTCTGAACGGTAAAAGTCCAAACTTTCATCTCCGGCGACCAGTAACCCGCCGAAAAACCGGCTTTCATCTTCAGCCGCGCCATGAAGTCTCCGGGCGCGGGAAGTTGGTCCCAGACTTGAGGCAGAAAGACGGCCCGTTTCTCGCCTTCCTGAATCAAGACGCCATGAAATCCCGGCTGCAGCTTTTGAAGGAGATCCGCTTCGTCGGAAACCGTCATCTCCCGCATCGGTGTCAGGACAGACAGGGAAATGCCCAATCCCTTACCTTCTTCCGGCTTCAGGCGTGGAAAACGCGGGTCCCTGAACGCCGCTCGAAAGGCGTTTTCCACAATATCCAGGACCAATGGCCGGCTGGCGGCGATACTGCCGATACAGCCGCGTAATTGTCCGCTTCGTTCCAGGGTGACGAATGTTGCGCGTTTGACGCGAAGTTCCCTGGCGAAAGTGTCGATGGCGACCTTCGGCGGCACATCCTTCTTGAAGCCGTACTGAATCGATCTGACGGCAAGTTTCATCAGGTCGGTGCCGTGCCGTTCCAGCACCAGACGGTCGAAGTCGGCGGGCCGGTCTTCGTCCAGGGCGTCGCCGGTAACGTCCAATTCGGTCATCGCCTAGTCTCTATCCGGGTAATAATTCAACTGTATGCTGCTCTGCATGCCTTCATTTTACCTGTACGGCATTCCGCGATTCCTGAGCCTCATGCAACAGGGCGCAGGGCCCAGGACCCGTAACCGACCACCCTGTCCTTTGCACCGGCGGTGTCGCCGCTGTTGCAGAGCGCCAGACGGTCGACGGAGAGGCCGTGCTTGCGGGCGCTTTCGAACAGACCACGGAGAGGGACGCGGCCGCAAGCCTGGTCGGTCCCAATGCGGGACGCATCCAGGTCCTCGATCGCGGACGCCGTCTCACCGTCGAGTTTTCTGGCCGCATCGTAGGAAAGGAAATGACTGAGGTCCGAACTGATCAGGATGAGCGTCTCCGGTCCACCCCACAAAGCGTCCAGCACCGCTGAAACCTCCTCTGCCGTGGCCCGCCCGACGGCGAAGGGCAACAGGCTGAAACTCGGCAGCAGTTTCTGAAGAAAGGGGAGGTGAACCTCCAGCGAATGCTCGCGCGCATGGGCGGGATCGTTGACCGACACTTGTGGAAAAGCGTCCGGCAGTTCTTTAACGGCGGGATCGATACGAACATGTCCCAAGGGCGTTTGCCAGGTGTCCGCGCTTGTGGTCGCAAGGCCGTCAACCGCCACCCGGTGCGCCGGTCCCAAAAGGACCACACGGCGAATACGCTGTCGGACAGGGGTCAGTTCCGCATAGGCCCGCGCGGCGGTCGACCCGGAATAGACATATCCGGCATGCGGCGCGATGAGGGCTTTTGGCGGAAGGGCGTCATCCCCGGTCCGCCACGCGCGCAGGGCGTTGGACAACAGGGTGGAAACGGCCTTGTCCAGGTCCGCCGTCCCCGCCGGATAGAAGGCGCCCGCCACAGCATTCGGTCTGATCACGGTCAAGGTGTCGCGGCTCCCGGTGCGGTTGGTTGAAACGGACTGTGTTAGAATATCTGAAGTGACGGTTTTCGGCGACAGAGGTTTGGTCGTGTCAACGGATCTCAATGATACGGAAGCGACCGTCCCGGGGCGGTATTGGCGCGCACTGGAGGACGGCCGCATTCAATGCGACCTGTGCCCGCGCGAATGCAAGCTGCGGGAAGGGCAGCGGGGCTTGTGTTTTGTCCGCGGCGCGCTGGACGGCCGGATGGTTCTGACGACCTACGGGCGGTCCAGCGGGTTCTGCATCGATCCCATCGAGAAAAAGCCGCTCAATCACTTCCTGCCCGGCACCCCGGTCCTGTCGTTCGGGACCGCCGGCTGTAACCTGACCTGCAAGTTCTGTCAGAACTGGGATATCTCCAAATCGCGGGAGTTGGACCGTCTGATGGACAACGCATCGCCCGACGCGATTGCCGAAGCGGCGTTGCGTGCCGGATGCCGGTCGGTCGCCTATACCTACAACGATCCGGTGATCTTTTTGGAATATGCGGTCGACGTGGCGGCCGCCTGCAGAGCCCGAGGCTTGGCGAACGTCGCGGTCACCGCCGGTTATATCAGTCCCGGCGCACGGGAAGAGTTTTTCGCCGCCATGGATGCGGTGAACCTGGATCTGAAAGGGTTCACGGAGGGATTTTATCGCGACCTCTGCACCGGGCGGCTGGAGACGGTGCTGGAGACGGCGCGTTACATCAAACACCGGACGCCGGCCTGGCTGGAACTGACGACCCTTCTGATCCCCGGGCGGAACGACGGCGATGCGGAACTGACGGCCCTGGCGGAGTGGGTTGTTGGCGAATTGGGACCCGACACGCCGTTGCATTTCACCGCCTTTCATCCGGATTACCGAATGCGCGATATTCCGAACACGCCGCCGTCGACCCTGTTGCGCGCCTATCGGATCGGGCGGAAGGCGGGGCTGCACTATGTCTATACCGGGAACATTCACCATGAACCCACGGGCAGCACTTACTGTCCCGGCTGCGATGTGAAATTGATTGGCCGTGACTGGCACAGGATCACGCAATGGGGCGTGGACAGTCACGGGTTGGGGCAGGGCGGTTACTGTACGAATTGCGGCGCCGCCATTGCAGGCCGTTTCGAACCTCAGCCAGGGACGTGGGGCCGCAAACGCCGGCCTGTTCGCCTGTCGCAGGATGCGAAGGCCGTTCCCCACCCGTGACCCTATGGGCCGACTATCCGGTTAACCGTGCCGGGCGAGATGCGCGGGGAGGATCTTGTCCCATTTAGGGTGAGGGGGGTCATACTTCACGGCCAGCCCGCTGTTTTTATTGCGGACGACCGTTCCGTTCGCGGCAATATAAGAGTGGTCCCCGTCGACATCGACGACGAAATAGAAACTGATCCCCTGGCCTTCGGCCATCCACTTCGGACCTTGCGTCAGTCGGAAACCGCTTATCGAGATATCATCAAGCTCGAAATCCTCGCCATCGATCAGGACGCCGATTGTGAACGTTCTTTGCCTGTCGTGTTGACGACCGTCAGCGTCGGTTTCTGATTCCATTCGCCGTCTGTTTCCAGCTTGAGAGAAAAACTAAATCGAAGGTTACATACGAAAGGGCCGCAAAGCCAATGCGCCAAAGCAAAAGGAAACCTATTTTCTACCACCCTAACCGTATTTTCGGATACTCGTTCTTTAGGATGGGAAAGGCAAATAGGAAAATCCGATTGTATTGGTCATGATATTTTTGCTCCATTGTATTTAATTCAATAGTTACAGAGTGTTGGCGTCGGCGGTTTCCTAAGTCGGCGCAGGACCCGGTTGGAATCCGTCAGACGGAGCTGCACCCGCCCACGGTATCGGGGAACGGCTCGCCGGCCGCGGACTTGGCATCGTGCGCGGTTGTGTGACATCGGAAGCTACGCCGAAAAGGTACAGAGTCGATCTATGATCTGTTCGTAAACACGCCCGAACGAGAAGGGATGTCTATACTTTTCGTTGATACTAAAGCGTTTCTTCTTCGAACCGCAGCGTTTCGACTATCAGCCCCGGGGGCCTCAAAAAAACAGCCCGGGCCGTTGCGGCGGCGCCGGGCTAGTCGCGGCCTTGGGGTTGCCGCGTAGGCACAGGGTCAACTCACAATCCGGACCGGCCGTCCCGCAAGCGCGGGCGCGTCGCCATGGTCCGGATTTCCGTTGCCCGCGCCAGGGTAGGCGGGCCCCCAAATCCTGCTCGTTGTCAAAGGTTCGGCGGCATTGGGCAGCCGAAACCAACTCTCTAATGCGTCAGTCGAAGGCTTCTTCCCAGGAGCCCTGGGTAGAGGCTTTCGAATATTCCGTCGCCCGGTTTTCGAAGAAATTGGTGTGTTCGACACCGTTCAGCATCTCGTCCATCCAACGCAGCGGGTTCTTCTCGACACCGTACATCGGGTTCAAGCCGAGCTGGCCGAGCCGCCGGTCTGCAATATAGCGGATATATTGCTTCACTTCATCGGCTGAGAGGCCTTCCACCGGGCCCAGCTCGAACGCGAGGTCGATAAAAGCGTCTTCGTGATCCACGATGGTGTTGCACGCCATGTAGAGGTCGCGCTCCAGCTCTTCGGTCCAGATCTCCGGATTTTCCGAAATGAAGGTTCGGAACAGCTTGATGATGGATTGGGTATGGAGTGTTTCGTCCCGCACCGACCAACTGACGATCTGGCCCATGCCCTTCATCTTGTTGAAGCGCGGGAAGTTCATCAGCATCGCGAAAGAGGCAAACAATTGCAGGCCCTCGGTAAACGCGCCGAAGACAGCCATCGTCTTGGCGATGTCTTCCTTGGTGTCGACGCCCCATTCCTGCATGTAGTCGTATTTGTCCTTCATTTCCTTGTATTCAAGGAAGGCGTGATACTCGGTCTCCGGCATGCCGATGGTGTCGAGCAGGTGACTGTAGGCCGCGACATGCACCGTTTCCATGTTGGAGAAGGCCGCCAGCATCATCTGCACTTCTGTCGGCTGGATGACGCGCGAATAATGCTTCATATAGCAGTTATTGACCTCGACATCCGCTTGCGTGAAGAAGCGGAAAATCTGGGATAGGAGATTGCGCTCCGCCTCGGTCAGGTTCTTGTGCCAATCCTTGACGTCGTCGGCCAGCGGCACCTCTTCCGGCAGCCAATGGATGCGCTGCTGGGTCAGCCAGGCTTCATAGGCCCAGGGATAGTTGAACGGCTTGTAAACCGGGCTGGCATCCAGAAGAGACATTGTACCCTTTGCTCCATCAACGCGGTTCTACGCCGCCATTATCGCATCCGCCGGGGCCTATTGGCAGGCCAGGCACTCTTCGTAGTCGTTATTGTTTTGCACCGACATCGGCGTTTCGCCCCCATTCACCTTGCCGGCGAAGGGAACCGCCGCCACGCCGTTCGCCTGTTTCCCGTCCGTCCCGTGCTCGGCCCCGGCTTCGGCCCGCTGGATGGATTTGGAGCGGCAGTAGTAAAGGCTCTTCACGCCTTTTTTCCAGGCTTGGTAATGGATCTGGTGAAGGTCCCTCTTATGCACGTCGGCGGGCAGGAACACGTTGATCGACTGCGCCTGGCAAATATAGGGAGCCCGGTCCGCCGCATGTTCGACGACCCAGCGCTGATCCAGTTCGAAGGCGGTTTTGAAGACATCCTTCTCGTCCTGTTCTAGGAAATCGAGATGCTGCACCGACCCTTCGTTGACGGAGATTGACGACCAGGTGTCGTCATCGTTCTTCCCCTTCTCCTCAAGCAGTTCACTCAAATGCTTGTTTCGGACATTGAAGGACCCGGACAGGGTTTTGTGAGTGAACGAATTGGCGGCGATTGGCTCGATCCCCGGGCTGGCGCCGCCGCAGATAATGGAAATCGACGCGGTCGGCGCGATCGCCAGTTTGTTGGAAAACCTTTCCATGATGCCGTAATCGGCGGCGTCCGGGCAGGCGCCGCGCTCTTCCGCCAGGGCGGCGCTGGCCGCGTCCGCCTGGGCCCGAATGTGCTTGTGCATCCGTGTGTTCCAGACCTTCCCCATCACGCCTTCGAACGGGATCATTTTCGATTGCAGGAAGCTGTGGAAGCCCATCACGCCCAGCCCGACCGAGCGCTCCCGCATCGCAGAGTATTTCGCGCGGGAGAAGTCGTCCGGCGCGCTGTCGATGAAATCCTGCAACACATTGTCCAGGAACCGCATTACGTCAGGAATGAATTTCTCTTCCTGTTCCCAGGTCTCAAAATTCTCCAGATTGAGGGAAGACAGGCAGCAGACTGCGGTCCGGTCGTGCCCGTCCTTATCGATCCCGGTGGGGAGCGTGATTTCCGAACACAGATTGCTGGTCTTGACCTGCAGCCCTTGAAGTTTCTGATGTTCCGGCAGCGCCCGGTTCACATGGTCGATGTTGATGATATAGGGCTCGCCCGTTTCGATCCGCGCCGTCAGCAGGCGGATCCACAGGTCGCGGGCGCGCACCTTCCGCACGACCGCTTTGTCCTTAGGGCTGGTCAACGCCCATTCATCGTCGGTTTCGACCGCGCGCATGAAATCGTCCGGCACCAGGACGCCGTGATGCAGGTTCAGCGCCTTGCGGTTCGGGTCGCCGCCGGTCGGCCGGCGAATCTCGATAAACTCCTCGATTTCCGGGTGCCAGACCGGCAGGTACACCGCCGCCGAACCGCGCCGCAGCGAGCCCTGACTGATCGCCAGCGTCAGCGAGTCCATCACGCGGATGAAGGGGACGACCCCGCTGGTCTTGCCGTTGGCGCCCACCTTCTCGCCGATGGAGCGCAGATTTCCCCAATAACTGCCGATGCCGCCGCCGCGGGCCGCCAGCCAGACGTTTTCCGTCCACAATCCGACAATGCCTTCCAGGCTGTCGGACGATTCGTTCAGGAAGCAGGAGATCGGCAAGCCGCGCTTCGTGCCGCCGTTCGACAGCACGGGCGTGGCGGGCATGAACCAAAGCTTCGAGATATAGTCGTAGAGGCGCTGGGCGTGGGCTGAATCGTCGCCGTAATGCATCGCGACGCGGGCGAAAAGATCCTGAAAGGTCTCCCCCGGCATCAGATAGCGGTCGCTCAGCGTTTCCTTGCCGAACGCAGTTAACAGGGCGTCGCGGCTGTAATCGACGTGAACCCGGATGCCGCGTTCGTTCTGTTTCAGGGTGCGCGCTTCGCCGGGAAGTTCGTCATCGTGCGGTTGCGGCGCGTTCGATTCCGTTTCCGGCGTCGTCTCCATGCCCGCCAGCAGGGTTTCCTCAAGGGCCTCAAGAAGGTCCGGTTCCACCTGTTCTGCGAACTTATCCGCTACCCCGTCATGCACGACCACTCACTCCCTTGCTCTTTTTCAAGCGTTATCCACAACCGGTACTGATCCCGTGACGGCGTCAGAAGGCGATTCGCTGAGTTTGTCCCCGCTTTTCACAAGAAACAGCCTGTGGATAAAACAAATCCACTACCAGATCCTGTGGCCCCTTTCCGAGTGCGCTCAAGATATAGCGGTCACAAGTTTGTGTCAAAAAGGTTTCGATGGCTGCGGCGAATTTGCGTAAACGGCATGTTTTGGGCTGCAAGAGGGGCCGCATTCGGTCACACTCCGGCCATGTGCGGACGGTTTTCACTGACAACCCCAGTAGACGGGATTCGGCGGCTGTTCGGGTTCAGTCAGATCCCGAACCTGCCGGCGCGGTACAACATCGCGCCAACCCAGGCGATTCTGGCCGTGCGCGCCGCCGCGAAAGGCGGCGAATCTACTCCCCCGGACGCGTTCATGGTGCGCTGGGGGTTGATTCCCTCTTGGGCCAAGGAGCCGTCCATCGGGGCGCGGATGATCAACGCCCGGTCCGAGACCCTGTCGGAGAAGCCCGCCTTCCGCGCCGCCTTCCGGCGTCGGCGCTGCCTGATTCCGGCAGACGCCTTCTATGAATGGCGCAGTCAGGGTGCGCCGCAGAAGAAGCAGGCTTTCCGCATTGCGTTCGAAGATGGCGGCCCCTTCGCCTTCGCCGGCCTGTGGGAAGATTGGCTGGCCCCGGACGGCAGCGAGGTCGAGAGCTGCACCATCGTGACTACAGAGGCGGCCCGCCCGATTGCGGAGATACACCACCGTATGCCTGTCATTCTGGACCCGCCGGCTTTTGGGGATTGGCTGACCGGCCCCGAAGACAGGGCCGCAGGCTGGCTCCGGCCTTACGATGGGAATCGGGCCTTGGTGGCGGAACGGATCGTGGATCGGGTCAACAACGTCCGCAATGACGGCCCCGAGCTTTGGGAGAAGGCGCCCGAGATGGAGGCGGAGCAGCCCGCCGCGGAAAACCCTAAGCCGTCAGAACAGTTGACCTTGTTTTGACGTGCCGACCGATCTAGTTGATTTCCGCTTCGTCCGCTGCGTTGTAGAAAGCTTCCGCGCCGGGATGCAGGGGAACCCCGCTGTGTAGATTGGCGCGCAGCTCGTCGGCGAAATCGTTGCCGCCCGAATTCCGTTCGTAGATCCCGCGCGTCTCACCGCGCCACAGCGCCCGGGTAATATCCCGGATCAGGTCGTCCGGCTGATGCGCCATCGTTACCCATTTCGCAGTAATGCTGATCGTGGTGACGGCGCTGATATCGGTATAGGCGCCCGATGGTATGTGGTCGATCCTGATGAAGGGATACTGGCCGATCAGATCCCGCATTTGCCGCTCGCCGATGGGCAGGATGCGGATCGGCAGTTGCGCCGCCAGGTGACTGATAATCCGGTCGGGCACCGCGCCGATATGGAAAAAGGCGTCGATCTGCCCCGCCACCAAGGCGTCTTCGGCCGGGCCGGGCTTCAGGTAGACCTCTTCGATATCCTCAAACCCGATATTGTGGACGTCCAGAATGTTCAGGGCCGTCAATAAGGTGCCGGATTTCTCGGTGCCCAGCGAAACCCGTTTCCCGACCAGATCGGCGATGGAATCGATGCCGGAATCCGCGTCGACGACGATGTGCATCGCGAACGGCATCAGGTTGGCGATCACCCGCAGGTCTTCCACGGCGGGTGTCTGGCGGTAGGGACCGCCCGCGCTGTAGGACCAATAGGCGACGTCCGACGGTACGATGGCCGATTCCAGATCGCCGGAAACCATGGCTTCGATGGCTTCCAATCCGCCTTCCTTGGTCTGTGCGACGGCGATCAGGCCCGGCACGCCGCACAGGCCGCCGACATCGCATGCCGGGCTGTTCGGCGGCTTGCTGATCCCGAGCGAGATGGCGGTGCCCAAAGAATAGGACGTGGTGGCCGTCGGTCCGGTGCCGATCCGGAAGAAGGTGAGCGTATCTTCCTGCGCCGCGCCGGGGGCCGGGCCTGCAAGGACCGCCCCCAAAAACAGGGCGCTGGCGGCCAGACGTTGTACGGTCGAGGACATGGCGTCGCGTTTTCGATTGTCGCTGTGTGAAACTGAAAATGCGCCCGTCGCGCGATGCCGTCAATAGAGGCGGGAAGGACCCTTATCCAGGGGCGAGATAACACCCGTCGATCTGCGCCCTGAGCCGTACCACCGCGTAGAGGGCGTCGATTGTCGGCGTTTCGATGCCGAGCTTGCCGCCCAACTCCGAAACCACACCCAATATGGCGTCCAGTTCGATAGGTTTGCCGGCGTCGAAATCCTGCAGCATGGAAGTTCGGAAGGAGCCGAGCTTGCTGGCTTCTTCCAGGCGTTGATCCACGGTTACCGGGAAGGTCACGCCGAGCTTGCCTGCGACCTGCGCCGCTTCCTGCATGATCATCCGGCTGACGCCGGTCACGCCGGGGTCGCTCAGCATTTCGATCATCGTCGCCTGGGTGGCGACCGACAGGGGGTTGGCGTGAACGTTGCCCCACAGTTTTGTCCAGACGTCCGCCCGGATGTCGTCGCTGACAGGGGCGGTCAGCCCGGACGCGGCAAGCGCGTCGGCGATTGCCTGGACCCGCGATGCCGTCGCGGGTGTGGGCGCTCCCAGGATCATCTTCAATGGGCCGACGCTGACCACGCGCCCCGGTTCGGGAATGGAGGTGGCCAAATAGACGACGGCGCCGATTACCTGCGAGGCGGGCAGGGCGGCGTCGATACGCCCTGTGGGGTCGCAGCTTTTCAGGTTCAGGCCGTTCAAGGGGCCGGGCAGTCCTTTGCAGTACCACCAGGGAATACCGTTGATGGCGGGTACAACCGCGGTTTCCGGCCCGATCAGTGGGGCCAGCGTATCCAGCGCGCCGGCGATTTGATGCGCCTTGGTCGCCAGAATGACCACGTCCTGCGGTCCCAACACGGCGGGATCGTCTGTGGCGCGCAGCGGGACCGTGAAGGCGTCGTCCCCGATTTCCACCGTCAGCCCGCGTTCGCGTAGAGCCGACAAGGTCGCGCCGCGCGCGATCAGGGCCGGGTCGTATCCGGCTTTCGCCATCACCCCGGCTAGAAAGGAACCGATGGCGCCGGCGCCAAAGATGGAAATTTGCACGGTCTCTATCTCCCAACCGAATGTCCGGTGTTTTTATTGAATTCCGGCGCGCTTCGCCAGCCATGGTCGGCCTGTGGTGACAGCCCTGGGGGGACGGGGTGGAAAGAGTGCGGGCGAACGCGGCGCTCCGATGGAATCGGGAACCGCGTTCGCCCGCGCTTAAGCCAGACCTCCCCTCTGCACCGGAAGGGAGCCTGTTGCGTTTGGCTACGACCTAGTGATGCAGGATCTGGCTCAAGAAAAGTTTTGTCCGGTCGGACTGCGGATTATTGAAGAACTCTTCCGGTTCGTTCTGTTCGATGATCTGACCGCCGTCCATGAAGATGACGCGGTTCGCCACCTTGCGGGCAAAACCCATTTCATGGGTCACGCACAGCATCGTCATGCCGGATTCCGCAAGATCGATCATAGTGTCCAGAACCTCGGAGATCATTTCCGGGTCAAGCGCGGATGTCGGCTCGTCGAACAGCATGATGGCGGGGTTCATGCACAGCGAGCGCGCGATGGCGACACGCTGCTGCTGGCCGCCGGAGAGCTGCCCCGGATATTTCAGCGCCTGTTCCGGGATTTTCACCTTCTCCAGGAATTGCATCGCCGTTGCTTCGGCTTCCTCGCGCGGTGTTTTGCGCACCCAGATCGGGGCGAGGACGCAGTTTTCCAGCACGGTGAGATGCGGGAACAGGTTGAAGTGCTGGAACACCATGCCGACTTCACGGCGGATGGCGTCGATGTTTTTCAGATCGTTCGTCAGTTCGATCCCATCGACGACGATGTCGCCCTGCTGGTGCTCTTCCAGCCGGTTGATACAGCGGATCATGGTCGACTTACCCGACCCGGAAGGACCGCAGATCACGATCCGCTCCCCTTTGTGGACGGTCAGGTTGATATCCTTCAGCACGTGGAAATCGCCGTACCACTTGTGCATGCTGTTGATTTGGATCGCGACCTCGTTGGAGATCGCCGGTCCCGTTGCGTGTGCTTCAGCCATAGTAATAGCCTCCAAAACCTAACGTTTGTGTCCGGTATGCAGTTTTCGCTCGAGATAGATCGAGTATCTGGACATACCGAAACAGAATACGAGATAGACCGTGCCGACGAACATGTAGCCGGTATGCTCCATGCCCAGCCATTGGCTCGAGGTCACCGATTGCTTCATGGTCAACAACAGATCGGCGAGACCGATGATCGACACCAGTGTCGTGTCCTTGAACAATCCGATGAAGGTCGACACGATATTGGGAATGACGATCTTCAGCGCCTGCGGCAGAACGATCAGCCGCATGGACATGCTGTAATTCAGCCCCAGCGCGTCCGCCGCCTCGAACTGGCCTTTTGGGATCGCTTGCAAACCGCCGCGCACGACCTCGGCCATATAGGCCGATGAGAACAGCGACAGGCCCACCAAGGCCCGGACCAGGTTATCGAAATCCATGCCTTCGGGCAGGAACAGCGGCAGCATGAACTGAGCCATGAACAACACCGTGATCAACGGCACAGCCCGGATCAGTTCGATGAAACCGATGCACAGCATCTGGATCAACGGCATGTTGTTGGCACGCCGTCCCAGCGCCAGCACGATCCCAAGCGGCAATGAAACGCCGATGGCGACCGTAGACAGCACCAGGGTCAGCATGAAGCCGCCGAACCGGTCGGTTGAGACGACATCCAGGCCGAATCCCCAGCTTAGGAAGTACATGACCGCGATACAGTAGGCGGCCCCAAACCCGAGCAGGCTTTGCCCCGGATTGTGGTTCTTACGTCCCCAGAACCCGAGAGCGACGCCCCCTGCCGCCAAGACAAGCGTTAGGATTACGCCGGCTGTCGATTGCAGAGTCGTCATCTCAATCGGCCCGTGCAGCAGCGCGGTGGCCACCCAGGGGAAGGTGAACAGCATCAGCGGACCGGCGATCTTCCGGCCCGGGATTTTATCGAACATGATCGGCAGCAATCCGAAGAACAGCAGAATGCCGACCAGATTGGGCCGCCAGTAGGACGTCGATTCATAGGGGCCGTACATGAACTGATTGAAACGGGCGTCAATGAAACCCCAGCAAGCGCCGACGGGATGCCCCGTATAGCGCTCCAGGCAATCCTGGAAACTTTCTGCATTCCAGACTGCTGTCAGCACGGCCCAATCCAGGATGAACCATCCCATATAGAGGATCAGCGCCGCCGAGAAGACGGTTCCAACGACGTTGTACCAGGTGTTGAAGAGATTCACGCGGACCCAGTGCACTATGCCCACTTCGCTGGAAGGGGGGGGCAAATCCGGATGCATCTCCGTCTTTACATATGCGATCTCGGTCATGGCTTATCTCTCCACCAGCGCAACGCGCTTGTTGTACCAGTTCATGAACAGCGAGATCGAAAGCGATATCGTCAGATAGACCGCCATGGTTAATGCGATGATCTCCACCGCGTTTCCGGTCTGGTTCAGCGAAACGCCGGTGAAAATGTTCACCAGGTCCGGATAGCCGATGGCGACAGCAAGCGAAGAGTTCTTCGTCAAGTTCAGGTAGTTGCTGGTCATCGGCGGAACGATAACCCGCATGGCCTGCGGGATGATCACTTTCCGCATCGTGATATTCGGCCGCAGGCCCAGCGCGAAGGCTGCTTCAGTCTGGCCGTGGCTGACAGCCTGGATTCCCGACCGGACGTTCTCTGCGATGAAAGCGCCGGTATAGACGACCAGCGCCAGTAGAAGACCCATCATGCCGCCCGGCAGCGTCGCGCCGCCACGCAGATTGAAGCGGCCGGCTTGCGGAATTTCCCAATCGATGGGGCCGCCCATGATGAAGTAGGCGATAACCGGCAGGCCGATAAGAAGGCCCAGCGATGTCCAGAAGACCGGGAAGGTCTCGCCGGTTTCATCCTGGCGCTTCTTTGCCCATCGTGACAGGAACACGATCCCGGCGATGGCGATCCCAAGGGCGATCGGAATGGCCTGCCAACCGGCGTTCAGGATCGCAGCGGGATAGTTGATCCCACGTTGCGAGATATAGATCAGGTCCAACCCGAAAATGTTGAAGGCGGCCAATTGTCGTTTGCCCTCGACACTTTCGAAGAGTTCCGGAAGCGCCAGCCAAACTGCAAAGTACCAAATGAAAATATGCAGCAGCAGCGGAATATTCCGCATGATCTCGACATAACAGGAGGCGAGGAAGTTGATCAGTGGGTTCTTGCTCAACCGCAATACACCCATGACGAACCCGAGGATCGTCGCCAGGACGATACCGATTGCCGAAATCAGCAATGTATTCACCAAACCCAGGACGAAGACGTCCCCATGGGTGGATGAATTGACATCGAAATTCGTCAGATTAAACGTCGGACTCGTCGGCATGAAGCCGGCGATCTGACCCATGAAATCGAAGCCGGGTTTCAGCCCCCGGGCTTCCATGTTCGTCGAAGTATTGTTTACGATGGAGACGACAAACCCGATAAACAGGGTAACCACAACGACCTGTAGGATGATTGCCCGGGTTCGTTTGTCGTACCACCAGTGAACGCCGCTCTTACCGGCGCTCTGGGTCGCAACAGACATTTCTTACCTCACCTCTGCGTAAAGCCTGAAACCAATCGGGTTTCGTTCCCTGGCGGCGAGCGTCCGGAACTTCTTGAGTTGAGTTCCGTTTATGCCAGCCAAAATTACGCGACTGAGAATCTGCGATGGCCTCACGTACTCCCCGGCCGTCGCGTACCTTAGTGCCGTTTCCACCCGCCGAACGGAGAGGGGCGGAGCCCAGCGCTTTCGCGCGTCGGCTCCGCCCCTATTTACCGTATCAGCATGGCTTCAGCAGCCAGCCTCAAATCAACGGAACGGCGGCGAGTACAGGATGCCACCCTTCGTCCACAGCGCGTTCACGCCGCGGGCGAGGCCGAGCGGTGTGTTCGGGCCAATGTTCCGTTCGTAGACTTCGCTGTAATTGCCGACGGCGGAGATCGCACGCATCGCCCATTCGGCGTCGAGCCCGATCATCGCACCCAGATCGCCTTCAGCGCCCACCAGACGGCGGATTTCCGGGTTGTTGGAGCTGTTCATGCCGCCGACATTGCCTTGCGTGACGCCCAGCTCTTCAGCTGTGATCAGCGCATTCAACGTCCAGCGCGCAATGTCGCCCCATTGGTTGTCGCCATGGCGAACCAGCGGTCCCAGCGGTTCTTTGGAGATGATCTCCGGCAGAACAACATGCTCATCCGGGTTGGCCAGAACCACACGGGTGGCCGCCAGACCGGAACGGTCCGTTGTGTAGACGTCGCACGCGCCGCTTTCGTAGTTCTGACGCGCTTCCGCGTTGTCTTCGATAACGATCGGCGTGAAGGACATGTTGTTGGCGCGGAAATAGTCGGCCAGGTTCAGTTCGGTCGTCGTGCCGGTCTGGATGCAGACGGACGCACCGTCCAGTTCCAGGGCGGATTTAACGCCGAGGTCGGCCTTCACCATGAAGCCTTGACCATCATAGTAGTTGACGCCGACGAACTCGAATCCGAGGTCGGTGTCGCGGCTGAAGGTCCAGGTGGTGTTCCGGGCCAGGACGTCGACTTCACCGGACTGCAGCGCCGGAAAGCGCGTCTTGCCGGTGGTCTTCGTGAACTTGACCGCTTTCGGATCGCCGAGAACGGCGGCGGCCATGGCGCGACAGAAGTCGACGTCAAAACCTTCCCATTCACCGGCATCATCCGGCGACGCAAAGCCGGCCAAGCCGGTGGTCACGCCGCAGTCGATGTATCCTTTCGCCTTAACGTCGTCCAACGTACCAGCGTTGGCGACGCTCGTGCCCAGCAACGCGGCTGCGCTTACAGTCAAAAGGGTTTTGAGCTTCATTATGCAGTTACCCCATAGTTTCTCGGTTGTGTCCTACGCGACTTCTACAGACTGACCCTGCTAAAGACGAAAAGCCCAACTAGGTTGGGTCTACGCATCCTTTATTGTTGTTATCGGTCAAGTAAAGAAGCCCCCTAAGCTTATGCTGGCCGACCGGTTTTATATGGTTCGTGCGATCGAGCTCTTTGGCCCTTGCCGCAAGTAACCCCGGCCATCCACCAAATCTAAGCTTGGCACCGCGAACGGGGTTTGACCAGACGTTTATTCGGCGTTTGCGCGGCTTTTCTTCGCCGTCCAATGGGTTCTCCAAATCCTACTTCTGCGCCGCAAGGCCAATTCTCTGAATCTAAACAACCTTTTAGCTTATGGCATGGAATCTGCTTCGGCTTGGGCAGCGGCATTTTCCGCAGGAGGTTGCAGATATGTTAATCAGAAAAGATTTGCCGGCAGTGCTTGATCCGGAGACCGGATTCTCCATGGCTGCCGAGGCCGAGCACCTTATTGACGATCTGGCCAGACCGTTTCTGGAGCTTGCGGATAAGATCGAAGCGGCGCGCGAGACCGCCGATCCCGTGGAGTGGGGGGCGATCCTGGACGCCAATGTCTATATCTGGCGGTTCGTTGCGAACTACATCCCCGGGCAGCTCGACAAGCAGGTTTGCGCGGAACTGGGAGAGACGCTGAAGCGTATAGGCGATTATATGCATATGGCCTGTCGCAAGCTCCGCGAGGCGCGCGATGAAGATCTGATCAATCATGTGATCGAACTGAACTGCAACATGTGCGCCCAGTTCCTGGACCTTCGGCGGACCATGCTTGGGATCGAAGACGCCTGACTGAAGTTGCAGGATACCGGCTGTGCCTTGCCTGCCGGTACGCGGACCGGCATAGATGATGCGGCCCCTTCATGCCGGAGGGGCGGCAAAATCGACCGGTCCGGATGATCTCAGCCGACTTTCCACAACCCTTTGATTCAACGCGCGTTCTACATGTCATCACTGACCTGGATGTCGGTGGGGCGGAACGTATGCTGGTCAATTACCTGACCAGCTCGGCGGAAATTGCCGGGTGCAGCGCCGTGTTCAGCCTGAAGCGGCCGGGCTTGATGGCGGAACCGCTGCGGGACGCCGGCATACCGGTTCTGAACGGCGGTATCGCCGAGCCGGCGCAGGGATTGCCGGCTGCACTCGCCACCATGCCCAGGGGGCTGCGGCGTTTGAGCCGCCTGATTTCCGAAATACGGCCGACGGCGGTCTCCGGCTGGATGTATCACGCCAACGTACTGGCGTTCGAGGCGCTGCGTCTCTCCGGGCGGCGCAAGGATACCCGGCTGATCGCCGGTATTCGGTGTTCCGCGATGCAGGGCGAGGCGTATGGCGTGACCCACCGGCTGGTGGTTGCGCGGTCACGCCAGATCAGCGGCGCGGTGGACGTGTTGGCCTATAACAGCGAGGCCGGGCGCAGGGAGCACGAAGCGCTCGGTTTTTCCGCCGTCAAAGCCACTGTCGCCTGGAACGGTGTCGACACGGCCAAGTTCCGCCCGGACGCGGCTGCGCGGGTGCGCATTCGTCAAGAACTCGGTATTGCACCGGACCGTCTGGTTCTGGTTCAGGCGGCCCGTGTGGATCCGATGAAGGACTACCCGACCCTGCTGAAGGCGTTTCGCACGTTGTCGGATTCCGCCGACCTGATCGTGGTCGGTAAGGGGACGGAGACGTTACCGGACCTTCCCGGCCTGCACCGGATGGGAATCCGGTCCGATATGCCGTCCATCTACGCCGCCGCCGACGTGATCGTGATGAGTTCGGCCTTTGGAGAGGGATTTCCGAATGTTGTCGCGGAGGGTATGGCGGCCGGATTGACACCCGCGGTGACCCGGGTCGGCGACGCCGCGGTCATTGCCGGCGATATCGGTCGCACGGCGTCGCCCCGCGATGCCGCGGGCTTGACCGCGGCGCTTTCCGGCGTTCTGGCGCTGGGCGCGGACGGATTGGCGGCGGCCGGTCAAGCAGCGCGGCGGCGGATCGAAGCCGACTTCTCCTTGCAAGCCTCTGTCGCGCGCATGACGGATATTATTGATCCCGGATCTTGAATCCTTGCACGGGCAAGCGATTGTTCGTCCACCTGCTTAGGTTAAGATGCCGCCGCAATTGCCGGGTTGGCTAAAATCAGAAAGTTGAGAGGGAGTGACATGAAGGTCGTTATCACCGGAGGCACAGGATTCATCGGATTGCGCCTGGCGCGGAAAATTCTTGCCGGCGGTATGCTCGCCGGCCCCGGTGAAGGGCGCCAAACCGTTGACGAGATGGTGCTTTTCGATGTCGTGCTGCCGCCGGAGCGTCCGGAAGGACTGGATGACCGCGTCACACTTGTACAGGGTGAAATCGCCGACCGGGCCGCAGTCGATGCACTGATCGACCGGCCGGATATTGCCGTGTTCCATCTTGCGTCCGTGGTCAGCGGCGGCGGGGAAAAGGACTTCGACCTCGCCATGCGGGTTAACCTGGACGGAGGGCTCAACGTACTGGAAGCCTGCCGCTCGCTGGGTTCCGCGCCGCGCGTGCTGTTCACCAGCTCAATCGCCACCTTCGGCGGGGCGGCGATGCCCGACGTGGTCGGCGATCTGGTCAAGCAAACGCCGCAGACGACCTATGGCATGACCAAGGCGATCCTGGAACTCATCGTGAACGACTATACCCGCAAGGGGTTCCTAGACGGACGCAGCGCTCGGTTGCCCACGGTGATCATCCGGCCGGGCAAACCGAATGCGGCGGCCAGCGGCTTCTTCAGCGGCATGTTCCGCGAGCCGTTGAACGGCATCGATTTCTCAATCCCGGTTCCGACCGATGTGCGCCATCCCGTGATCGGGTATCGAACCGTGGTCGACGGTATTCACGCGCTTTACGAGGCGGATGGCGCGGCTATCGGCGACGATCGGGCCGTGACCTTGCCCAGCACCAGCGCGACTGTCGAAGAACTGATGGCGGCCCTTGGCAACGCCGCGGGCGGCCGGACGCTTGGGACGCTGGATGTCAAACCAGATCCCTTCATCATGGATATTGTGAAGACTTGGCCGCAAGCCGCGAGCGCGGACCGGGCCGTCGCCCTGGGATTACCGCAGGACGCCAGCCTGGAGGCGATCGTCAAAGCCTTCATCGAAGACTACGTCGACGCCTAGGAGAAGCGAAGCATGACAAAGAAGGCAGTCATCGTCGGGGCGCTGGGCGTCATCGGACGGAACCTGATGGACCACCTGGCCGCTCAAGGAGGGTGGGAAATGGTCGGTCTGTCCCGGCGCAAACCCGACTTTGAAAGCGAGGCGGAGTTTATCTCCGTCGACCTTTTGGACCGAGGGGATGCGGAGGAAAAACTACGCCACCTCAACGATGTAACGCATATTTTTTATGCGGCGTTTCAGGCCCGGCCGAGCTGGGCCGAACACGGCGCACCCAATCTGGCCATGCTGGTGAATTCTGTCGAGCCGATTGCCGCGGCGTCGCCGGGACTGCGCCATGTCCATCTGGTGGAGGGAAATAAGATCTACGGGTCGCATCTGGGCCCGTTCAAGACCCCCGCCAAGGAGGACGATCCGCCCCATATGCTGCCCAATTTCTATTGGGATCAGGAACAGTGGCTTCGGGAGGCGCAGGTCGGACGGGACTGGACATGGTCCGCGTCGCGCCCGCAGACCGTGTGCGGGTTCGCCCTGGGTAACCCGATGAATATTACGACCTGCATCGCCGTCTATGCGGCGATCTCGAAAGAGTTGGGGCTGCCGTTGCGGTTCCCCGGAAAGCGGGGCGCATACGAAGCCGTATATCAGGTGACGGATTCCAAATTGCTGGCGGAATCGATGGAATGGTGCGCCTTGAACGCGGATGGAGCGGCCGCCAATGAGGTTTTCAACATCACCAATACGGACTTCTTCCGCTGGAAGAATGTCTGGCCGAAATTCGCCGCTTTCTTCGATATGCCCATGGACGACGTTCAGACCATTTCCCTTACCGACTTTATGGCGGACAAGGAAGAGGTTTGGAATAAAATTGTTGAAAAACATAATCTTGAGCGTGTTTCTTATAAAGAAATCGCAGCATGGCCTTTCGCCGATTACGTTTTCGGAACGGACTGGGATGTCATGACATCGACCATCAAGGTACGTCAGGCGGGCTTCCATAACTGCGTCGATTCCGAAGAGATGTTCCTGCGGATTTTCAAGGAGTTCCAGGATCGAAACGTGCTGCCGCGCTAAAGGGGCCGCGCGGTGATCACCGTCTACGGGTCGATCAATCTCGATCTCGTCGCTTCCGTCGACCGGTTTCCAGGGGCGGGCGAGACGGTGCTGACGCCGACCTGTCTGCTCGCGCCGGGCGGTAAAGGAGCGAACCAGGCCGTGGCCGCCGCCTTGGCGGGCGGCGCGGTGCGGATGGCCGGCGCCGTGGGCGACGACGGTTTTGCCGGAATTGCAATGCGCGGGTTCCTGGAGGCGGGCGTCGACACACAGCATGTTTCCGTCCTGCCGGATCGCGCGACGGCGCTTGCCGCCGTGATGGTGGATGAGGCCGGGGAAAACCGCATCGTCGTCGCATCGAATGCCAACGGCGCGGTGTCTCCACTGGTTGAAGAGGCCGTTCCAGAGGGCGGTGTCCTGCTGCTGCAAATGGAGATACCCCTGGAACGGAATGCGGACGCGCTTCGCCTCTGCGCGGGGCGCGGCGTGCGCCGCGTCTTGAATCTGGCGCCCTTTGCCCCAGTGGATGGCGGGTTGTTGTCGATGGTGGACGTCCTGATCGTGAATGCGGGAGAGGCCTCGGCGCTGTCCGCGCATCTCGGCGTTGAGGCGGACGGGGTGGAAGAACAGTTGGATGTTCTATCGCGCTTCTGCCCAACGGTGGTGATCACACTGGGGGCAGACGGTTATCTGTGCGCCGATGGGCGGGAGCGGTACAGGGGGGAGGCGCTGCCTGTCGCGGTGGCGGACACGACGGGGGCGGGGGACGCCTTCTGCGGCTGCCTCGCCACGGCGCTCGATGCCGGCCTGACCATGCGGGATGCGCTGCGCTTCGCCGCGGCGGGCGCGTCGCTCGCCTGCCGGGCGCTGGGTGCGCAAGCGGCCTATGCCACGGAAGGCGAGATCCGCGCCGCGCTTGCCTAAAATCAAGCGCGCCGAACGCTATTCCGCCGCCTGCTGTCCGCCGGCGGAAAGCTGACGGGCGACCAGCCTGGCGTAAAGACCGCCGCGGGCCAGCAGGTCGTCATGCGTGCCGGTTTCGACGACCTCTCCGGCCCGCATTACGGCGATGCTGTCCGCGTTGCGGACGGTGGAGAGCCGATGGGCGATGATCAGGGTCGTACGGTCCTTCATCAAGTCGCGCAGCGCAGTATGCACCGCCCGTTCGCTGGCCGCGTCCAGATGCGAGGTGGCCTCGTCCAGGATCAGGATCGGGGCGTCCCGCAGGAAGGCCCTGGCAATCGCCACGCGCTGCCGCTGACCGCCGGACAACGCCATGCCCCGCTCGCCGACCGTCGTCTCCAAACCGTCCGGCAATCCGGCCACGAACGGTTCCAGCGAGGCGGAACGGATCGCGGATGCCAAGGCTTCCTCGTCCGCGTCCGGACGGGCGATGAGGATGTTTGCGCGCAGCGTATCGTTGAAGAGATAGGTGTCCTGTGCGACCAGGGCGACATGGCTGCGCAGGGAGTCCAGCGTGTAGTCCCGCAGGTCGTGGCCGCCCGCCTGAATCGACCCGGCGGACGGGTCCCAGAAGCGCAGCAGCAGATGCGCCACGGTGGTCTTGCCCGCGCCTGAGGGGCCGACCAACGCCACGGTGCCGCCTGCCGGGATGCTCAGACTGACCGATTTCAGCGCCTCCGCATCCATCCCGAGATAGGTGAAGGAAACCGTGTCGAACCGCACCGGCTCGGCGCGGTCTTCGCTTGCTGTCAGGTCCCGCGGTCCGTCGGTGACCGGGACGGGCTCTCGGTGCACCGTGTTCAGCCGGCGGGTCGCCCCCAGCGTATCGGCCAACTGCCGGCCGATATCGGCGATCTCCGAAATCGGCAGGAAGGCCGCCATGGCCAGTAAGGTCAGCATGGGCAGATAGGCGGCCTGCATCGCGCCTTGCTGCACCAGATAACCGCCGGCGACGACCACTGCCAGGCCGCCCAGCATGCTCAGCACCTCGATTGCCTGTTCCTGGACCGTCAGGTCGCTGAAAAAGGGCAGGCGCACCGACTGATGCCGGACCACCAGATTGCTGAAATCGTCGCGCCGTCTGCGCTCCTGCTGGAAGGCGACGACTTCGCCAAGGCCCTGGATGCTGTCAACCGTATGCGCGTTCAACTCGCCCAACGCCTCCCGGTCCTTGGACGCCAGCCGGTCGAGCCGCCGCCGCAGCAGGAAGGGCGAAAGGGCGACCAGCGCCAGGAAAGGCGACAAGGTCGCGGCCAAGGACCAGTGGAAGGAGGCCAGGACGGTGAGGGCGGTGGCCGGTACCAGGACGGCGACGAAGGCGGGCGCGATGGTGTGGGCGAAGAAATACTCCACCATTTCGACATCCTCGGTCGCCATGGCGACCAGATCGCCGGTCCGGCGGCGGACCAGATAGGCCGGCGCAAGCCGGTCGATCTTCTCGAACAGATCGACCCGCATGCGCGCCAGCAGACGGAAGGCCATGTCGTGGGCAAGCCAGGATTCCAGCCAATGCAGCACGCCCGCGACCGGCGCCAGAATCAGAACCGCAGCGATCAGCGTGAAGACCGGCCCGCCTTCTTTCACCGCCGCGACGGCGAGGGCGGAAACAAGGCTGACCGCGATAAAGGCCGCAACGCGGGAAACGCCCAATATAAAGGTTGCGATGAGCTTTCCGGCATAGGGTCGTGCATGGGATAGCAGAGAGGCGATGGCCCCCGCCCAACTCAACCCTTCGGCTTTGACGGCGGAATGTTCCTCCACGGTCTCCCGTGCTGCGATCTCCCGGGGCGCGCGCTCCTCCGAATTCTCCGGAACATTCGCCGCGCCGTCGTCCAGCAGCATTTCGTCGAAGGATCCGGCGCGTTCGGCGGCCTGTTCCCCCATCAGCCGCCAATAGACGCCCTTGGTTTGCATCAGGGCGTCGTGGCTGCCGGATTCCTGGACCCGTCCGTCGCCGATCACCAGGATCCTGTCCGCGTCGATGATGCTGGAGAGCCGGTGCGCGAGGATCAGCGTCGTGCGGTTCTGCATCAGGCGGTCCAGGGCCTCCTGGATAACGGCTTCGTTCTCGGCATCGACGGCGGACAGGGCTTCGTCCAACACCAGAATGGGCGCATCGCGCAACAGGGCCCGGGCGATGGCGATCCGCTGCCTCTGCCCGCCGGACAGCTTCACGCCGCGCTCGCCGATGGTGGTGCGGTAGCCGTCCGGCAGGGACGCGATGAAGTCATGCGCGTTGGCGGCGCGGGCGGCTTTTTCCAGGTCCTGCTGGCTGGCGTCCGGGTTGCCGACGCGCAGATTGTCCTCCACCGTCCCATGGAACAGGAAAGTGTCCTGGCTGACGATGGAGAGTTGGCTGCGGATCCGTTTGAAGCTGAGCGCGGTCAGCGGCTCGCCGCCGATCAGAATGTGGCCGGCCTGCGGGTCGTACAGCCTGAGCAGCAACCGCACGATGGAGGACTTACCCGCGCCGCTTTCGCCGACGATGCCGATCCGTTCGCCGGGACGAACATCGAAGGAAAGGCCCTTATGCGTGGGACCCCGGCCGCCCGGATAAGCAAACCCCACATCCTCGAACGTAACGCTTGCTTCAAGCGCGCCGCCGCCCGCTTCCTGGACCGTATCCTCGATGCTGGGCTGACGGTCCAGCAGATCGAAAACGCTGCCCGCCGCGGCCTGGGCCAGCATGCCGCTATGTAACAGCCCGCGCAGATCGCGCAGCGGGCGGAAGACCTCTATCCCCAGCAGCAGGATCACCAGCAGCGCTTCGATACCCAGATGACCCTCGAACAGCCGGTACGCGCCAACCGCCAGCGCGGCGGCCGCGCCGAAGGCGATGCCGGTGTCTGTGATTCCGCGTGTTAGAGAATTCGTCGCCAGCACCCACATGGTCGACCGGAACACCGCATCCGCCTTTTCCGCCAGCAGACGGGCGCGTGCGCCGCTTTGGCCAAAAGCCTTCAGCGTGGCCAACCCTTGGATCGAATCCAGAAACTCCGCCGCGAAACTCTTGTAGGCCCGCGACCGGGCGAGAGAGTTCTTCTCGTCCCAGCGATGGAACAGGGCCGGCGCCAACAGCGTGAACAGGGCGGCGCCCAGAAAGGCGCAGGCAACCCAGATGTCCAGCCAGGCGGTGAAGGCGAATATCAATACTGGCGTCACGGCGGCGACCGCGAGCTGCGGCAGGTATTTGCCGAAATAGATTTCCAGATGTTCGATGCTTTGCACCAGGGTGACGACCAGATCGCCGGTCCGGTTCAGTCCGACATGGCTGGGGCCAAGGGCGATCAGCTTGTCGTATAGTTTCTGGCGAATGCTGAGTTGCACCTGCGCCGAGGTGTGATGCGCGGTCATGGTGCGCGCGTAGTCGAACGCAGCCCGCAACAGGATGACGGCGACCACCATGGCGGAGAACCACAGCAGATCGTCGACGGAGGCCCCGGTCATGACCTTGCCCAGCAACCAGCCGATCAGGGCGAGCCGCAGGATGCCGAGGGCGGAGGACGCGACGCCGAGTGCAACAGTGCCCCAAATCCGGCCCCTTACGCCATTCGTGAATGTCCAAAGCCGTCGGTCGAAATACATCGGATGGTCCTTTTCCCAGGGGCGCTATACCCATGAACTGCATTGGGCTTCGGTCATACGCTCTTCAAGAAAAAATGGCTCCCTTTGAAATTAAAGGGCGGCTAAACATTTTTGTATACGATTACACATCGCGCATGGCCTATATTGGTCCTGCATAGACAAGGCGGTGACGGCATGAACTGGGACGATATTCGCATATTTCTGGCAATTTCACGCGAAGGCAGCCTGTCGGCGGCGGCGCGGACCCTGAAGGTGACGCAGCCGACGGTCGGCCGGCGTCTGAAAGCCCTGGAAGATCAGTTGGGCGCGCGCCTGTTCGAACGCCTGCCGGACGGCCTTGCGCCGAGTCCGGCCGGGACCGAGCTGCTGCCGTTGGCCGAAGCTATGGAGGCGAGCGCCCTGGCCGTCGACCGGCGGACGCCGAGCCTGGCGGAATCCGCCAAAGGCACGGTGCGGATTTCCGTCTGGGAGAGCTTCGCTTGGCTGTTGACCGACTATATGGCCGAGTTGCGGGAGAAACTGCCGGAAATCGAAATCGAAGTTCTGGTCAACCACATCCAGGCCAACCTGATGCGCCGGGAAGCCGACCTGATCATTCAGGAATGCCTGCCGAACACGCCGAGCCTGGTGGTCCGCCGGATCGGGTCCTATTCCCACGCGGTCTACGGTTCCCGCACCTATGTGGAGCGGAACCCGGCGGCGCTTGGCGAGGCGCGCTACAAGGAATGCAATTGGGTCGGATTCAACGAAGAGCATGCCTATTTCAATAACCAGTCCTGGCTTCTCGACATGCTGGAGGGCGATTGCCCGGCGGTCCGCACGAATGACGGTCATGTCATCGCCCACGCGGTGCAGCAGGGCGCGGGCCTTGGCGTGCTGCCCTGCTTCGTCGGCGATACGGAACCCGGCCTGGTTCGCCTGACCCCGCCCATTGAGGATCTGAAGCGCGGTCTGCACCTGGTCGTGCACCGCGACATCAGGAAGTCGCCCGCGGTCCGCGCCGTGATCGACGCGCTGGCGGAAATCTTCAAGCGCGACGCCGACCGGCTATTAGGCAACGACAAACGTTCGATTAAGGCCTCGATAGCTGCTGGCCCCATGGCGATAGATGGCGCGGCTTAAATCCTGCCACGCCAGTCGCATACGATATCAGTCATTCTGCCTATATGTCGAAGTCAGCGTACACAGCGCCGTGGTCTGAGGCGGCGTCTCGCCAATTCTTGATCCCGTGAAACGAACTCACGCCCGCATTCGTGCCAGCAAGATCGTCTGGGGACATACCTCTGCGTTCTACTCCGGCACTGACAAGTTTTCTGTAAAGCGGTTTGGACGCGAGAATGAAATCAATCTGATTTAACTGTCCCCTATAATTGTATGTCCAGCGTCTTCCAGCTGCCGGACCGGCACTGGAATGAAGCACATCGCTGAGGTCAGAGTGTTGAGTTAGTGGCTGAAGAGGCCAGCTTTGAGGAGTATCGTTCAAATCTCCTAGCACGGCTACCTTGTCTTTCCGGAGGTCGTACCGTTCCGTAAGGATTCTTTTTACCTCCTCAGCTTGGCCTCGGCGACGTTGATTGCCGCCGCCGGATTTACTTTTGAAATGGTTAGCAAGTACATGAACCGGCCCTTCGGGCGTCAGAACTTCGACTTCCAGGCAATCTCGCGAGAAGAGGTTTCGACCCGAACTGTTCTTTGTAAATATGTTGGTCCGAATATGTCCTATCGGGAATTTGCTATAGATCCCGACATCAATTCCTCTTGGGTCATTCTTGCAATCGATCAATATGTTGTACTCATACATTCCGTGTAGTCGTCCCGAATTGAATTGATCCAACACGGTTCGATTTTCCACCTCGTTGATACAGAGAATGTCGGCATCAAGCTCCTGGATCACCTTGGCGGTGTTCCGCGACGTGTCATCCGAAAATGAGTCTCGCTGAAATGTTATGAACCCCAGCCAGTCATCCCTTCCGTCCGGTACCAAGCGGTACGTGCTGCCAGATCTTTTGAATAAGTGAAAGCCAATGCTCGAACGCAGAATATTGATATCGATGTAGTCCTTGATTTCCTCGTAGATTTCTGCGGCGGCTCGTTTGTCTTGGGCGGAGTAGTCTTCCTGCTCCAAGATCTGCTGCAAGTCCGCAGCCTTTTTCATAATCGCGTCGCCGTCGTCATGCTTTTCGAAGTTCAGAATCTTTGCACGCCCGAAGAGATTTTCCACATTGTACGTTGCTATACGCAATTGCATGGCACTGTTCTCCCATTGGTGGAACCTGCAGCGATTGATAATAATGTAAAAAACTATTGATCGCATAAAAAAATACTTTTGTATTTTTAGATGTATTGTGACAGCATCTTTACAAATTGTTAGGATTGTTGTTGTGCGGTCGTGAAAGTGCTGTTCTAGCAGTTAGGCAACGCTAGGTTATTGAACAGGCGAGAAACGAGTAACTGGTTTCATCAAAGTGACGTTTGCAATGAACGTCGCTTGAAATTGATGTTAGTTATCGTTGCACGGTGGTAGCCGCCACCCTGTTATCAAGTCAATTCAGGTCGATGGCGTGTTTCTTCAGCGCGTCGAAGGGGACGATCTCCAGCGTCACCTCATGAGTCGATCTTAGGGCGACGCGGGGTGCATGCCCGGCCTCGTAAGCTTCCAGCCAGCGCGCCGCGCACAGGCACCAGCGGTCGCCGGGATTAAGGCCGGGGAAGCCGAAGGCGGGCGCCGGTGTCGATAGATCGTTGCCGCACGCCTTGGAGAACGCCAGGAAGTCCGCCGTCACGATGGCGCAGACTGTATGAACCCCACGGTCTTCCGGCCCCGTATTGCAGCAGCCGTCCCTGTAGAATCCGGTTAGCGGGTCTTCACCGCAGGATTCCAACGGCTCGCCCAAAACGTTGCGCGCGGCCTCCTGATTGTCGTTCGCCATGCTACGGATCCGCGGCCAGCAGTTTCTCGAACCGGACGGACGTAGGCCGGTGGTAACCGTTGTGGGTAAAGAAACTCACCTCGCGGAAGCCGTGCCGTTCGAAAAAGGCGTGGTTATCGACCAGCTCCACGCGGGACATCGCCTGTATCCGGTCGATCCCCCGGCCGCGCGCCAGTGTTTCCACGGTGCGCAACAGCATCCCGCCTATACCCTTGCCCTGCTGGATCGGCGAGACGGCCAGGTGGTGAAGGTACATGTACGGCCCGGCCTCGTTCGAAAGCGTTTTTGTGAAAACGCATCCGACAATGGATTCATCCTCGGCCTCGGCGGTCAGCAAATCGCCGGCCTTCGCATCCGCGATCACCTGTTCCAAGGTTAGCCGTGTCACCGAAGAGGGCGGATCGACCACCCCGTCCTGGGCCTTGTACGAAGCCTGCAGCAGTTCCAGCACCGCCTGGTGCTGGTCGAACGCGCCGCCGGCGATGGCGACAAGGGGTTGAAAGGCCGATCCGTCCATGGGGCGTCCTAGTGATTGTCCCGGGGAATACCGCGGGTCTGGCTGATCCGCTGATATTTCACCGCATCTTCCAGAACCATGCCGGTTTCCAACTGTCCGGTAAGGTTCCGAAAGATTTCCTGCCACGGCGTCTGATGCTGAAATTCCGCCTGGCTGTAGGCGTTGCGCCGCTGCTGCATCTCGTCCGCATCGATCAGAATGTCCAGCGTCCGCTGATTCAGATCCAGCCGGACCGTATCGCCGGTTTGCAGCAGAGCGAGGCCGCCGCCCACCGCCGACTCCGGCGAGATATGCAGGATCGACGGGCTGCCGCTGGTGCCGCTCTGGCGGCCGTCGCCGGCGACCGGCAGTTCCTCGATCCCCCGTTGGATCAGGGCATCCGGCGGCTGCATGTTCACGACTTCCGCCGATCCGGGCCAGCCGAGCGGGCCGGTGCCGCGGATGAACAGCATGCAGTTTTCATCGATCTCCAGCGCCGGATCGTTGATCCGGTGGTGGTAGTCTTCCGATCCTTCGAAAACGATGGCGCGCGCCTCCAGCACATTCTCTGCGCCCGGACGCGACAGGTATTTGGCGCGGAAGTCGTCGTTGATGACCGAAATCTTCATGACCGCGGTGTCGAAGAAGTTGCCGCGCAGCACGGCATAGCTTGCGTCCTGCATCATCGGATTTTCGTAGGGCAGGATCACCTCGTCGTTATAGATCTCCGCCTTAGCGACGTTGTCCGCGACGGACTTGCCGCTTACCGTCATGGCCCCGCCGTTCAGTTTCCCATTGTCCAGCAATTGGCGCATCACGGCGGGTACGCCGCCCGCCTTGTGGAAGGCTTCGCCCAGATATTTCCCGGCGGGCTGCATGTTGACGACCAGCGGAATGCCTTCGCCATAGGTCTGCCAATCGTCGACCGTGACCTCCACGCCCATATGCCGGGCAATGGCGATCAGGTGCCAGACGCAGTTGGAACTGGCCCCCAATGCGGTCACCACCCGGATGGCGTTCTCGAACGCTTCCCGCGTCATGATATCGGACGGGCGCAGATCCTCGTGCACCATCTCCACGATCCGCTTGCCGGTGGCGTAGGCCATCTGTCCGCGTTCGCGATAGGGGCCGGGAATCATGGCGCAGCCGGGAAGCGACATGCCCAATCCCTCGGCGACCGAGTTCATGGAGGATGCGGTTCCCATGGTGTTGCAG
>JANQIT010000278.1 GCA_028282025.1 Hwanghaeella sp. | reverse complement strand
ACTTCAGTTCCTCGGTGAACAGCTCGTTCTCCGACTCCCATTCGGGGAAGCCGCCGCGTTCGGCCCAGGCTTCGGCGGCATCGTCGGTCTCATAGATCCCGATCAGGCCGGCTTTCTGTTCCTGGCGGTAATAGGCGCTGGGATAGGGATCGCGCATCACCACCATTTCGTCCTCGCGCGCCAGGAATTCGGGCAGCGGATCGGTGACGATGTAATGGTGCTTCATGTTGGTGATGGGCACGTCGGCCCCGACCATCTGCGCGACCTGACGGGCGTAGCAGCCGGCCGCGTTCACCACATGCTCGCAGGTGACATTGCCCTGTTCGGTCACCACCTGCCATTCGCCGGACGGCATCTGGTTGATGTCCAGAACGCGGTTGTTGCGAACGATTTCCGCCCCCATGTCGCGCGCGCCCTTGGCGAGTGCGTTGCAGCAGCCCGCCGGATCCACATGGCCGTCATCCAGCGTCCAGGCGCCGGCGATCACGCCGGTCGTATCGACCCAGGGGTTGATCTTCTTGATTTCGTCCGGGCCGATGATCTGCATCCGGAAGCCGATCAGCTTGCTGACGCCTTCGACATGTTTGAACCAGTCCAGTTCCGCCTCGTTGGTGGCGAAGCGGATGCCGCCGCAGCCGTGCCAACTGACATACTGGCCGGTCTTCTCTTCCAGCGTGGGATAAAGCGTATTGCCGTGATGATGGATCATCGCCATCGAATAGTCGGCCATGAAGCTGGGGCATTGGCCCGCCGCGTGCCAGGTTGAGCCGGAGGTGAGTTCACCCTTCTCGATCAGGAGCGAGTCGGTCCAGCCTTCCTCGGCCAGATGATAAAGCAGGCCCGCGCCCATCATGCCGCCGCCGACAATAACGACCCTTGCGTGATCCCGCATTAACTCTCTCCCAACAGGTTTTCTATAAAAAGCGCGAGGCGCGCGCGCCTCAAGAGGGACGCATTTTGGCACGGTCCATTTTGATCGGGAAGCGCTCGCGCAAGCTGGTATCAAGGCTTTCCGGGATGTGGTCCGGGTAGTGCGCGGACAGGATTTCCCGCGTCTTGGCTTCGGCGCGGTCGATGATGGTGGGCGACCCTTCCTCGATCCACTCTTTCGGACTGGTGCGGTCGCCGACCAGCGGATAGGCGTATTCCGACTGCATCAGTTGCAAGGTCTGTTCATGGCCCAGGAAATGACCGGGCCCATTGGTGCAGACATCGCGGATCGCTTCGATGGAAAGGCTGTCTTCCGTCACCTCGATCCCGGCGACCGTGCGCAGCGCGCCGCCGATGGAATCGTTGTCGATCACCAGGCTTTCCAGGCAGCAGCCCAACAGGCTGGCATGCATGCCGGCGGACTCATAGACCAGGTTCGCGCCCGAATTGCCGACCAGCGCGTGGTTATAGCCTTTCTCATACCCGGCCTGGGCGTCGGGCACCTTGGAATCGCTCATCCCCGCGGTAACGCCGCCGGTCAGGTCGTAGAACCGCGCCATCTGGGCGCAGCCCGCCATCAGCAGCGCCTGTTCGCCGCTGCCGCCGGACATTGCGCCGGTGCGCAGATCCGAGACGAAGGGCCAGGTGCCGAAGATCGCCGGATGACCCGGGACGATAAGGTTCACATAGACAAGGCCCGCCAGAACTTCCGCCACTTCCTGCACGATGGCGCCGGCCAGCGCCGCCGGGCTGGTGGCGCCGGCCTGACCGGCCGCCAGCAGCAGCACCGGCATGCCCGCCCGCACCGCCGATTCCAGGGTCCTGCAGGCGTCTTCCGCAAACTTCATCGGCGGCACGACAAAGCAGGAAGACATGGAAACGAAGGGGCGCGCCCGCCATTCCTTCTCCCCGCCCGCGATGGTGTGCAGCATCTCCATGCTGATGTCGAAATGGTCCGGGTGGACCCAACTGGACCCGACATGCTTGGCGGTGCCGCTGATCGCCGCGTAGCAGGTGGTGACGTCCAGATCCATCGGGTCTGGCAGGTCGCGGCAGACGACGGTGCGCTGGAAGAAGTGGATATTGTCCAGGGCATCGACCATGCGCGCCATGTCGTACAGATCCTGGGTCGTCGATTCGCGGTAGGCCCCGGTGCGCGCATCCACCATATGCACCGCCGCCCCCGCGGTTCCGAAATAGAGCTTCTTGTCCCAGGGCTCCATATCGTGTTTCGGGTCTTGGCCGTGCAGCACGAATTTGCGGGCCGCGTTGGCGATGGTGTCCTCGACCAGTCCGCGCGGAAACAGCAATCTGCCTTCGGGCGAGAGGCTGCCGCCGGCGGCCAGCACGGCCTCCACACAGCTTGGGATGGCGTCGGCCAGGCCGACTTCTTCCAGCACTTTCAGGGCGGCGCGGTGGATCTTCTGGATATCGGTGTCGCTTAGCGGTGCATAGCGCCCGCCTTCCATGCCGGGCCGGATGGCGCGTTTGTCTTCCGGCAGGGGGGCTGCGCGCAGGGCCTTGCGCGCGGCGCGGCCACCCCGCCGCCGCGCCGAACCGGTTTCTTCTTCGGCGATCAAGGTGTCCGTCATGGTAAAAGTCCAACCATTGAAGTGCGTGAATCAGGCTCTTGCGTTCGCCAGGATGCAGCAAACGATTGATTCTCACTTCAACATGAATTCAACTAACCAAAATAGGTCACTTCGATTTGTGCGGTGCAGCAAAACTGGGGGTTTAAGCCGTCTTGCCACCCGTGCAACGTGAGAGGAAGTAACGGTAAGATGAGCCGCAGATTACCATCCCTGAGCGCCGCGAAAGCGTTCGAAGCGGCGGCCCGGCTGTTGAGTTTTCGCGCCGCCGCGGAAGAGTTGTCCGTCACCCATTCCGCGATCAGCCATCAGGTGAAGTCGCTGGAGGCGCAATTGGGTGTGTTGCTGTTCCGGCGCGGTCCGCAGTCGGTAACCCTGACCGAGGCGGGCAAGCTCTATTTTCCGGTGCTGCGCGATGCGCTGGACCGGATCGCGGAGGGAACGGAACTGGTCCGCGCCCTGGAATCGCCGCGGGAGCTGACGGTTCAGGTCTATATCACCATGGCGGTCCATTGGCTGATCCCCCGGCTGCATGAATTTCAGCAGCGTCACCCGGATGTCCGCGTGCGGATCAGCACATCGCGCGTTTCCTGGGATTTCGATGCCGAACACGCCGATCTGGGCATTGTTCTGCAGCCGCCGTCCGACCCCAGCGTGCACCGGGAGGTGCTGGCGCCCGCGTCGGTCACGCCGGTGTGCAGCCCGCGCCTTCTGGGCGGCCGCAACGGGATCAGCACGCCGCAGGACCTGAAACGGTTTCCGCTTTTGAAGATCTATACCGCACCGCACGACTGGAGCGCCTGGTTCGAAAAGGCGGGCGTGGAAGCCGTCAGCGAGAGCGAGGCGATCTCCGTCGACAGCTATATTCTGGCCTATGAGGCGGCGATGGAAGGGCAAGGGGTCGCCATGGCTCTGAAGCCCTTCGGCATGCCGGATCTGAAGGTGGAGCAGAAACTGGTGGCGCCCTTCGGGATTGTCGCCGAACGCGGGGATTCCTGGTTGCTTGTCTGCCGTCCGGAACGGCTGGACCGGCCCGCGGTGCGCGCCTTCCGGTCCTGGATTCGCGAGGCCGCCAGCGGCACCATCGCCAAGGTCGCCTGACAGGTCCGCAAGCCTTTCCGCAATTCGGCCCCGCCGCCGCGACGGGTATGACAAGTGCGGGCGATGTCTGTATAACCATGTTGGCCGTTAAATATGGCTTGCAGGAAGGGGCATGGTTTTGAACTCGGGTATCCAGCGGGATGGCGAGGCGGAGCACGGGCGTGTGTCTGCCTTTTTGCGTCGGGCGTTTCGCGAGCGGGAATTGATGCTGCGCTCGGAAGGGCGTGTTTCCTATATGCGGCTGACGCCAAGGGTTCAGGTCCTGGCGACCGGCGTCTGCGTGTCGGTGTTCGTCTGGGCCGCCGCGGTGACCGGCGGCGCCTTTTGGCAAAATGCGGTGATCGACGGCAAGAACCGGGAGATCAGCGAAGCGAAGCTCGCCTTCGAGCAGTTGCGCGACGACCTTGGCGCGTATCAGGCGAATGTCGCCATGGCGGCGGCGGCGCTGACCGAGCGGGCCGGCCGTTCCTCTAACGGACCGCTGATTTCCGCGCGGGAGCTGCAGGATTTCCGCAACCAGCTTGGCGTGATCGACGATTTGAACATCAAGCTGGCGGGGATTGTCGAACAGATCCAGGTCGATGCGGAAACCCCCGGCGCAGAGCGCGGGCGGATCATCGCGTCGCGCCAGGTGCTGCACGACCGGATCGACCTGTTGCGGTCTACGTTGAGCGAGACGCGCGAACGGGAAACCGAACTGGCCGTCACCGTCACCAAGCTGTCCGCCAGTGTTGAGTCGATCCGCGCCAGGGAAAACAAGGTGAATCTGGAACGCGACCGCTTGGAAGCCCGCCTGGCGGAACTGGATACCCAACTGCTGGAAAGCCGGACCCGCGTCGGCGACCTCTCCCGGTCGTTGCGGGAAACCCGCACCGCGCTGCGCCAAACCGAACAAGGGCATGGCGAGGTGCTGGAACAGCGCCAGACCTTGGCGTCCCGCGTGGAGGTGTTGGAAGAAGCGCTGTCGCAAGCCCGCGAACGGGGCGATGGCCTGGCTGTTGAGGTCGCTTCTCTGGAACGGAACCTGTCGCAAGTACAAGAGGCCCGGGACGAAGCATTTTCGGCCAAGAACGAAGCGGCCGATGCGTTGGCGCGCGTGGATACGCAGTTGGCGGTGACCCGGAACCGGCAAGCGGAAACCGAAAGCCGGCTTTCGGAACTGCTTTCGCAAGCCAAGGCGGTTGAGCGCGACGGCGGTGCAACGGTCGTCCTGGCCGCCGGACCGCGGGACACGGTTTCTTCGCTGGAACTGGCGGTCGAAGATCTGATCGACGCCGTGGACGGCGCGCAGGAAAAACGCAAGGCGGCGGAACGCACGTTGGGTGACGTGGTCGCGGATTTACGCACGGTGGCGGGCGTCGAACCGGGGGTGGACGCGGCGGACCCGGTTACGTCGGCGCGCGCCCTGCTGGCCTCTATCAAGGGATTGCACGAAACACAGGAACTGGTCGTCGCCTCGCTGATCGACCGGACAAGCCGGCAGATCGACGAAGTCCAGCGGATGTTCGATATGGCCGGACTGAAGCAGGAGCATTTGCAAGCCCTGGGGTTGCCGCCGGAGCGGTCGGGTCAGGGCGGCCCATTCCATGCCGCGGACGAGACGGGGGGCACCGCCAACGGGTTGGAGGCGAATATCGCGCTGCTGAACGACAAGGCGGAAAAGTGGGAAAATCTGGAGAACATTCTGGCGTGCACCCCCTGGATTTCCCCGGTCGACAACTACCACTTCACCAGCGGATTCGGAAAACGGCGGGATCCGATCAATGGCCGTATGGCCATGCATAAGGGCGTGGATCTTGCCGGCTGGCCGAAAACGCCGGTCTATGCAACCGCGCCCGGCGTGGTCACCAAGGCGGGCCGCGACGGCCGGTACGGCAAAATTGTCGAGATCGACCATGGCTGCGGCGTCGTCACGCGCTACGCCCACCTGCACAAGGTACTGGTGAAGAAGGGCGAGGAAGTTTCCCATCGTCACAAGGTGGGCCAGTTGGGCAATACCGGCCGCAGCACGGGCCCGCATGTTCACTATGAAATACTGATCGACGGCGAACATGTGGATCCGGCGAAATTCTTCGAAGCGGGCCGACGGATCTTCAAGGGATAACGTTTACGGATAGCGTCCGGCGGGCCGGTCAGCCCGCGCCGACAGGGGGTGACAGATGTTTGGCGGTACCAAAAAACCCACGACCACGACCGGCGTAGCGCCCAAGACGGCCTTTGCGCCGTCGATCGTCTCCGGCAACCTGAAGGTCACCGGCGACATGCAAAGCAATGGGGATATCCAGATCGATGGCCAGGTCGACGGCGATATCCGGACCGGCAAGCTGACGGTTGGATCGGACGCGACGGTGAACGGTTCTATCCGCGCTGACGAAGTGATGGTGTCCGGTACGGTCAACGGTTCCATCGAAGCCGGGCTGGTGAAGCTATATGCAACTGCGCGCGTGACCGGCGATATCAGCCATGAGTCCCTGGCGATTGAAGCGGGTGCTTTTATTCAGGGCCTGTGCAAACGCGTCGACCTGACCCCCAAGACGAAGGAGGGGGAGGACGCAAAACGCGAAGTCGCAGAAGTGAAGCTGTTGCCCGGCGAAGATGGTGCGGGCGACGACAAAACAATCGCGCCGCCCACCTTGGTCAAGGGTTAAAGACCGGGGACCGGAACCGCCAAAACCCGGCAGGGTCAAACGGTCAGCGCTTCGGCAAACCGCCCCGGGTCCACATTTCCACCGGAAATCACCGCGACGACCGTCCGGCCTTTCACATCGATGCGGCCTTCCAGGGCAGCCGCCAAGGCGACCGACCCACCGGGTTCGGCGACAAGCTTCAGGTCGGTAAAGGCGGTCCGCATGGCGCGCCGGACGTCGTTGTCGGACACCGTCACCACCCCGGCCAGCAGTTTTCGGTTCAAGGCGAAGGTTATCTGTCCGGGTCTAGCCGATAGCAGGGCGTCGCAGATCGACCGGGCGTTCGGATCGACCGATTCCCGTTTTCCGGATTCGAGGGAGCGCCTGGTGTCGTCGAAATCCTCCGGCTCCACCCCGTAGACTGGGACGCCGGGTAATTCGTGTGTCAGGGCCAGCGCGCTGCCGGAGACGAGCCCGCCGCCGCCGCAGCAAACCAGGACCGCGTCCGGTTTCGCGCCCAACGCTGCGGTTTGCTGTGCGATTTCCAAACCGACTGTGCCTTGCCCGCCGACAATGAAGGGATCGTCATAGGGGGGCACGATGGTGGCGTTCCGGTCGGCGGCGATTGTTTCGGCGATCTTGGCGCGGTCTTCGGTATAACGGTCGTAGGTCACGACTGCTGCGCCATAGGCTTTGGTATTGGCCAATTTGATGGTGGGCGAATCCGCCGGCATGACGATGGTCGCCGATATGCCCAGGACCTGCGCCGCCGCCGCCACGCCCTGCGCGTGATTGCCGGAGGAATAGGCGACGACGCCGTTTCTGCGGACATCATCGGGCAGGGCGCTGATCTTGTTATAAGCGCCGCGATATTTGAACGACCCGGTTCGTTGCAGGCATTCCGGTTTCACCAGAAGCCGGCACCCCAGCCGCTCGTTCAGCAACGGGGACTCCAGCAGCGGTGTCCGCACGGCGACGCCCTTCAGGCGCGAGGCGGCGGCCCGCACGTCGTCGAAGGAAGGCAGGTCCGCGTCGGCCGGCGCGCCGTCAGGGGTGTCTTGTATCGATACGGTCGAGGAACTCATCGATAGCCTCCACGGATGCGGGTTCTTTCAAGGTCGGCGTATGCCCCGCTTTCGGAACGGTGACGGCGCGCAGATCCGGATGCGCTGCGGCCATCTTGCTCAGAGTTTCGGGAAGCAGAATGTCCGAGTTTTCACCGCGCAGCACAAGCACGGGAACGTGCCGCACGCTGTGGAAATAGGGCCACAGATCCGGGATGTTGTCGGCGGCCTGCAGGTTTTCGTAAATCCGCACGTCCCAATCGAAATGCAGGCGGCCATCGGCCCCTTCCTTGAAGGTGCCGTCCGCGACGGCGCGCCATTCTTCTTCGGTAAAGGCGTGGTTCGTGAAGATGGTGCGCAGGTCGGCGATCGCGCTTTCCCAACTGTCGTGCGGCCGGTCGGCTTTCAGATAGTCTCGCACCCGGCCGAAGCCGGCGGTATCCACCTCCGGACCCACGTCGTTCATCATCAGCCCGGCGATGGCCGTCGGCAACGCCGCCCCGAACGCCATGCCCAGAATCCCGCCGAGGGATGCGCCCATCACCACCACTTTGTGCAGACCCAGCGCGCAGAGCAAATGCCGGACATCGTTCAGATAGGTGGCGGGGTGGTAGTTCGTGGGATCGGGGTCGTATCCGCTGCGTCCCCGCCCGCGATAGTCCAGGCAGAGGACACGCCGCCCGGACCCGGAGATCCGCGCCGCAAACGGCGCGAAATCCTTGGAGTTCCGGGCCAGACCGCTGAGGCAGAGGATCGGCGCGGCCGGATGGGCGGGGTCGCCGTAATCGCGGAAATAGAGTTCGACGCCGTCCTGTGCGCGGATCGTCCGTTCGCGGAATGCCGTGTTCCCAGCCAAGGTTCTACAGCCCTAGCAGCGCGGGCAAATCGTCCAGCGTTTTCAGGGTATGCTTGGGTTCGCCCGGCAGGCGTTCCCGGGGTTGGTCGAACCGGTTCACCCAACAGACCTGAAACCCGAAATGGGCCGCCGCCGCCGCGTCCCAGGCGTTGGAGGACATGAAACAAACCTCCCCGGCCTGAATGCCGAAACGGTCCGGCACCATCTGATAGATCTCGGGGCGCGGCTTGTAGAAGCCATGCTCATCGACTGAGAGGACCGCGTCCAGATCCGCGGCAATGCCGGAAGAATCGACGGCGCCGTTCAGCATGTCGGGCGACCCGTTGGAGAGGATTCCGGTATGCAGTCCCCCGGCCTTCAAGGCCCTCAGCACGCGCGGAACCTCCGGATAACTGTCCAGTTTCCAATAAAGGTCCAACAGCTTACCGCGGAGCGCATCGTCTTTCAGACCGACCGCGTCCATCGCATAGTCCAGCCCGTCCTGGGTAACCTGCCAGAAATCCACATAGGCATTGCCCATCAAGGTGCGTAACCAGGTGTACTGAAGCTGTTTCAACCGCCAGATCTCCGACAGTTTGGCTTCCTTGTCTCCCAGTTCCTCTTTCAGGTGCGCCGCGGCTGCGTTGACGTCGAACATCGTGCCATAGGCATCGAAAACACAGGCTTTCACGCCCGTAAGCTGTGACATTGTCGAGGGTCCTTATGAATCAGGGGTGCTTTTATCAGCGCAGCATTTCTTCACGATGCGCCCCTTATGTCCAGAGCGTGTCACCTTTACTGGGAACCACTGAGATCGCTTTGCCGTTCAGCCGGGTAGGAGCCGGTCTGCAGACGATGCGGCGCATCGGCAAGGGCCGGCGACGCCCTCCGGCTGACCGGCAAAGACCGTCTCAGTGGTTCCCAGTAAAGGTGACATGCTCTGGTGAAAGTAAGGGATTGTGATCGGCGACGCCCGGTGGAAACGCCTTACCCTTCCGGGACCGCGCGGCGCGGCGCCCGGGGCGGCGGCGACCAAATCGCGTCGGCGTCAATCGGCTTGGTGGCGCTGTTGAAGGAAACAAGCGCGACGTCCCCGGTGAGCCGCTGGCGATAGACGGTGATGTTCTCCAGGACCCGCTGCACATAGTTCCGCGTTTCTTCGAACGGGATCATCTCCATCCAGTCGAGCGCCTCATGCACGCCCGTGCGCGGGTCGCCGAAATCCCTTAGCCAACGCCGCGCGCGATGCGGCCCCGCATTGTATCCGGCCAGGGCCAGGATCATCGAACCGTCGAACCGCTCGATCAGGTTCTTCAGATAGGCGCTGCCCAAGGCGATGTTGTAATGGTGGTTGGCCGTCAGACTGTCCTTGCGGTAGGGAAGCTGCTGCTGCTTCGCCACCGCCTTGGCGGTCGCGGGCATCAACTGCATCAATCCGCGCGCCCCGGCGCTGCTTTGCGCGGCGCGTTCGAAACCGCTTTCCTGGCGGATCACGCCGAACACCACATCCGGCCCCAAACCGATCCCGCGGTCCAGCGGCACCACCGGATAGCCCGAGCGGCTGAGCATGATCTGTTTCTTGATCGCCTGCCGCGCGGCATAGACCGCATCGTGCGGCCGGCCCAAATCCTCCGCCAGTTCGGACAGCAATACATAGTCCAGCTTCCTGTCGGCGGTGTCCGCCAGATGCCGCAGGATGCGCCGCAACGTCCGGTCCGCCTGCGCGACGGAGAGGATCCGCGCCAGCCGAACGAGTTCCCGGCTTTCAAACGCAGCCCGTTCAGGCTTGATCGGCTGCGGTTCCCGGGGAAGCGGCGGGCGGTATTCCGGCTGCAGGTGCGCGGCGGCCATTTGGCCGTAGAAGGACGTGCCATGCCGCGCCGCAGTTGCGTACCATTGGGCGGCGATGGCGGGCTTGCCGGCGGCCTGCGCGGCCCGGCCCGCCCAATAAGCGGCGCGGCTGAGCGAAACCGGGAAGGACACGTTGCCGTACATGCGCTGAAAATGCGGGAAGGCGAGCAGCGGATCGTCGAGGAAGCGCAAGGCGATCCAGCCCGCCAGCCATTCCGCGTCGGCAAAGGGGAATCCCTCCTCCGCGCCATGGTCCGATGCAAGACGGTAGGCTTGGCTGATCTTGCCGTCGCGCAGCGCCCGGCGGGCCAGGATGCCGCGCTCGCGCCACCATTGGGAGGTCCACCGGCCCGGATCGACAGGGGCGTTCAGCAGCAGGTCCGCCGCTTCGGCGTTGCGTCCCTTGCGGCGACGCCAGCGCACCCGTTCGTAAATCAGCCCGGGATCGTTTTTCAGACGGTCGGGCACCCGGGCGATGGCGCGGTCGACGCCGCCGGCGAAGGTTCTCAGTGCGATTCGGGCTTCCGCCAGGTGGCGCTCGGCTTGCGGCATGCGGCGCGCCTGCCGCGCCGCCAGGCCGGTTTTGCCTTCCCAGAGAAGGCGTTCCATCCGCGCCCGGTTGGCGTCGGCGGTGATATACTGCCTGAAGTCCTGTCGGAAGGTATGTTCGGCGCGTCCGGGTAGGTCCAGGTCGATCCAGGCCCTTTGCGCCATCGCCGGGACGTCCGCGATTCTTCCGGCATTTGTCAGGGCCCGCGCCAGATGCTGGACCCCGTTCAGGGTGGTGGGGGCGCGGTCCTCGTACCAGGAGAGAATGGCGTTGCCCGGCGTATCGGCGTCGATTTTCTCCTCCGCGCGGAAAGCCAGGGTCGCCAGGCGCGGCCATTCGGGGTTCTGGATGATGAACGCCGCGATTTCTTGGAAACTGCGGCTGTTGCGCCTGTCCTGCATATAAAGCCAGTCCAGGCCCTTGCGCGCGAATTGATCCTTGGCGCGGTCCGCATGACGCCATACCGACTGCCAGCGCCCGTTGGCGGCGGCGTGATAGGCCGCCTCATAATGCGCGCGATCCGTCTCCGACAGCGGTGATGCGGCTCTCCCCGGCGCGGCCCACGCGACGGTCAGGACGGTAATAAGTACGAAACGCCAGAACATGAGCATCACCTTAACGGAGGGCGCGCCTTTTCCTCAACCACGGGACACAGATCTATGTCCCACCTGCGCTTGTTCCAGGCGCGTCCTCCGTATACTGTCCCGCCGCCCCGCCGTGAAGGGCGGGCAAAGACAAAATCCGACCATTGGAGGAAACCGTGGCTGCCATGTTTGAAGGGTCCATGACCGCGCTGATCACACCGATGCGCGAGAGCGGGGAGATCGACGAAGGGGCGTTTCAGACCTTCGCGGATTGGCAAGTGACCGAGGGAACCGAAGGGCTTATTCCCGTCGGCACAACAGGGGAGTCCCCGACGCTCAGCCATGACGAACACATGCGGGTGGTGGACCTATGCGTCGAGGTGGCCAAGGGGCGCGCGAAAGTGATCGCCGGCACCGGGTCCAACAATACGGAAGAAGCCATCATGCTGACCCAGCATGCGCAACAGGCGGGCGCCGACGCGGCGCTGGTGGTGACGCCCTATTACAACAAGCCCACCCAGGCGGGCCTCTATGCGCATTATGCGGCCATCGCCACGGCGGCCGACATTCCCATCGTCATCTACAACATTCCGGGCCGTTCCATCATCGACATGTCGGTGGAGACCATGGCGCGTCTGGCCAAGGATTTCCCGAACATCGTCGGCGTCAAGGACGCCAGCAACGATCTCAACCGCCCGGTCCTGACGCGCTTGGCCATCGGCGAGGATTTCAGCCAGCTTTCCGGCGAGGACGGCACAATCGGCGCATTCCTCGGTCAGGGCGGGCATGGCTGTATCTCGGTCACCGCGAACATCGCACCGCGCCTTTGCGCCGATCTGCACCGGGCCTGGCGGGCCAAGGATTTCCCGGCTTTCGAGAAGGCGCGCGACACACTGATGCCGGTGCATGAGGCGATGTTCTGCGAAAGCTCGCCCGGGCCGGTGAAATACGGCGCCAGCCTGCTGGACAAGGCGACGCCGTTCGCGCGCCTGCCGCTGACCGAGATTGCGCAAAGCAGCAAGGACGCGGTGAAGACCGCGATGGAGGGCGCCGGTCTTCTGTAAGAAGACCGGGCCTAAAGACGGGTCATGGCCGGTAAGAACAAAAAAAAGAAAAAGGATCTGACAGGCGGCACCGTGGCGATGAACCGCCGGGCGCGGTTCGACTACGCCATCGAGGAAACCATCGAAGCCGGCATCGTTCTGACCGGAACCGAGGTCAAGTCGCTGCGCATCAGCGGGGCCAGCCTGAACGAAGCCTATGCCGGGCTAAAGGACGGCGAACTGTATTTGTTCAACGTCCACATCTCCGAATATCCGAATGCGCCGAAAGCGTTTCAGCACGACCCTAAACGGCTGCGCAAACTGCTGGTGCACAGGCGCGAACGCGACAAGCTGATCGGCGCGATCAAGCGGGACGGCATGACGCTGGTGCCGCTCAGCATGTTCTTTAACCATCGCGGCATCTGTAAGCTGTCCCTGGGACTGGCCAAGGGCAAGAAGGCGGTCGACAAGCGCGAAACAATCAAGGAACGCGACTGGCAACGCCGCAAGGGCAACCTGCTGCGCGAAGCGGGCTGAACCCGCCCCCCGCAGCGCGGCGCATCGAAGTCTTACGTCCCTACCCGTCTGTTCCTATCCGGTTCCGGTAAAGATGGCGCTGCCGTTTTCCGCCATGGTCCGGATGGCGTCGTCGGAAAGACCGAGTTCCCGAAGCACTTCTTCGGTATGCTGCCCCAGCAGCGGGGCCGCTTTCGTAACCTTGCCCGGCGTTTCGGAGAACTTGATCGGCAGGCCGAGCGACTTGACCGCGCCCGCGACCGGATGGTCTACCTCCACCACCATATCCCGGGCCTGGGTCTGCGGGTCCTTGTGCATGTCCGTGATGCTGAGGACCGGCCCCGCCGGCAGTCCGCCTTCCTCGAAGATGGCCAGCCATTCGGCGGCGGTGCGCTGCTTGAAAACGGGCGTCAGCGCCGCGACCAGATCGGGGCGGTTGTCCATTCGCCCGGCATTGGTGACGAAACGCGGATCTTCGGCGAGTTCCGGCGCGCCGATCAGGTCCGTCAGTTTTTCCCAGTTTTTCTGATTGGCCGCGCCGATATTAATCCAGCCTTCCGCGGTTTCGAATGCCTGATAGGGGGCGTTCAGCGGATGGGCCGATCCCATGGATGTCGGGGACACGCCGGTCGCGAAAGCAATCGCCGACTGCCAATAGGTGTGGGTGATTCCGGCTTCGAAGAGGGAGGTGTCGACTCGCTGGCCGACGCCCGTCTTCAGCCGGTTCACATAGGCGGAGACGGCGCCCAGCGCGCCCAGAATCCCGGCGGTGATGTCGGACAGAGGCGCGCCGACCTTCGTCGGCGGGCGGCCCGGGCCTTCCCCGGTAATCGACATCAGGCCCGACATGCCTTGCGCGATCAGGTCGAAGCCGGCGCGGTCCGCATAAGGGCCGGTGCGCCCGAAGCCGGATATCTCCACCAGGATCAGGCCGGGATTGTCCTTGCGCAGTGTTTCATAGCCAAGGCCCAGTTTTTCCATCGTGCCGCGCCGATAATTTTCGATCACGATATCGGCCTTCATCAGCAGGCGGCGCAGGGCGTCCTTACCGTCCTCGGTCTTCAAATCCAGCACCACGCCGCGCTTGTTGCGGTTCATCATCATGAAGGCGGCGCTTTCGCCCTCTATATCCGGGGGCAGGGAGCGGCGCGTATCGTCGCCGGTTGGTTTTTCGACCTTGATCACATCCGCCCCCATATCGGCCAGCATCAGCCCGCAGACGGGGCCCGCCATAATGTGCGCCAATTCGACTACCCGGCAGCCGGTTAATGGTCCTTCCATTTCTACTTCCCCGTCCAAGCTGGTTTCCGTTTTGCAAGGAATGCCTCGATCCCTTCCTTGAAGTCGCTGCTCATGTAGCAGTTCAGGATCAGGTCCGAATCCTCGGCCTCCGACGCGGCCTCCCGCAGGCGGCGCAGGCCCTCCTTGGTCGCCCGCATCGACAGCGGGGCGTGGGCGGACAGTTTTTCCGCCAGTTCCCCGGCGCGGCTGCGCACCGCATCCGCATCCTCCAACAATTCGCTGACCAGGCCGATGGCTAGCGCCTCGTCCGCCTCTATCAGCCGGGCGGTCAGCAGGATTTCCCGCAGCCGCGCCGGGCCGATCAGATCGGAAATCCGCTTCAGGCTGGCTGTGGAAAGGCAGTTGCCCAGAGTGCGCGCGATTGGAAAGCCATAGCGCAGGCGCTTGTCCGCGATGCGGATATCGCAACAGCCGGCGATCCCGGCGCCGCCCCCGGTGCAGGCGCCCGTGATCGCGGCGATCGTCGGTATGCAGCATTTCTCAATGTCGGTTAAAACGGTGTCGATCCGCCGCTCGTAATCCAGCGCGTGCTGCGGCTCGGAGAATTCCCGGAACTGGCCGATATCGGTTCCGGCGGCGAAGGCGGCGTCTCCCGCCCCGGCGATGACCAGAACCCGCACGGGGCCGTCGGGATCGATGCCTCGGCAGATCTCGGCAAGCCTTTCATACATGGCGAAGGTTAACGCATTGCGGGCTTGCGGCCGGTTCAGGGTGACATGCCCGACCGCCCCCCTGACCTCGTAGAGAAGTTCACTCATGGATTGCCTCTGAAACTAAACTGATAATTTAAGGAGACCGGCATCCCGGATCGAAGATAGCGATGATCCGGGACGCTGGAGCGGGAGGGTGCGGGATAGAAACGAAGGGTCCGTTACGTCCCTATCGAGAAATTGTTCCTGCCGCAGAGATCGCCGCCGCGCATCTGGATGACCCGGCGGCCCGAGAAATCGACGGTTCCCGATTTCTTCTGCAGCTCCGCCCCGTAGGCGTGATCGAAATGCGAACTGGTCGGCATGTAGCGGCAGACAAACCCCGCGCGCCGGTTGGGCGAGCGGTTTGGTTGCGACCCGTGCGCCAGATAGACGTCGTGAAAGGAAACCTGCCCCGCTTTCAGCAGGATCGGGACCGCGTCCTCTTCCCGGTATTCGCTACGATCCAAGGCCTGGTTCAAGGCCAGATGATCCCCATCGTCCTGGTGATGGCTCAGCAGGCGCTGTTCCCGGTGCGATCCGGGAATGACGTGCAGGCACCCATTCTCCAGCGTCGTGTCGTCCAACGCGATCCAGGCGGAACAGGTGGCCAACGGGCGGATCGGCCAGTATTCGCCATCCTGATGCATCGGTACTTCTTTACCGGAAAAGGCGGGCTTTCCGAAAACGGTGCTGCCCCAGAGCAGGAAGTCCGGACCGATCAGCTGTTCGACGAAATCCAAAATGTCCGGGTAGGCCGCGAATTCCAGCCAGACGGGATCGCCCTTCAGGCCCTGGACGCCGGCTTCCGTCAGATGCGGGCAAAACATGTTGTCGGTCGCGAGATGCGGGTTCGCCGTCATCAGGGCATTCAGCGCCTCCTGCATCCGCTCCAGAACGGCGTCGGGCAGCCGGAAATCGGGGATGATGTAGCCCTCGCGGTGGTAGCGCTCTATCTGTTCCCGGCTCAGGACGGTCTTGGCGTCCTTTCGGCTGGCGGTGTCCGGCATGATCTTCCTCCCGTGACTTTCCGCACACTATAGCATGCGATTCCGCACAGGAAATTCCATTGCGGCGGGTTTCGCGCCAAGACATTGTTGACCCATCGTTTAGGATTCCCGACGCCCCGGAGCGGCCCGTTCATGAGACCTTTTCCGTCCCTGTTTCTATCGCACGGCGCGCCGACGCTGATCATGCAGGACTGTCCGGCGACCCGGTTTCTCTCCGGCTTGGGAGAGGCGACGGGGCGTCCTTCCGCCATCGTCTGCGTCTCGGCCCATTGGGAGGCCCCGGTGGCGCAGATCAATGGGGCGGTGCGGCTCAACACGATCCACGATTTCTACGGCTTCCCGGCGCCGCTGTATGAAAAGCGTTACGACGCACCGGGCGATCCGGGGCTGGCGGCGCGGCTGGCCGAGGTCCTGATCTCCGCCGGGATCGATGCGGAAATCGACTCGGTGCGCGGTATCGATCACGGGGCCTGGGTTCCACTGATGCTGATGTATCCGGCAGCGGACATTCCGGTTCTTCAACTATCCATCGGGGCCGGGCGCGACACGGCGTATCACCGGGATCTGGGCGCGGCCCTGCGGACCTTGCGCGGCGAGGGCGTTCTGATCGTCGGATCCGGGTCTGCGACCCATAATCTGCGGGCGTTCAGGGGACAGCCGCTGGACGCCGACCCGGAACCGCAGGCGGCGGGATTTCAGGCCTGGTTGGCTGATGCGGTCGCAGGGGGGCGTACCGAGGATCTGTTGGGGTATCGGGAGGCGCATCCGGCCGCCGCGTGGAACCACCCGACCGAGGATCACATCATGCCGCTGTTCGCCGCCATGGGCGCCGCGGACGATCCACGGGGAACGGTGCTGCACCAGAGCGTTACCCATGCGGTGCTTGCGATGGACGCTTACCGCTTTTCGTGACGGGATAATTCTATAGGCTTGGCCGCCATTCCATAACTGGCGGAGTTGAGACGATGGCGGAACAGCCGGACCGTTCCCGGTACGAGGCGTCTACCCTGAAAGCCTTTGCGGTGGACCTGTTTACGCAGGCGGGCATGGCGCGGGACCGCGCCGAAATCGTTGCGACCTATCTGTTGGAAGCGGATCTGATGGGCCATGACACGCACGGGCTCAATCTCGCCGCGAACTATCTTGGGCAGTTGGACAGCGGGAAAATGCCCGCCGCCGGCGATCCGCAAGTGATCAAGGACAGCGGTCCCTGCCTGACCTGGGACGGGGGCTATCTGTCCGGCGTATGGCTGACGCATCAGGCGGTGCACGAGGCGTCGCGCCGCGCGCTCGATTACGGGATCGGCGCGGTTTCCGTCCGGCGGTCGCATCACATCGCCTGTCTTGCCGCCTTCCTGCCGATTGCCACGGAGAAGGGGTTGGTGGTGAGTCTGCTCAGTTCCGATCCGTCGGCCAAAGGCGTCGCGCCCTATGGCGCGGTGGAGCAGTGCTTCACCCCTAATCCGATGGCCTATGGGCTGCCGACCGGGGAGGAGGCGGGTGGCGATCCTGTCCTTGTCGATATCAGCGCCTCGATCACGACGCTGGGCATGTCCAACCGGATGATCGGGCAGGAAGCGCGTTTGAAGGGTGAGTGGCTGATCGACAACCGGGGCAATCCCACCGACGACCCGGCCGTCCTCAACGACGATCCGCCGGGCGCGCTGCTGCCGCTGGGCGGGATGGATGCGGGGCATAAAGGTTTCGGTCTGGCCCTGATGGTGGAGGGCATGACGTCCGGCCTGGCCGGGCACGGCCGCGCCGATGGGGTCGATCAGCACGGCGCGTCTGTCTTCGTGCAGGTTGTCGATCCGGACTTTTTCGGTGGGCGCGCGGCCTTCCTGCGGGAGTTTTCGCACACCGCGGCCGCCAGCCGGAATGCGCGCGTAGCGGAAGGCCGGCCCGATGTCCGCCTGCCGGGCGACGGGGCCATGGCCCGTCGGCGGGATGCACTGGCGAACGGCGTTCCGCTTTATCCGGGTATCCTGCCGCAGCTTGAAAGCTGGGCGGACCGTTTCGGATTGAAAGCGCCCCAACCGGTCTGACGGGGCGAGCGATCAACCGCCCATCTGAATTGCGAAAATCACGCTGCGCCCGAACCGGTCCGCCCCTTGTCCGTTGATCGCGGCCTGTCCTGCGACCGGCACGATCAGGCCTGAAACCAGGGCATTGTCGGAGCAGGAGATCTGAAACTCTCCGCCGACCAGACCCTGGTCATCCGGCTCTGCGAACCGCATCAGGCCGGAACAATCGATCCCCAAAACGGGAAGAGGAAAACGCATTCGGGTGAAGCCCTGGTCCGGGGTTAGTTGGACGCGGGTCTCCATGAAGTCGCGGGTTTGCAGCATCGGATGATCGTACCAGATGAACGCCATGCGCACTGGCGTCGACGGCGCGAAGTCGGGCGGCTCGATCCTGGCCGGCGCCAATGGGCGCTGCACGATGGACGGTGTGGGCGCTGACGGCGCTGGCGGCGCTGCCGGCGGAACGGGTGCAGCGGCCCGCGGCGGGGGCGGCGGATCGGCCGGCGCTTCCGTTTCGGCGTCGCTGAACAGGCTGCACCCCCCCAGCATCAGACAGCCCAATCCCAGAATGAGGAACGCGGTCAATGGTGGAAACGTCTTCATCCCGACAGCCTATCGGAAGCGGAACAAGACAAAAAGCCTAAGGCCTGGACAGGGCGGCGACATGATTTCATAAGGATTGTAAGAACGAAAACAGGGAGGGTCACAGGATGAGCGACGCCCATATTCCTTTCACCGGCGTGGTCCGTGCACTGCCCGCCTCTACACCCTTTGTCGGCCCGGAAGCGCTTGAGCGCACCCGCGGCGGCCCGTTCGCCGCCCGGATCGGCGCGAACGAAAGCGCGTTCGGGATCTCGCCCAAGGCCGTGGCGGCGATTGAGCGTGAGATTTCCCGCGCCTCCTGGTACGGCGACCCGGAAAGCTACGACCTGCGCGAGGAACTGGCCGCCAAGCACGGCGTCGCCATGGACGAAATCTGCATGAGCGCGGGGATCGACAATCTGTTCGGGGTGATCGTGCGGATGATCGTCTCGCCCGGCGTGCCCGTGGTGACTTCCTTAGGGGCCTATCCGACGTTCAATTACCAGGTCAATGGAAACGGGGGCGTTGTAAAGACGGTTCCCTATCACCGGGACAAGGAAGACCCGGAGGCATTGCTGGATGCGGCGCGCAGCGAAGGCGCGCCCCTGTTGTTCATCGCCAATCCGGACAACCCCATGGGCACCTGGCACGATGCCGGTACCATCCAGCGGATGATCGACGCGGTGCCGCCCGGCAGATTGCTGGTCCTGGACGAAGCCTATATCGAATTCGCGCCGGAGGGGACCGAACCGCCGATAGACACCTCCAACCCCAGGGTCATCCGGACGCGCACCTTCTCCAAGGCCCACGGGATGGCGGGCATGCGGATCGGCTATGCGATCGGGCACAGGGACCTGATCACCGGCATGAACAAGATCCGCAATCAGTTCGAGGTGACGCGCCTGTCGCAGGTGGCGGCGCTGGCGTCGCTGTCCGATCCGAACCATGTGGCGCATGTCATCGCCGAAGTGGAAAAGGGCAAGGAGGACTACCGGGCGCTGGCCGAAAAGCACGGCTTCATCGCCTTGCCGTCGGCGACCAACTTCGTCGCCATCGATGTCGGCCATGGCGACAAGGCGCGCGCCATCCTGAAGGGACTGGATGCGGAAGGGGTGTTCATCCGCATGCCCGGTGTTCCAGTTCTGGACCGCTGCATCCGTGTGACGGTCGGCGCGCCGGACGACCGCGCCATCTTCGCCAAGGCGTTCGACAAGGTGATTGCGGCCCTGGACGTCTAGAGCCTGTCACCTTTACTTGGAACCACTTAGACGGTCTTTGCAGCCTTTCGGTTAGGAAGGCGTTGCGCGGCGATGCTGGATGCATCGCAAGCGACGGCTGACACGGTCCGAAAGGCTGCAAAGACCGCCTTCGGTCGCTTTTCCGGTCAGCCGGAGGGCGTCGCCGGCCCTTGCCGATGCGCCGCATCGCCTGCAGACCGGCTCCTACCCGGCTGAACGGCAAAGCGATCTCAGTTGATTCCAAGTAAAGGTGACAGGCTCTCTAGACCGGAAGCGCCAGGAACACGATCACGCCGCCGGTAGCGATCAGGGCCGCCTTTTGCCAGACGGGCCGGTCGCCGATAATGCCGTAGGAGAGGGCGGTGAGGCCGACTGCGATCTTCAGGAAGCTTAGAAGCGCCGTCAGCGGATCGTCCGCGAAACCGATCAGGCCGGGATTGGCGATCATGCCCATTGGGACAACGTAGAGGCCGACTCCAAGGGCCATCGCGGTCAGGGCGACCTTCAACCAATTCTCTGCGATCATGCCCGCGGCGATGAAAACCGCGCCGCAGACCGGCGGCGTGATGGTCGATAACAGTGCGTACCAGAAGACGAACAGATGCGCCTGCAAGGGCGCCAGCCCCAGTTCGATCAGTGCCGGCCCCGCGACCGACACGCAGATCACATAGGCGGCGGTCGTCGGCACTTCCATGCCCAGTACAAGGCAGGCCACGGCGGTCAGCAGCAGGGAAGGCCACAGCAGGCCGCCCGATCCGGAGAGGATGAGCGAAGTGATCTTCACACCCAGCCCGGTGATCGACAGAACCCCGATGATCAGCGATGCGCAAAGAATGATGGAGGCGATCATCGCCACCTGACGGCCCGCGGTCACCAGCGCGTGTTCGACCCGCAGGACGGTGCGCCGCCAATCGGGCTGCAACCGGCTGTCCAGGGCCAGCATCGCCGCGCCGACAAGGGTTGCGATACAGGCGGCGTATTGCGGTGTGACCTTGCTGACGAACATGCCCCACATCAGAACGCTGAAGGGAACCAGAAAGAACAGCGCTGTAATCGCGACGTCACGCGCCGGCGGGCGGTCTTCCGCCGCGACGGGGCGTAAATCGAACTTGGTCGCATAGACGTTGATGCCGACCCAGACCGCCACGAAATACAGAAGCGCGGGGAGGAAGGCGGCGGCCATGACGCCGGTATAGGGAACCCCGGTCAGTTCCACCATGACGAAGGCCCCGGCCCCCATCAGGGGCGGCATGATCTGCCCGCCGGAGGAAGCGACCGCCTCCGTCGCGGCGGCTAGCCGCTTCGGATATCCCAGTTTGGTCATGGCGGGCAGGGTGATGGCGCCGGTGGAGGCGACATTGGCTGAGGCCGAACCCGAAATCGACCCGAACAGGGCGGAGGACAGGACGGATACTTTCGCCGCGCCGCCCTTTAACCGCCCGGCTGCGGCGGTTGCGACATTCATAAAGCCCTGTCCGGCTTCTCCCGCGTTCAGGAAGGCGCCGAAGATGACGAAGATCGCCACCACGCTGACGGAAACGCCCGTCAGGCTGCCCCAAAGACCGCCTTCCGCAATGGTCAGCGTTCCCAGGAAGCTTTTCAACGGCGTTCCCGAATGGCCGAATTCGCCGGGGATGTACTGTCCGAAGAGTGCGTAGAGAAGCGCAATCGCCGCAACCGTCGGCAAAGGCCAGCCGATGGCCCGCCGGGCCGCTTCCAGAACGATCAGGATCAGCACGGCGGCGAGGCCGATTTGAAAGTCGTTCTCCAGAAACCCGTATTGATCGGACAGCGCGGATTGATTGAAGGCGATCCACAGGCACGCGGCGACGCCGATGAAAGTCAGGGCCATGCCGCTGATCCGTTTCGCCCCGGCGGCCGATGCGAAGATGAGAATCCAGGGCAGGGCGAGGGCCATATGCAGGGGCCGGCTGATCAGATTGGGGACCAGCCCGTAGAATATAAGCCCCAGATGGAAGGCGACCGTCAGAGCGCCGAGCCCGGCCCAGAGGAGCCGCAGCCCCAGGGGCCTGTCTAAAAGATCAGCGTGCATGGATGCATGAAAAAGGCCCGGGCGCGGGAAGCGCCCGGGACCCGGTTCCTGGCGTAAGGGTTTCTATTGCTGGGCGTCCGTCAGGGCGATACCGGCTTCTTTGTAATATTTCGCCGCGCCGGGATGGATCTTGCCGGTGATGTTGGACATCAGCCCTTCATCGACACCGTTCCACCAGGCGGCGCCTGCGCCCATTTTCGCCTTTTGCTCCCAATAGGTTTTGGTGAGCTGATAGGCGGTGTCGTCGCTCATCGCCGTTGTCGTGTAGGCGACGACCGGCAGCGAGGTGGTGTTGATATCGCTGCTCTGACCCGTGTAGGTGCCGGCGGGGATCACCAGCTTCGTGCGCTTGGTCTGTTTGATCTGATCGTCCGACAGGGACAGCACGGCGACGCCGGTGCTGGCGGCGGCCTCGATCACGTTCGGCGCGGGCCAGGAACCGGCCGTGACGAAGCCGTCGATCTGTCCGTTTTTCAAGGCGGGCACGGCGTTGGAGAGTTCGATCTCGGCCAGATCGACTTTCCCTTCGAGACCGAAAAGCTTGAGATATTTCTCGCCTTCCCGCGCGCCGAACGACCCCTTGCCCAGCAGGATCGTCTTGCCTTCCAGATCGCTGAAGGTCGTCGCGCCGCTGTTCGCGGACATGACGAAATGCATGGTCAGCGACGGGATCGGGAAGAGAGCGCGGATTTCGTTGAACTTCGGATCGCTCTTACCTTCGAACATCGCCTTGCCGCCCTGGGCGAGGCGAACGAGGACGGGCGGCGTCGTGAACACATAGTCCCCGCCGCGCGCCTTCGTCTCCATGACGTTTTGGACGGAGCCCTGGCTTTCCTCCACCGTCACGACGATCCCGCCGTTCGACCCTTCCTTCATGGCTTCGGCGATCTGCACCGCCATCTGATAGTAGGACGATGTCGATTTGGCCGATTTGTAGGTGACGCGGGTTTGCGCTTGCGCGGGAACCGCCGCGGCGACCGCCAGACCGGCTGCCAGGGCCAAAGACGAAAACAGGACTCTCATGCCATTCCTCCAAAAACGGGGCGCATCAGCGCGGTAAATTTATCGTTACGGCGGGGAGGATAGAGCAAGGCGGGGGCAAAGAAAACGGGCGACATCCTTTGATGCCGCCCGCCTGCCGGTATGGGTCGGTAACCCTTATTCCGCCTGGTTTCCAGGTCGGCGTCAAACCTTGACCCGCTCGGATTTCGGATCGTACCAGGACCCGAATTGGACGGAGAGCGGGTACCTCTCCCAGGCGACTTCGATCTCCCACGTCCCGGATTCCAGCCAGTCCTTCGTCACACCGTCTTCGTTATGGACGTAGCCCATGCCGATAGAGGCATTGATCCGGTGTCCCCAAGCGCCGGAGGTGGTTGCGCCCACATGGACGCCGTCCCGATAGACCGGTTCCTCGTGAAACAGCATCGGGGCGTCGGCGGCTTCCGTGTCTATCTTCATCTGCACCAGGCGCTTGGGCAGCGCCCCGGCGCGCGCGCGTTCCTCCTTCTGGCGCAGCAGGGCGTCACGTCCGATGAACCCGCCATCCTTCTCCCAATTGACGGCGAAACCCAGACCGGCTTCCAACGGCGTATCCTCGTCGGCGATGTCATGGCCCCAATGGCGATAGCCTTTCTCGCTCCGGCAACTGCCCATGGCGAAGTAACCGCAATGGACAAGACCGAATTCCGGCCCCGCCGCGGCGATGGCTTCGTAGACATTCTGGGCGAATTCGGCCTGTACGTAGATTTCCCAGCCAAGCTCGCCCACATAGGTCAGGCGATTGGCGCGGACCTTCGCATAGCCCAATTCCAATTCCTGCGACGTGCCGAAGGGAAACGCCTCGTTGCTTAGGTCCGCGCCGCTCAGCGACTCCAGCAGGGCGCGGCTGTTGGGTCCCATCAGGCCGATCATCGGCAGGCCGCTGGTGATGTCGACCGCGACGCAGCGCGCTTCTTCGGGGATGCGCCGTTGCAGCCAGGCGAAATCGCGGACCTGCGCCCCGCCCGCGGTCACCACCCAAAAGCGCGTCTCGGTCAGGCGGGTGACGGTCAGGTCCGCCTCGATGCCGCCGCGGTCGTTCAGCCATTGGGTGTAAACGGTCTTGCCGATGGGCACATCGACATTGCTGCAGCAGATCCGGTTGAGCACCGCGCAGGCATCCGCCCCTTCAACCAGGTATTTCGGGAAAGAGGATTGGTCGTAGAGGCCCACGCCGTCGGCCATGCCGCGGCATTCCCGGCCGACCTGATCGAACCAGGACGGCCGGCCGAAACTATAGCCGAATTCCTTGCTTTCGCCATCCTTGGCGAAGAACATCGGCCGTTCCCAACCGACCGTCTCGCCCATCGCCGCACCGGCCGTCAGCATCTTGTCGTGCAACGGCGTGCGCCGCGCGCCGCGCGCCGTTTCGAACTGATAGGCGGGCCAATGCATGGCGTAAAGCAGACCCAGCGTTTCGGTCGTCCGGTCGTGCAAATAGGACTTGTTCGATTGGAAGGTCATCATGCGCCGGCAGTCGACATCGGCGAGATCCATGGGCGGATGCCGGTCGCGAATCCACTCCGCCAGAACCTTGCCGGCGCCGCCGGAGGATTGAATACCGATTGAATTGAAACCGCAGGCGACGAAAAGGTCGGCGACTTCGGGCGCTTCCCCCAGAAGATAGCGATCATCCGGCGTGAAACTCTCGGGTCCGTTGAAGAACAGGGCGATGCCCGCTTCCTGAAGGATCGGCAGCCGGTTCATCGCCATTTCCAGGATCGGCTCGAAATGGTCGAAATCCTCCTGCAGGGTCGTGAACTCGAAATCCTCGGGAATGCCATCCATGCCCCATGGTTTGGAATTAGGTTCGAAGCAGCCGAGCAGGATCTTCCCCGCGTCTTCCTTGTAATAGGCATGCTCGTCCATGACCCGCAGCACGGGCAGATCCTTCGGAAGGTCGTTAAGCGGTTCGGTCACGATGTAGAAATGCTCGGCGGCGTGCAGGGGTAGACTGACGCCGATGTCGCCGCCCAATTCGCGCGACCACATGCCGCCCGCGATCACAACGGTGCCGGCGCGGATGTCGCCCTTGTCCGTCTCGACGCCGACCGCGCGGCCGTTCTCGGTCAGGATGCGGGTGACCTTGGTGTTTTCGAAAATCTTGGCGCCGCCCATCCGCGCGCCCTTGGCGAAGGCCTGGGTGGTGTCGATGGGATTGGTCTGGCCATCGCCGGGCAGATAGGCGCCGCCGACCACGCCGTCTGTGTTCAGGAGCGGATAGCGCTCCTTAAGGTCTCCCGGCGTCAGGATCTCGCATTCCAGGCCGAAGCTCATCGCCATTGAGGCGGACCGCTTGATTTCCTCCAGCCGGCTCTCGTTCAGCGCCGTATGAAGCGACCCGTTCTGCTTGTAGCCCGTCGACTGCCCGGTTTCCTCCTCCAGATCGAACAGCAGGTTCGCCGTATAGCGCGCCAGTTCCGTCATGTTGCGGTTCGGCCGCAATTGCCCGACCAGACCCGCCGCATGCCAGGTGGTGCCGCTGGTCAGTTGCTTCCTTTCGCACAGGACCACATCCGTGATGCCGACTTTGGTCAGGTGATAGGCGATTGAGCAGCCGACGACGCCGCCGCCGATGATCACGACATCGGTTTGGCTGGGTAAGGATGCGGACATGGTGTGGGTTCCCTCAGAAAAACGATCGGATATCAGACTACGGAGCCGCAGCCAAAACGGCGACCCAAAAAAATTGCGGGACGCGGTCGGAAAAGCTTACGGTTTGGCGGGAGAAAGGGCGTAGCGCCAGCCGTCGACGAGCGGCGTGTCAGGCCCTTCCCGGGATGAACTTTTTGGAGAGGATAAGGCCATGCGGTCGATTGCCGTCCTGGGCCTGGGCAAGGTCGGCGCCTTGGCGGCGCGGCTGCTGCATGCGGCGGATTTCACCGTGACCGGGTATGACGTGCGCAGGACACGTCAGGAATTTCCATTCCCCGCAGAGGCGGCGGACCTGGGGTCCGAGGAGACGCTGAAAACTATTCTGGCGGAAGCGGACGCCGTTCTGTCCTGCCTGCCGTATCACCTGAACAACGCCGTCGCGACGGCCGCGCACGATCTGGGCATCCATTATTTCGATCTGACCGAGGATGTGCCGACCACACAGCATATTCTGGAACTCAGCCGGACGGCGAAGGCGGTGATGGCGCCGCAATGCGGTCTGGCCCCCGGGTTCGTGGGGATCGTGGGCGCGGACCTGGTCGCGGGCTTCGACAGTTGCCGTTCGTGCAAGATGCGGGTCGGCGCCTTGCCGCAGCATCCGACGGGCCTGATGGGCTATGCCTTCAATTGGTCCCCCGAAGGGGTGGTGAACGAATATCTGAACGACTGCGAGGTGATCGAGGAAGGCGTCCGCAAGTGGGTTTCCCCAATGGAATGGCACGAGACGATCTATATCGACGGGGTCGCGCTGGAGGCGTTTACGACGTCCGGCGGGCTCGGCACCATGTGCGACACGTATCTGGGGACGGTCGCCAATATCGACTACAAGACGATGCGCTATCCGGGCCATATGAAGATGATGAATTTCTTCTTCCACGAGCTTCTGATGCGGGAGCGGCGGGAGGAGGCGGGAGAAATCCTGGTGCATGCGAACCCGCCGGTGGATGAGGACGTGGTCTATGTGCATGTCGCCGCGGAAGGGGAAATCGACGGACGGTTGAACCGCAAGGAATTCGTCCGCGCCTACCGCCCCCGAGACTTGGCGGGCGTCCGGCGCACGGCGATTTCCTGGACCACCTCGGCGAGCGTGGTGGCGGTGATCGAAATGGTCCGCGCGGGCGTCCTGCCGGCCACCGGGTTCCTGAAGCAGGAGGAGATCCCGCTGGCGGATTTCCTGAAGACGGCGACGGGGTCGTTATATGCCGGGTAGGTTTCTGGCGCGCGCCCGGACCGAGGCAGCCGGATCTTCCCTGGCCTGAAGCAGCGCCGCCGCCGCCCGTTCGCGGAAGACCGGATGCCGGGCGGCGACGGCGGCCAGCGCATCCAGCGACCAGGCGCGTAGGAACGGCCGTTCATCGATCAAGAACCTTTCCAGATGGTGGACCAAGGCGTCGGCTTGAGTGCGGTCGACCGTCAGATGCCGGACGCTCTGACAGACATGCAGGATCGTGTTCTTGCCGCGCAGCGCCGGCAGTATCCCGATCAGTGCGCTGACTTGAGCGGGGGATAGGGATGTGCCAGTCTCCAGCGCCGCTTTCAGCAGCCAACTCGACCCCTCCGCGACGCGGATGTCGGTGGATCCGATCCGATGCAGCAGAGCGTCCGCAAGACCCGGTTCTTCCCTGTTGCGCCGAAAACACTCTTTCAGGGGCGCGGTATGCCGGCCGTCCCAGTTGGCCAGGGCCTCCATTAGATCGTCTTCCAGTTCCGCCATGGTATTCGATATCTCCGGCCGGCGCGTTCATGACGTGCATCTGTTCTGGAAGCTCCAGTTTACCCTGTTTGCCGGGGCGGCGGGAATAATCCGGGAGCAGCGTCGTTCTTCATGCATAGGGTCGCCACCGGGGCGACGGCAATGCGGGGAACGGCGCATGGATGTCTCAATCTCTCATCGGGCGGGTTTCATGGACGAACTTATCGGTCTGGTCTGGAAAACCGCATCATGACGGCCCTGGCCGTTCCGGCGGTCGATGCGCGGGTCGCCGCCGCATCGTCCTTATCCGGACCCTCTTCCGGGATTCTGGCCAGACATGCGACGCGCCCGGGCGGGCTGTTCTGCTGGCTGTACCGGCCCTCGGCTTTTGCGGATGCGCCGACGCCGCTGGTGAATGTTCACGGCATCCGGCGGCGGGCGCGCGCCCAGGCGGGCCTGCTGGCCGACCGGGCGGAAATGCTGGGCCGGCCCGTCGTTGCACCCCTGTTCGATCCAGGCAATTGGCCGCGCTATCAACAGGCGGTGCGCAAAGGCCGGGCCGACCGGGCCTTGTTGTCGCTGATGTCGGATCTGGCGGCGGAAGGTTTCTGGCGGGGACGGCGATTCGACCTGGCCGGTTTTTCCGGCGGGGCGCAATTCGCCCATCGCTTCGCCATGTTGCATCCCCATGCGGTGCGGCGTCTGACAATCTGCGCCGCAGGCTGGCTGACGTTCCCGGACGATGCGCCGTTTCCCTACGGTCTGGGGCCGAAGCCGGGCCGCGGGACGGATTGGGGCGGCCGGATGCGGCGTAATCTGGACGCCTTCCTGCGGATACCGATCACCGTCGCCGTGGGCGCCAGGGATTGTAAATCCGATTCCAGTACGCGGCGCGGGCCGGAGATAGACCGTCAGCAAGGCACGAACCGGTTGGATCGCGCCACGCGCTGGGTCGAGGTCATGCGCGAAGAAGCGCACCGGCGCAGGGTTCCGGCGCGGATCGATCTGAAAATTCTGCCGCGCAGCGGACATTCCTTCACCCGCTGTGTGGAGCGGGGAGGGCTGGATGAAGTGCTGTTGCCGGATACAGCGCAGGCCGTTGGACCGAAAGTTTCGGGTTCGCGGCCGCCCGGGGCGGCTGGATCGGGCGCGGCATGACGGGGATGCCGAGGTTCCTGGACCGTAACCGCGGTCCACGGATCGCCTTGCTCGCGGTGCTTGCCTTGGGGCAGGCGGGCGCCGCGGGCATCGCGGCTTTCGCGACCCGGGATGTTTTTCTGATACTTGGCGACGCCGCCGCGCCGACTCCTATTCTCTCATTGCTGTTGATTGCCGGTGCGGGGGGAGCGATAGCCGCTCTGCGTTTCGCCGAGCGTGTGACCGCCGAGCGGGTCGGTCAGGATTACGCCGCCGAACTGCGGATCGCCTTGTTCACGCATCTGACGCTGATTCCGGCGCGCACCCTGGCCAAACGGCGGACCGGTGGATTGGCCATGCGGTTCGTGGGCGACCTGTCGGCGGTGCGCGGTTGGGTCAGCACCGGGATCGCCCGTCTTGTGTCGGCCAGTATCGTCCTGCCGGCTGCGGCGGCCGTCCTGTTCCTTATCGATTCGTCACTCGGCTTGGCGGCGGTTCTGCCCATCGGGGTGGGGTTGGCGGCGATGGCGTTGGCGGGGCCCCGTCTGGGACCGGCGCACCGCAGGCTGCGCGCCCGGCGGGCGCGGCTCGCCGCGGATATGACGGATCGGCTGCCGCATGCGCCGGATCTCCGCCTGCTGGGCC
>JANQIT010000219.1 GCA_028282025.1 Hwanghaeella sp. | reverse complement strand
GTTGCCGCGGGACTGTCCCGGGCCCAGGTCTTCGCCGCCGACGTCACCTCTGAGTCGCAGGTAACGGGCATGACGGCGCGGGTCGCAAGCGCGCTCGGCGCGCCGACGATCCTGGTGAACAATGCCGGTGCGGCGCAGTCCGCCCCGTTCGAGCGCACCAGCCTGTCCCTGTGGAACGACATGCTGGGGGTCAATCTGACCGGGGCCTTTCTGTGCGCCCGCGCCGTTCTGCCGCCGATGAAGAATGCGGGGAGCGGGCGCATCGTCAACATCGCCTCCACCGCCGGTCTGAAGGGTTATGATTATGTCGCGGCCTATTGCGCCGCCAAGCACGGGCTGGTCGGCATGACGCGGGCCTTGGCGGGCGAAGTGGCCCGGCATGGCATTACCGTCAACGCGGTATGCCCCGGCTTCACGGAAACGCCGATGCTGAAGGCGTCGCTGGAGAATATCTCCGGCAAAACCGGCATGACGAGCGAGGAAGCGTTGCTCGCCCTGAGCAGGACCAACCCGCAAGGCCGGTTCGTGACGCCGGAAGAGGTGGCCGATGCGGTGCTTTGGCTGGTGCAGCCGGGCAGCGCTTCGATCAACGGACAAGCAATCGCCGTCGCCGGCGGGGAAGTGATGGTCGGATGAGAAAGAAAACGGGCCAGTTGCGCCTGGGCCTGGACAGCGCGCCGTCGAAAGCACGCGGTCAGAAGGCGACGCGCCTGTGGCTGCGGATGCTGACCGCGTCGCGCACCATCGAAGAGGAAATCGGCCGCCGCCTGCGGGAGGAATACGGCATCTCCCTCGCCCGTTTCGATCTGATGGCGGTGCTGCACCGGCATCAGGACGGCCTGACCATGAGTGAAGTCGGACGCTATCTGCGCGTCAGCGGCGGCAACGTCACCGGCCTGGTCGACCGGCTGGAGCGCGAGGGGCTGGTCGCCCGGAAACAGCATCCGACCGACCGGCGTTCCATCATGGTCGGCTTGAGCGAGCGCGGCCGCACGACTTTCGAGGATATGGCCCGTCATCATAAGGGGTGGGTCGCCGAAATCTTTGCCTGGCTGGAGGAAAAGGACATGGCGGAACTCTACGACCTGTTGACCGCCGTGCGGGATTCCGCGGCGGACGCCGCCAATCAAGCGCAATCGATCAAGGAGGCCGGCTGATGCCCGTTCCGCAGCCTGAGCATTTTCTGTTGGAGATGCGGGGCGATGTCGCCATCGTCACCCTGAACCGGCCCGAGAAGAAAAACCCCCTCACCTTCGAGTCCTATGCGGAACTGCGCGACTTCTTCCGCGACCTGGACCGACAGACGGAAATCAAGGCCGTAGTACTGACCGGGGCGGGCGGCAACTTCTGTTCCGGCGGCGATGTGTTCGAGATTATCCAACCGCTGTTGGACCGCGACATGAAGGGCCTGTTGGAGTTCACCCGGATGACCGGGGATCTGGCCAAGTTCATCAATGCCTGCCCGGTTCCCGTGATCTCGGCCATCGACGGAATCTGTGCGGGCGCCGGGGCGATGATCGCGCTGTTCTCCGACATCCGCTTCGGCACGCCGGACGCAAAGACGGCCTTCCTTTTCACCCGTGTGGGATTGGCGGGATGCGACATGGGCGCCTGCGCCATGCTGCCCCGCGTCATCGGACAGGGCCGCGCCGCCGACCTGCTTTACACGGGCCGCAGCATGAGCCCCGAGGAAGGCCTTTCCTGGGGTTTCTTCAACCGCGTGGTCGAGGCGGAAAGCCTGCTGGACGAGGCGGTCGCCTATGCCGCCAAGCTGACCGCCGGTCCGAACTTCGGCCATATGATGACCAAGACGATGCTGAATCAGGAATGGGACATGACACTGTCCCAGGCGATCGAGGCGGAGGCGCAGGCGCAGGCGATCTGCATGCAGACGCACGATTTCCACCGCGCCTTCCACGCCTTCGCGCACAAAGAAAAGCCGGTCTTCGAGGGAAACTGACGGATGCCGGACAAGAGCTTCCTCGACTGGCCGTTTTTCGAAGATCGCCACCGTGCCCTCGCCGCGGATCTGGACGCCTGGGCGGCGGTGGCGCTTCCCGCGCTGTTGAAGAACGAGTATGAGGATCTGGACGGAACCTGCCGCAGGCTTGTCGCCGGTCTCGCCGAAGGCGGTTGGCTCGACTACGCGGTCCCCGCCAGTCACGGCGGCAGGTTCGAAACACTCGATGTCCGCTCGCTATGCCTGATCCGGGAAACACTGGCGCGCCACAGCGGTCTGGCCGACATTTCATTCGTGATGCAGGGATTGGGAAGCGGGCCGATCATGCTGGGCGGAACGGAGGATCAGAAGGACGCCTGGCTGCCGCTTGTCC
>JANQIT010000211.1 GCA_028282025.1 Hwanghaeella sp. | reverse complement strand
GGCCCAGGTTTCAACCCCCGGCGTACCCACCGCCGGACATCCAGCCATGGGAGGCAAGTCATGAACTACGAACAATTTTTCCAAGGCCGCCTCCGCGACCTGAAGGACGAGGGAAACTATCGCATCTTCGCGGACTTGGAACGCAAAGCGGGGCGTTTCCCCAGGGCATCACACCATGATGACGAGGGCCTTCAGGACGTGACGGTCTGGTGTTCCAACGACTATCTCGGCATGGGGCAAAGTGCGGACGTTCTGACCGCCATGAAGGAGACGCTGGACAAATGCGGCGCCGGCGCCGGCGGGACGCGGAACATCTCCGGGACCAATCACAATCATGTGCTCTTGGAGGACGAGCTGGCGGACCTCCACGGCAAGGAAGCGGCACTGCTGTTCACTTCGGGCTACGTCTCTAACCTGGCGGCGCTTTCCACCCTGGCGGCACGGCTGCCCGGCTGCGTGGTTCTGTCGGACGAACTGAACCATGCCTCCATGATCGAGGGCATCCGCCATTCCCGGGCCGAAAAACAAATCTTCAAGCACAACGACGTCGCGGACCTGGAACGGCGGCTGCGGGAGATCGATCCGGCCCGGCCTAAACTCGTCGCCTTCGAGAGTGTCTATTCCATGGACGGCGATATCTCGCCCATCGGTGACATCTGCGACGTGGCGGAAAAGTACGGCGCCATGACCTATCTGGACGAAGTGCATGCCGTCGGCATGTACGGCCCCCACGGCGGCGGCGTTTCGGAACGGGACGGCGTCGCCGACCGTGTGACGGTGATCGAAGGCACGCTGGCCAAGGCGTTTGGCGTGCTGGGGGGCTACATCGCCGCGTCGGTCGCGCTTTGCGATTTCGTGCGAAGCTTCTCGTCCGCCTTCATCTTCACCACGGCGCTGCCGCCGGCCGTGGCGGCGGGGGCGTTGACCAGCGTCCGGCATCTCAAGACCAGCGACGCCGAACGCCTGCGCCAGCGCGATCGGGTGGCCCGGTTGCGGCGCCGGTTGGACGAAGCCGGAATCCAGCACTACGACAATCCATCGCATATCGTGCCGGTGATCGTCGGAGACCCGGTGCTGTGCAAGCAGATTACCGATGAATTGATGTCGGTCTACGGGATCTACGTCCAGCCCATCAACTATCCGACGGTGCCCAAGGGAACGGAAAGGCTCAGAATTACGCCGGGTCCACTGCATTCGGATGGGGACATCGACCATCTGGTCCGGTCCCTGTCGGCCATCTGGTCCAAGGCCGGTTTGAAGCTGGCCGCATAAACGGCTCCGCCCCCGCGTGGTGCGGGGAAACGCAGAGACTTTGACGTTTATCTCAATTGACAGGTGACAACCACGCCAATGTCAATATATGGATGATATTATGTAACTCACCCCTGTCGGTGGTGGTGATTATGGAAAGACCGCATTTCGCCGACGACTGGTCGCCGACAACTGGAAATTTTGCTCATGAACGCCGATCTGGCCTTCGCCGAGCCCGATATCACCCTGCACCTTGATTTGGACGGGGTGGTTCGGGACGTCACCCTGGCAGCTTCCCTGTCTGGCGAGGACACCCAGCCGTGGGTCGGCCACCGATGGACCGAAACCGTCGGCGGAACGGGGGTCAACCAGGTCGAACGGATCGTTCGTGATGCCTGCGACGGCGGCATTTCAGCCTTCCGCCATGTGACCCAGCGCTTCCCCAGCGGCCTTGAACTGCCCATGGAGTATACCGTCGTTCGACTGGGCGGTGCCGCCGGTCTGGTTGCCGTCGGCAAGAGTCTGCAGGCCGTCGCCGAGTTGCAGTCGCGCCTTGTCGCCGCGCAACAGGCCATGGAAAGGGACTATTGGAAACTCAGGGACGTTGAAACGCGCTACCGCCTTTTGTTCGACGCGTCGAACGAGGCCGTCGTCATGATAAACGCGGACAGCCTGTCGGTTGTCGAGGCGAATCCTGCGGCCATACGCGCGCTGGGCATCTCGCCCGTGGGCCGGGACCTTGCGAGCCAACTTAAACCGGATGCCATGGACGTTCTTAATCGTGTCCTGTCCGTCGCCAGGGCCGACGGAAAATCGTCCAGGTCTCTCGTCCGCCTCGGGCCGGACGGCAAGACCTGGTTCATGAAGGCGTCGCTGATGACACGTGAGACCGGCAAGGTGTTTCTTTTGCAGATCGCACCGGCCGACGCGATGGATGCCGAAGACCCGGACACGCTGGTGACCGATCGCGCCATAGCGTTCGACCAATCGCCCGACGGTATTGTCGTGATTGACGCCAATGGAATGGTCAGTCAGGCCAATCCCGCGTTTCTTGATTTGATCCAAGTGGGATCGGAGCAACAAGCCATCGGCAAATCTCTCGGCACATGGCTCAGCCGTCCGGGAGCGGATGTTGCGGTTCTGCTTTCCGGAACAAAACGCCATGGAGAAATTCGTCTGTTTGCGACGGCGATCGAGGGCGAATTGGGCACCGTGACGGACGTGGAGATATCGGCCATGGACGGTGGGGCCGAATATCCCGGCCAGACGACCGTCATCCTGCGCGACGTGGGTTTGGACTCTCGGCGTTCGGTGATCGAACAGGAGGCCAGAACGATCATCCTGCCAACCGCGGGGCAAATCAGCAAACGCAACCTATCCGCCCTGGTCGACGACATCGTCGGCACCGTGGAGCGGTACTGCATCATTTCCGCGCTTGAGATCACAGGACAGAACCGGACGGCGGCGGCGGAACTGCTGGGTTTGAGCCGCCAGAGCCTCTATCTGAAGCTGGGACGGTACGAAATCAAAGGCGGATCGCGAAAGAAACGTGCTAATAAGAGTTGATGGATCCCGCTCAGAATCCTGAAAGTACCAGCTCCGACCCGGCTTTTGGTCGGGCAGATCTCTCCAATTGTGAACGTGAACAGATCCACCTTGCCGGATCGATACAACCGCATGGTGCCTTGCTCGTCGCCAGTGAGCCCGACCTGACTATTCGGCAAACGAGCGCGAATGCGCCGGAATTGCTTGATCTGCCGGATAACGTGCTGGGCAAGTCCTTGACCTCGTTGGACGGCAACCTGGCGGAGCGGGTCAAAGGTCACTTGTCCGCTCAATTGGATGAAATCCCAGTCGCCGTGCGGTGCCGGATTGGCCGCAATGGCAACCTGTTCGATTGTCTTATTCACCGGCCGCCCGGCGACGGTCTGGTGATCGAGGCGGAACGGGCCGGTGACCCGGTCGACCTCTCCGATCGGCTTGAAACAAGCCTGAAAAGAATTCTCAACGCTTCATCCTTGCCAGACCTATGCGATGAAGCGGCGGATATCTTCAAGGACTTCGTCGGTTACGACCGCGTGATGGTTTACCGGTTCGATCCCGATGGACACGGCGCCGTCTTCTCGGAAAAAAAGGAACCGGACCTGGAACCGTTTCTGGGTAACCGTTATCCGGCCTCGGACATACCGCAGATCGCCCGTCGACTCTATGAAATCAACAGGATTCGCGTTCTCGTCGACGTCAATTACGAGCCCGTCCCCCTGTTGATGGAAGAAGGCCAGGCGGGGGACGCGTCCCTGGATATGTCTCTCAGCTTCCTGCGCAGCATGTCCCCCATCCACATTCAGTATCTGAAGAACATGGGTGTCGGCGCCACCCTCGTTGCGTCCTTGATGGTTGCCGGGAAGTTATGGGGGTTGATCGCTTGCCACCATTACCGGCCGCGCTTCATTCACTATGAGATGCGCGCCGTTTGTGAGGTGCTCGCTGAAGCCATCGCAACGCGGATCGCCGGCTTCGAGAGTTTCGCCCGCGCGCAATCCGAAGCCGCCGTCAGACGGATGGAGCAGCGGATGATCAGTGCCATTACCCGCCGCGGCGACTGGCATTCCGCCCTGTTCGACCCTCCGACGGCTTTGTTGGAAACGGTCAATGCGTCCGGCGCCGCCTTGCTTTTCGAAGGCCAGACCCTGACCACGGGCGAGGTTCCGGGAACCCACAAACTCCGCGACATCGCGGCCTGGCTCGACGAGAGACGGGACGGCAGCGTCTTTGAGACCGCTTGTCTCGGCGAGGTGCTGCCGGATTTTCAACCCTTGAAGGCCGTCGCGAGCGGACTGATTGCGACACCCGTATCGGACACACCCGGTGAATACCTCATCTGGTTCAGGCCCGAACAGATCAGGACCGTCACCTGGGGCGGCAATCCCTTCAAGCCCGTGGAAGTGGGCAACGACCCGGCCGACCTCTCACCCAGACGGTCGTTCTCTCAATGGCATCAAGTTGTCGAGGGCACGGCGGAAAGATGGCGCCCGGCGGATCGGGCCGCGGTGCGTATGATCGGGGCCTCGGTTCGTGATGTCGTCATTCAGTTTCGCTCGGTCCGGGCCTTGATCGCCCGCGACCAACTGGCCCAGGTATGCGAACAAGTGCGCGCCTCCGAACTGCCCGTTGTCGTGGTTGACGCCGAGGGCGCGGCTTTTCTGGTCAGTCAGTCGTTCCGGGACATGACCGGCGCCAGGGGCGAGGATATTCGCACGGTCGGCGATCTGCCTGGACTGTTCGAAGACCCCGAGCAGTTGGCCTGGCGTTTCCGTGAGATGATGTCCGATCGGCGGTCTTGGCGCGGCGAAGTTCAGGTTAAGTCGGCACTTGGGCATGCGGCACCCCTCTTGGTTCGCACCGATCCGGTATATACCTCGAAAGATCAGGTGCTCGGTTTCGTCATTCTGTTCATCGACCTTTCGGCCCGAAAAGCCGCGGAAGACGCACGCAGGCGTTTCCAGGCAACGATCATCGACAGGACCCGTAAGCTGAACGGGCGCCTGGAAAACGAAGAAGATTTGGTTTACCGAAACTTGATGTCGTCCATTGTCGAAAACGCGCAATTGGCGGCATTGGACGTCGCGGACGGTGTCGATCCGGAGCGCATGCCGGACGTGCTGGAGAGCATTGAACTGTCCATCAAGCGCGCGGCGGATCTGCTCTCGCATTTGGTGGAGCATGCCGCGGACCTGGATGCGGGTTGAGGTCAGACGTCCGTAGAGAGAAAATCCCGCACTTGATTGGATAAACGGATATTGCACTGGAAGGCCGCCGCGGCCTCCTCGACGATTTGCCCATGATCATGCATGACGGCGGCGTCGCCATCGACGACCGCGCGAATCCTTTCCCTCAGGCCCGATGGATCGTCCACGCCCGCGAAGGCATAGAACGTGAGCGCCTTGTCCGCCAATCCCAGGGTGTTTTTGAGAACGGATTTGATGGTCTGCCCGCCGCTCAGATCGCCGAAATACCTCACATAGGCATGGGCGATCAGGGGGCTGCCGTCGCCGGTCGCGGCTTGTTCGACGCAGGTCGCATAGTCGGCCCCGGCGTCCAACAGCGATAACCGTTCGGGCCAGTCCTCCCCCACGATCTCGGTTAGGTCTTGCTCAATGGCGTTGCCGCGGAAGATCTCCTTGCGGGCGAACGCGCGAAGGGCCGGCCGGTCCCGGAGACGCATGATTGCCCGTTCCATGGTGCGGTAGGCGGGCAACAGGTTCCGCAGCAGCAGCGCGTAGCCTTGAGCCTCGACGCGTCCTCTCAAGATATCGGCGATTATCCCAGACTTTTCAGCCTGCCGGTGCAGGCCTTGCGTTTGTGCCGCCATGACAGCCGTCAGGCGGCGCGGCGCCGGCCCGGCCGTTGCGCTCCCTGCCCGAGGTGCATTCAGTTCGTCGTTGGTTCGTGCCAAGACCGCGTTTCCCTTCTGGCGCCCGATCGATGATGAAATGAAAAACGCAAGGACGTGTCAACGCCGTCCCATAGACGGGTGATCGATCGGTCAGCGCCGGCTGCGCGGAGCTTGCCGTGCTACTTCCGGCCTTGTAGTGAAGGGAAGTGCTTGGCCATTTCGGCGCCATAAAGCGGCTTGGTGACGCCCTGGTGACAGGTCATGCAGTTGACCTTGGCGACGTCCCCGGTCGGACCCTTACGGGACTCCGGGAAGGCGCCGGTCAAGGGGACAAGGTGCTCGTTGTTGAGCTCGCGCACCATGGCGATGCCGGCATGGGCCTGAACGCGGGCCGGCGGGCTTTGCTCCCAATTGTAGAACCGGGCCGAGTTGTGGCAGTGGGTGCAGTTGACACCCAGCGACCGTGAGAAATGGAACATCAGGGCATAGGTCCATTCTGTGTCCTTGATGGTCTTGTCATGCCCCTCGGGCAGGGTCGTTTGCGGGATCACGGAAATCTGCCGGTCCTGCAAAAGGAACGGGGTGTAGGGATCGAACGGGAGCGCGGTGGTGCCCACGTTCTTCGATGCCAGGTTCTGCATGTTTTCGCCGGTCCGCGCGCGGGTCATGCCGCCGGCCTGTTTCGGCGCCTCCGCCGTGAACCAGGTTTCCGGCGGCACCGGTTGGCCGGCGTGACAGGTGAAGCAGGTGACGCCCGTGGACTTCACATGGTCTTCCCAGTCCGCGTTGATCGCTTGCGTCATCAAGATCATCTTGCGGGAGACGTCCTTGGTGTATTTTTCCTCCGACGCCAGGTTGTCTTCGTTGTGGCAATAGGCACAGCCCTCGTCGGGGGCGACCCATTCGGTGATCGAGGCCATGACCCGGTCGAACTGTTCGACGTTCAGATGCCCCAGCACCTGAACGTTCTCATAGATCTCCGAGACCGGTTGCCCGCCCGCGGCTTCCTGCTCGATGACCTCCGGGATTTCCGTGGCCGCCCGGGCCTTCGCCGCCGTTCGCGGATTGACGACCCGCTCCATGCCGACGCCCCGGAAGCCGACCTGTTCGGCATCCAAAGGCGGCCGGTCCCAAGGAATGGTGAAGGCAAACGCGATCGAGAGCAGGACCGTCAGGACGATGAAAATATTCGGGAACGCCGTTTTCATGATCCGGCCCTCTCTCAATTGCCAAACACGTCGGGATATTCCGGTGCGACGCCGTGCTTGACGGCCCAGAGATACCAATTGTCGACGACCGTGCCGGTCAGAAGAATGCCG
>JANQIT010000317.1 GCA_028282025.1 Hwanghaeella sp. | reverse complement strand
GGGCCATTTTGACGGCGCCCGCGGACGCCCGCATCCGCCATCTGGAGGCTTTCCTGAAGGAACACGCCGCATGGCTGATCGCCACGGTGCGGGCGTCCGCGGGCGCCGTCAAAATGGCCCCGTCGCCGCGTGGATCGAGGCGCAATGTCAGCCGGACGGCCCTTGCATTCCGGCGCAGGGCCACCGGAATGACAAGATCGCCGTCCCGCACGGTCAGATCGGGGTCGGGGCTGGGTCGGAAGAACACCATCGCCCCTTCCCTCTACGGGGATTCCCCCAGGGGTGGCGAGTTTTTCTACGCCGCCTTGGATGCGCCCGGCATGGTCAGCGCGAACCCACTCTCCGTCAGCCCGCCGATCAGGGCGGCTTTTTGCCCGGCGGACAGTTTGGTTAGCGGCGGGGCCAGCGTCTCCCACGCGTCGTCGCCGCTATAATGCGCCAGGACGGCCTTCACCGCCGCGATGATCGGATAGCCTTCCATCACCTTGCGGACGGCGGAGACGGCCTTGTTGCGCTCTTCCATCTCCGGCTTGTCCCAAACGTCGATCAGCGCCCGGATGGCGCGGACATTGATGTTGGCCGACGCGCTGATGCAGCCCGCCCCGCCGATCTTCAGCGCGTCGACCGCGCGCGCCTCCGAGCTTGGGAAGGTGTGCAGGCTGGGGAAATTCCGGATCACCGCCTCGGTATTGGACCAATCGCCGGAACTGTCCTTCAGGCCGGCGACCTGATCGGGATAGGCTTTCACCAGCCGTTCGATGACGGAAAGCGGAATGCCCACGCCCGCCATCTGCGGGAAGTGATAGAGGTAGAGTTGCAAACGGGCGTCGCCGACCCGTTCGATGACTTCCGCGAAACTGGCGAACAGGCCGTCGTCGCTGGGATTCTTGTAGTAGAAGGGCGGCAGAACCAGCACGCCGCCGCAGCCGAGTTCCACCGCATGCCTGGTCAGCATGACGGTGTCGCTCAAGGCGCAGGTGCCGGTCCCCGGCAGCAGCTTGGCGGCGGGAACGCCCGCCTCCACGACGCCTTCGGTAAGGCGCATGCGGTCCTGCAAGCCGACCGAGTTCGCCTCGCTGGTGGTGCCGAAAATGGCCAGCCCGTCGGCCCCTTCGTCCAGCAGCCAGCGGCAGAAGGCGTTGAAACGCGCGCCGTCGGCCTGAAGGTCCGGCGTGAAAGGGGTGGAGGCCGGGACAAGGACACCGGTAAAGCGTTCGCTCTGAGTCATAGGTCGTTTCCGTTCCGAAATTATCGTTTGCCGTTGCGAAAACCGGCGGCGCTGCGCCGGCGCGGTTCTTTCTCGCGCCAGTCCAGATTGGCGCGGTGCGTCTCCAGCCAGCCGGAGACGTAATCTTCCAGATCGCCGACCTCGGTTTCCGAAATCGCCTTGCCGCGCACCGAAATGCCGGCCTGGTGAACCGTGTCGGGGTCGCCGGAAATCAGCGGATGCCACCAGTTCAGATCCTTGCCCTCCGCCACCAGCCGGTAGGCGCAGGTCTGCGGCATCCAGTGCAGGGCCGAGATATTGCGCGCCGTCAGGGTTACGCAGTCGGGGACGTTGCTGCTACGGTTGGCGTAGTCCTTACAGCGGCAGGTCTCCAGGTCCAGATAGGCGCAGGAAACCTCCGTGACGGCGATGGCGCCGGTGTCGCTGTCTTCCAGCTTGTGCAGACAGCATTGGCCGCAGCCGTCGCACAGGCTTTCCCATTGCCGGTCCGTCATCTCGGAAAGCGGGGTGGTGCGCCAGAAAGGGTCCGCCGGGGAGGTCATGCCGCACGGTCTATCAGGTGCAGAAAGGATCCGGCAACCGTTCCGGCCACCAGGCCGGTCTCGCCAAGCGGGGTTGCGGCGGCGTCGGCGGCGGAAAACAGTGCCGTGCCGGGCCCTTCGAGCAGGGTGACCGAATAGTGAAATTCGTGCGCCGTGAAACGGCTGCCCGCCGGGCCGAGCGGACTGTCCGCGCATGTCTCCGCGCGCCGGTAGCCGAGATGCCGGACCGGTTTTTCGAAGCCGGTCTCCAACGGAAGCAGCCCGGCCATCCGGTGACGGACGCCGTCCGCGTCGGTCAGCCCGCGGCCCAGCACCATATAGCCGCCGCACTCGCCGAAGACCGCCGCCCCCCGGTCCGCTGCGGCGCGCAACCCCTCCAGAAACCGGGAGGATGCAGCCAGCCGGCCCGCATGCAGTTCCGGGTAGCCGCCCGGCAGATAGACGGCGTCCGCCGCCAGGTCCGGCGCTTCATCCGCCAGGGGGGAAAAGAACGTCAGCGCCGCCCCCTGCGCCCGCCACGCTTCCAGCAGTCCTTCATAGGAAAACCGGAAGGCGTCGTCCCGGGCGACGGCGATGGACTGACCGAGCGGGCGGATCAGCGGCGGTCCTGTCGCATCGTCAACGGTCAGCGGCCGCGCCAGGGCGATCAGGCGGGACAGGTCGAGATGATCGCCGATCCAATCCGCCGCCCGGTCGATCAACGTGTCCAGATCCTCCCGCTCGGAGGCTTGCACCAGTCCAAGATGCCGGGACGGCACGGTCAAGGCCGGGTTTTTCGGCAGGGCGGCCAGGATCGGCGGTGCATCGGGAAGGGCCTCGACGGCGTCCCGGATCAGGTCCGCGTGCCTGCTGCCGCCGCAGCGGTTCAGGATGACCCCGGCAATTTCAATGTCCGGACGGTGCGCCTGCAACCCGCGCAGGATGGCCGCCGCGGTTGCCGATTGCCCGCGTACATCCATCGCCACCACGACCGGCCAGCCGGTTCCGGCCGCCAGGTCCGCCGTGCTGCCCGACCCGTCGGCGGCGCCGTCGTACAACCCCATGACTCCTTCCGCGACGATCAGGTCCGCGTCCCGCCCGCCTTTCCCGGCAAGCCAGGACAGGCTGTCGGGCCGCATGCCCCAGATATCCAGATTGAAGCAGGCTAAACCGCTGGCCGCCCGATGGAAGGCCGGGTCGATGTAATCGGGGCCGGCCTTCATGCCGCGCACCGCGATACCCCGCCGCCGCAGCGCCCGCAGCAGCCCCAATGTGATCAGGGTCTTGCCGGACCCGCTGGCGGGCGCGGCCACGATAAGGCCGGGCGTGGCGGCGGAACCCTGAACGCCGGCGGGCACGGGTCAGACGGCCTGCCGGTCCTGCCCGTGTCCCAGGGGATCGGGGGTCAGCACTTTGCCGTTCAACGCGCCCAGCCAGTCCAGCGCCGGGCGCAGGCTGACCACCTCTCCGACGACGACGATGGCGGGCGGTTCGACGGTAAGCGCCGCGTCCGGCGCCTCGGCCAGCGTCGTGACGATAACC
>JANQIT010000316.1 GCA_028282025.1 Hwanghaeella sp. | reverse complement strand
TGCCTTATCCTGGACTCCCTCGCCGCGTTGGATCTGGAAATCGCCCCGGAAGAGGTGTTCCCCCCCGCCTCTGCCGCACGACAGATGCTGGCCGCCGAGGGACTGACCCCGCATCTTTTGATCCATCCCGCCCTGGAAGAGGATTTTCAGGATCTGCCGGCCGGCGGACCGCCGGCGCTGGTGATCGGCGACGCGGCGGACGGTTTCACATTCGCCGCCATGAACGAAGCCTTCCGGGCGCTGGAAGACGGGGCGCGCTTTCTGGCGCTGGCCAAGAATCGCAGCTTTTTGGATCGTGACGGGCTGCGGACCCTGGACGCCGGCGCCTTCGTTCTGGCTCTGGAATATGCCAGCGAACGGACCGCGACCGTGCTCGGCAAGCCCTCCCCCGCTTTCTTCACCACGCCCTTGTTGAGCATGGGCGTTGGCCCGCGCGACGCGGTGATGATCGGCGACGATGCGGAGGCAGACACCGCCGGTGCGCGCATGGCCGGGCTCGGCGCGGCGCTTTTGGTGAGGACGGGTAAGTACCGCAAAGGCGACGAAGCGCGCTACCGTCCAAACCCAACCGCGACAGTCGAAGATCTCAGCCTAGCCGCCGATTGGATACTAACGCAGACCTAAATACCGCAACGCGCACGTCATGCGCTTTTTGCATGGCTGCCCAAAGCGGAATTCAATTGTCACTTTTCGGTAACATCTCCACATCGTGCCCCACGAGACATAAGCGAACGCAAGGCATTTGGAGACAGAAAATGGCGAACCCGACGGTGATTTACGGCGGCTTTCAGGCTGCCAATCAGAATTCCTTTTTCAGCGGCCTGGTTGACCGGTTCAGGAGATATCTGGAGTTCCGCGCAGCCGTGAACGAACTGCAAAGCATGGACGACCACCTGCTGCAGGATATCGGCATCACCCGCACCGAAATCGAGTATCACGCGAAAGGCGGCCCCCGCTAGCGTTAAACAAGGAGGTCTGTGGACAGAACTTCCTTGGCGGCCCTTGGCGGCGATCTTACGCAGCCAGGGGCCGTTTCCTTGTCCGGACTTCGCGGCGCGCGGGTCTCACTGCAGGATTACCCCGTGCCGCGCACGAACAGTTTACGCGCCGCCTCCATTGTTCTGGCCTTGTATTCGCTGTGCGGCCAACCGCAGTCCTGGGTCAGCAGTTCCCAACTGCGCACCGACAGCATCGTCCAGAGCATGTCGGTCGCTTCCTTGGATGTCAGCCCGTCGGCAAGTTCCCCATCCCGGTCGAGCGCCTGTATCGCCGCATCGCACCCTTCCCGCATGTCCTGCATGCGTTGAGCCCATGCCGCCGCCGCCTCCGTATCCTTATCCATGATCGCGAAGAACGCCTTGGAGATTCCGTAAATCTCAGGAATGTAATCGGCCCACGCCTCTATCCAGGCGTCGAGACGTGCTTTCCCCGTCGTCGCCGCGCGGCTGGGCGCTAGCCTTTCGTCCATCTCCTTCAATTGGTCCAGATATTTCGTCGCCGCGATCAGCAGATCCGCGCGCGAGCTGTAGTGCAGATAGACGGCCTGGCGCGAGATCCCTGTGCGTTTCGCAATGTCGGACATGCGCACCTTAGACAGATCGCCCGCCTCCAGCAGCGCGAGCGCCGCATTCAATATCTTCTGCCGGGTATCCGTGTTTCGACTTGACATAATGTCAAGTAACGCCCATCTCCAGTTCCGTCAACTTGACACAGTGTCAATTTTAAACCGCAAACCATGATCAGGAGTCTCCGATGACCGGCAAACCCAACAGCAAACCGACCGTGATTCTCGGTGGGAGCGGAAAAACAGGCCGCCGCGTGGCCGAGCGTCTCGCCGCCCTTGGTCTTCCGGTACGTCCCGCGTCGCGCAGCACAATCCCTCGTTTCGATTGGAACGATCCCGAAACCTGGTCCGCCGCGCTGGACGGCGCGGGGGCGCTGTTCATCGCCTACCAGCCCGACCTTGCCGTACCGGGCGCGGTCAATGCGGTCCGTCAGATCACGGTCATGGCCTTGCGTGCGGGCGTCCGCCGCATGGTCCTGCTCTCCGGCCGCGGGGAAGAAGAAGCGCAGCGGGCCGAAGCCGTGTTCCAGGCATGCGGCGCCGATTGGACCATCGTGCGCACCAGTTGGTTCATGCAGAATTTCAGTGAGGCGTTCATGGCAGACGCCCTCCGGGCCGGCAATCTGATGCTTCCGGCGGGCGCGGTCCGGGAACCTTTTATCGATGTCGAGGATATCGCCGATGTGGTGACCGCGGCGCTGACGGACCCCCGCCATATCGGCCAACTCTACGAACTGACAGGCCCGCGGCTGCTCAACTTTGCCGAGGCGGTCGGCGAAATCGCCGCCGTGAGCGGCCGTCCGCTGCACTACACACAGATAAGCGAGGAGGATTTCACCGCCGGCATGCGGTCGGGAAACGCGCCGGAAGAGATGATCTCCCTGCTGAACTACCTTTTCACCACCGTGCTGGATGGACGCAACGCCCAGATCGCGGACGGTGTGGAACGGGCCCTCGGCCGACCGCCGCGGGACTTTGCCGACTATGCGCGCCGCGCCGCCGGGCAAGCCGGCTGGGGGGAAGCGGCATGACCCATGACCTCGTCTCGTTCCTCACGACGGCGTCGGCAATCGGCGCGGCGCTGGCCGGCGGAATCTTCTTCACCTTCTCAAATTTCGTCATGGCCGCGCTCCGGCGTCTTCCGGCAGAGGCCGGCGCGGCCGCCATGCAGTCGATCAACGTAACGGTTCTGAACCCGCTCTTCTTCGCCGTGTTCTTCGGGACCGGCGCCGTCGCCCTGGCCTCCGCCGTCCTCTCGACCGGCATGAACACGCCCCCCGCAGCGGCGGGCGCGGCCCTGTATCTTCTGGGCTGTATCGGCGTCACCGCCGTCAAGAACGTACCGCTGAACAACGCGCTCGCCGCGGCAGACCCAGCCGACACGGCCGGGCAGGAGATATGGACTCAGTACCTGAACCGTTGGACCTTCTGGAACCATATCCGCACCGCGGCCTGCCTGATAGCGGCGCTGTTGCTGTCCGGGACGTTCTAAAACCCGTCACGCCTGCTCAAGGGCGTGCTCGGTGTTTTCAAGAAAAGACAGTGGATACTGAGGGTGCGGATGGGAATCCCGTACCGCTCCGTTTGGACGGCATGCCGCGCAACGTCAGCATACCGCTTCGCACCGGAAGGTACGGCGGAACGGTCACCCCCTTACCCATCCAGCTTGGATTTGAGCAGTTGGTTCACCACGCCCGGATTGGCCTTGCCCTGGGTCTGTTTCATGACCTGACCGACGAACCAGCCGAGCAAGCCCGTCTTTCCACCGCGATAGGCGTTCACTTGGCCTTCGTTATTGGCGATCAGATCGTCCACAATGGCCTCGATGGCGCCCGTATCGGTGATCTGCTTCAGGCCCTTTTCCTCGACAATCGCGCCCGGGTCCTTGGAGGTTTCGAACATCTCGTCGAAGACATCCTTGGCGATCTTGCCGGAGATCGTGTCGTCCTTGATCAAGCCGATCAGGTCGCCGATCTGTTTGGCGGAGATCGGCGAGGCGCCCAACTCCGTACCCGCCTTGTTCAGACGTCCGAAGAGTTCCACGGTGATCCAGTTGGCCGCCAGTTTGGCGTCGCCGGACGCCTTGGCCGCTTCCTCGAAGAAATCGGCGGTTTCCCGCTCGGCGACCAGGACGCCGGCGTCGTATGCGCCAAGGCTATAGTCGTTCATGAAACGGTTCTTCTTGTCGTCCGGCAATTCCGGCAGGCTTTCCTTGCATTCGTCGATGAAGGCGTCGTCCAGAACCAGCGGCAGCAGGTCCGGGTCCGGGAAATAGCGGTAATCGTGCGCGTCCTCTTTCGACCGCATCGACCGGGTCTCTCCCTTGTTCGGATCGAACAGACGGGTTTCCTGATCGATCGCGCCGCCGCCTTCAATCACTTTGACCTGGCGCTTGGCCTCGATCTCAATCGCCTGGCGGACGAAGCGGACGGAGTTGATGTTCTTCAGCTCCGTCCGCGTACCCAGCGGATCGCCCGGCTTGCGCACAGAGATGTTCACATCCGCCCGCATCGACCCTTCGGCCATGTTGCCGTCGCAGGAACCGATATAGCGCAGGATGGAACGCAGCTTGTTGAGATAGGCCGTCGCCTCGTCCGCAGACCGCATATCGGGCTTGGAGACGATTTCCATCAGCGCCACCCCCGACCGGTTGAGGTCGATATAGCTTTTCGACGGATGCTGATCGTGCAGCGACTTGCCGGCATCCTGTTCCAGATGCAGCCGTTCGATACCGATCTCCTTGGTACTGCCGTCGGGCAGGTCGATGCTAACCTCGCCCTCGCCCACGACCGGCTCTTCATACTGAGAAATCTGATAGCCCTGCGGCAGATCGGCATAGAAATAGTTCTTCCGCGCGAAGACCGAATGTTTGTTGATCTGCGCATGCAGCGCCAACCCCGTGCGCACGCCCTGGCGAACGCATTCCTGATTGATCACCGGCAACATGCCCGGCATCGCCGCATCGACCAGGCTGACCTGCTGGTTGGGCTCCGCGCCGAAATCCGTCGCCGCACCGCTGAAAAGCTTGGCCTTGGAAGTGATCTGGGCATGCACTTCCAGCCCCATCACGATTTCCCAGTCGCCCGTTTCGCCCTTGATGATGTCGCCCATGAAAACTCTCTCAACCCAGCAGGAAATTTCGACAGATGACCTACCCGCTGTGGCCGCCGGAGACAAGGTCGCTCCCCCCCTCCGGCGATGAAAACACATCTCCTCCTGCGCTCCGGTCTAAATTTTCTGCCTATTATTTGATCATTTTTATGATTGACTAATAATCAATCATTTTTGTTGACTCCAATGACCTTCCCGTGTCTTTTGTGCAGCGCAACGTAGAGCGCCTAGGGTTCCGTTCTTCATCCGTGAAGAGGTCTGGACCGAGAGGCGCGGCGCCGGCCCACCCGCCGGTGTACACGGCGGGATAAAATCCCGGGAGAGCGATGCGTCGGCCCAGCCGGTGCGCTCCACTTCGCCGTGACAGGGTCGACTTCCGATAAGCGTAACTGAACGGGAGTATGACACTATGATGCTTAGAAAAGTCCTCCTTGGGGTAACCACCGCCCTCGCCCTGTCGCTGACCTCGGCGGCCCCGTCCCTGGCGCAGGAGAAAACCAGTTTCAAGGTCGCCTGGTCGATCTATGTCGGCTGGATGCCGTGGGGGTATCTGGAAGAAAGCGGCATCATGGACAAATGGGCGTCCAAATACGGCATCGATGTAGAAATCGTGCAGATCAACGATTATATCGAATCCATCAATCTTTACACAGCCGGTGAATTCGACGGCGTGTCCGCGACCAACATGGATACGCTTTCCATCCCGTCGGGCGGCGGGGTAGACACGACCGCACTGATCGTCGGCGACTTCTCCAACGGTAACGATGCGGTCATTCTGAAAGGACCCGGCGATCTGACGGCGCTGAAGGGCAAGCCCGTCAATCTGGTCGAACTGTCGGTATCCCATTATCTGCTGGCGCGCGGGCTGGACAGCGTCGGCCTGAAGGAATCCGATCTGGGCGGGGTGATCAACACCTCCGACGCCGACATGATCGCCGCTTACGCCACCGACGACGTGCAGGCGGTTGTCACCTGGAACCCGCTGGTCTCCGAGATCATGGCCCAACCGGACGCCAACAAGCTGTTCGACAGCTCCGATATTCCGGGCGAAATCATCGACCTGATGGTGGTGAACACCGAAACGCTTGAAGCCAACCCCGCCTTCGGCAAGGCGCTCGCCGGCGCGTGGTACGAACTGATGGCGCTGATGTCGGGCGACACGGCGGAAGCCAAGGCCGCCCGCACGGCGATGGGCGTCGCCTCCGGCACGGACCTGGCGGGTTACGACTCCCAGTTGGCCTCCACCCAGATGTTCTACGACCCGGCGGACGCGGTCGCCTTCACGAAAAGCGCGGATTTGCCCAAGACCATGGTGAACGTCGCTACCTTCCTGTTCGAAAAAGGCATTCTGGGCGAAGGCGCGCCAAGCGCGGATTTCGTGGGCGTCGCCTATCCGGACGGCGCGACCACCGGCGATGCGAACAATGTGAAGTTCCGCTTCGACACCACCTACATGGAAATGGCGGCAGACGGAAAACTCTAAGGCTCCGCGTCACGCTCCGGCGGCGTCCCGCGCGCCGCCGGAGCCATCGCCACCTGAACCACACCATGCGACTGATCAATCGAAAACCGGGCCGGGCGCTTTCCCTCTGGCTGCTGATCCTGCCATTCGTGGCGGTGCTGATCGCCTATGCGGCGGCCTCCGATATTCGGCGCGCGGACAATCCGCAGGACAAGCTGTTACCCGCCCCCTCGCAGATAATCGACACGGCGGAACGGCTGCTGACCCAGCCCGACAGGCGGTCGGGGAAAATCCTGTTCTGGAGCGACACGGCGATCAGTCTGCAGCGGCTGGCAACCGGCGTGGGGATCGCCGCCGCCATCGGGCTTTCCTTCGGGCTGGCAATCGGTCTGCTGCCGTATGTGCGGGCGACCCTGGCGGGCTTCGTCGCGGTGCTGTCGATGATCCCGCCGCTCACCCTTCTGCCGATCCTGTTTATCACCTTCGGCCTGGGGGAAGTCTCCAAAGTGGTGCTGATCGTCATTGGGATCGCGCCCTTCCTGATCCGCGACATGGCGCAACGGGTCGTGGACGTGCCCGGCGAACAGATCGTCAAGGCGCAGACCCTGGGCGCGTCGACGGCGATCATCGCCCTGCGCGTGGTTATTCCCCAAATCCTGCCGCGCCTTATTCAGGCGGTGCGGCTGTCGCTGGGCCCGGCCTGGCTGTTCCTGATCGCGTCCGAGGCCATCGCGTCCGACGCCGGCCTCGGCTATCGCATCTTCCTGGTCCGCCGGTATCTCGCGATGGATGTCATCCTGAACTATGTCCTCTGGATCACCGCCCTCGCCTTCATCATGGATTTTATCCTGAAGAAGCTCTCCGACCGTCTGTTTCCCTGGACCGGAAAGGACGGGCTATGAGTTACGTGACGGTGGACAATATCCATCAGAGCTATGACGGACGCCCGATCCTGGAACGCGTTTCGCTGGGTGTAGAGGAAGGCGATTTCATCTCCATCGTCGGCGCGTCGGGCTGCGGCAAGTCCACCTTCCTGCGGCTGCTGCTGGCCCAGGAACAGCCGACGCGCGGCGCGACCCGGATCGACGGCCGCCCGCCCGCCCGGGAACCGGGCCAGGAGCGCGGCATCGTTTTTCAGCGCTATTCCGTTTTTCTGCATATGACGGTGCGCGAAAACCTGATTGTGGCCGAGTCCTTTCAGGCGAGCCGTTGGGGCGTCTTTTTCGGCGCGGCCAGGCGCAACGCCGCCAAACGCGCCGACGCGGTGCTGGAGCGGATCGGCCTCGCCCACATGGCGGACGCCTATCCCGCGGCCCTTTCCGGCGGCATGCAGCAGCGCCTCGCCATCGCGCAGGCGCTGGCCGCCAGGCCCCGCGTGCTGTTGCTGGACGAACCCTTCGGCGCGCTGGACCCCGGCACGCGCGTTTCCATCCACGACTTCCTGCTGGAAATGCAGCGCGAAGCGGGCATGACCGTCTTCATGGTCACGCACGACCTGCAGGAAGGGTTTAAACTGGGCGACCGGGTTCTGGTCTTCGACAAGGTCCGCTGGGACCCGCACGAGCCGGAAGCCTATGGCGCCACCGTCACCTACGATTTGGACGCCCGCCAGGGCGGCAACCCGCCCCCGCATCTCGCCGGGGAAATTCTGGAGTACAAGGAATCATGATGTTCACCCCCTCAAGACGCAGCCGTTCGCATCACCCGCGCGACGCGAAACCGGACGACCGCCGGTTCCACCACCCGGACCTTTCCAAGCTGCGCGGCTGGACCGCTTTGCAGGACGAAGCCGCCCTTCCGGAAGGCGAGTGGGAGAAAGAGCGCGCCTGGGCCCTGCGCATGGGACTGACCGGGTCCGACTCGCTGGAAGACAAATCGATCCCCACCTTCGCACGCGGGGAACTGCCGCATTATGCGGGCATCAACACCTTCCTGAAGGCCCCCTATGCGGAGGACGTTCAGGAAGTCGGCCGCTATGACGCGACCGTGCTGGGCGCGCCCTTCGACGGCGGCACCACCTATCGCCCCGGCACCCGGTTCGGGCCGCAGGGCGTGCGGAAAATCTCCGCCCTTTACACGCCGTACAATTACGAGATGGCGGTGGACCTGCGCGAACAGATGACGCTGTGCGACGCGGGCGACATCTTCACCATTCCCGGCAATATCGAAAAAACCTTCGATCAGATCAGCCGCGCCTGCGCCCACGTCTTTTCCAGCGGCAGCATGCCGATCATCGTCGGGGGCGACCATTCCATCGGCTATCCCACGGTACGGGGCATCGCCGAATGCACGTCCAAGAAGATCGGCATCATCCATTTCGACCGCCATGCGGACATCCAGGAGAAGGACCTGGACGAGCGCATGCACACCACCCCCTGGTTCCACGCCACCAACCTGCCCAACGTGCCGGCCCGCAACCTGGTTCAGGTCGGGATCGGCGGCTGGCAGGTCCCGCGCGAAGCGGTCAAGGTCGCCCGTGAGCGCGAAACCAACATCATCACCATCTCCGATGTCGAGAAGCTGGGCATCGACAAGACCGCAGAAATCGCGCTGGAAATGGCGTGGGAGGGCGTCGACATGGTCTATATGTCCTTCGACATCGACTGCATCGATTGCGGCTTCGTCCCCGGCACCGGCTGGCCGGAACCGGGCGGCTTCCTGCCGCGCGAGGCGCTGGGCCTTGTCTCCCGCGTCGCCGCCGAGGGGCTGTGCGGCATTGAGCTTGTCGAAGTCTCGCCTCCCTACGATCAATCCGAAATCACGGCATTGATGGGAACCCGCGTCATCGTCGACGCGCTGGGATCGATGGTCGCCGCCGGCAAATTGGGCCAGCACAAGCAGCATATCGACAAGCCGATCACGGTGGAGATGGGCGAATTCGAAGGACGGAGGTGGTCTCATGGCGCCGCATGATCACGCGCCGGGCGACGCGCCGGCCCAACAACAGCATCATCATCACCACGACCATGGGCGCGCGCGCGTCCATGGTCATGGCCACAGCCATAGCCATAATCACAGCCACAACCACAGCCAGGACCGCCATCACGGGCACAGCCACCCGCACGGCCCGGGCCACAACCACAGCCACCCGGACCATCTGCACTCCCACATGGACGAAGCGGACGAGGCCGCCGAACTGCAGGTCCTCACCGCCCAGTTCATCGACGGCTTCGTCAAGGCGGAAGACAAGATGGCCTATCTGCGCCTGACCGGCGTGCCGCTGGAAATGGATGGAGAGGGCGGCAAGCCCTCCCTCAAACTGGTGGATGTGCAACTCAAGACCGAATGGCAGGTCGGCACCGCCTCCCCCTCCTTCGGCTCAAAAGAACTCAGCTACCTCCCCTTCCCCGGCGAAATGGTGAAAGAACGCGTGAACATGTTTTTGGTCTATGTGTCTTTGGAGGAACGGCGGGAGATGGATTTGCGGGGGTGGTTGCGGCTCGGGCACTAGCTGACAAATCCCCCAAACTTCCGCAGAACCCAGTCTGCATTCCAAATGTAGAACTTGGAGAACCCTCTGGCGTGATCGACAGTAAGATAAACTCTCACCACAATCCCATGCGATCTGAGATCCACTGCACGGTTCCTACCACGACACGGAGTATAGCTTTACAAGAAAGCGCAATTATCTCAATAAAAACCACATGTTATTAGATGTACAAATTTTTGTCCGTCTTTTGGCAGGTGGGCATTACTTGATAGGGTATTTTTTCCCCCAATCGTCCGATAAGTTCGGGAGTATCTTCAACTAATGCGATACCGCCAAGGTGCGGTGTGTGCTAGTGCTTTCGGCCTATACTAAGAGGCCCCCTATGAAGACGTGCGCTTTCTATCTTTCAATGCTGTTTACCGCAGCAATGCCAACATTCCTTGTCTTAAGCGATAGGCCAGGGTCGGCGGTTATCATTGGTGTTATAGGTATCTTTCTTGTGTTTGCTATCCGCATACGAGACATCGAGCTTTTTAAAGGTCTTGGTTTAGAGATTAGGCTTAAAGAGGCTATTAAGGAAGCGAATGACGCTACCGAAAGCTTACGCAAAATGGCTTTCTTGCAAGCCCAATTGTCAAAAGCTTCGTCTATATCCAACTATCTTATTTCCGGTCCAAAAATAGACGATGTCATTACGCTAAAGGCGGAGGTTGACAAAATCCTTTCGGACTTAGGTTTCTCAATAGACGCTATTAAGGAAACGGATAAAGAATGGGATATTGGCGTTTCTATACTTTATCACTCTCGTATCCATAGGCGCACTAACAACCAATATGGCCTTCCAAAGCTCCCAGATGGCCGTGATTTCTTTTCGGAACTCGCAAAGGTCTCTGGATGGAGTGGTGTCGATGTGGAAGCAATAGAAGCACTACTAATAGAGTGTGATAGATATGATGAAATATTTGTTTACGACGATGTATTGAAAGGTCTTGTCAGTGATTTAGAGAACTTTCAAAAAACCGGCGTTATACTAAACACAAAAGCCTTATTTGACACGTCGGACGACTAGTTAAATCGTTTTTCTACTAGTGCTCTGCCAACCGAAAACTGGATCGTTTTGAGTTAAGGTTTTCCGCGTAGATTCTCCCGGCTGGGAAGAGGAGCGGAAGTGATGAGCGCATCGAAGTTTTCGGACGCTAACCTGCTTCCCTGATTGGAGGCGTTAAAATAATAAACTTCTCTAATATTTGTCAGATAACACACCTTGCCTCCACCACTAAGACAACACCTCTCCAAATTTATAAAGCACCCCATCAGCATCCCAGATATAGAATTCGCGCATCCCCCACTCGCGGTCTAGCGGGGCGTCGCTGATCCGTGCCGGGGCGGCGATGTTGGGCTTTAGGCGGGCGTGCCAGGCATCCGCGTCGGCGACGCGAATGTAACAGCTTGTGTTCTCGCAGACATGCTGGTCGTCGCACTGGTAAAAGTGGAACTCGACACCGCCCGAACGGGCGATGCCATAGCCCGCTTCCTCGAAAACCATACAGTCTTCAAACCCCGCATCCCGCCACAGGGCGACCGATTTCGCAGGGTCGGAGGACGGCAGAACCGGGATTGCGATATCGGCCGGTTCCGTCGTCATCTCACTTCATCCCTATTTGGCCATCAGGGCCGGCTCGGCGCTGAAGCCCGCCGCGCTTTCCAGCACCCCGGCGGCGCGCAGCACCGTCTCTTCCCCGAAGGCCGGACCGATCAGTTGCAGGCCCAGCGGCAGGCCGTCCTTGTCCACGCCCGCCGGCACGGAAATCCCCGGCAGCCCCGCGAGAGAGGCCGGCACGGTGAAGACATCGTTCAGATACATGGCGATGGGGTCGTCCAGCTTGTCGTTCATGCCGAAGGCGGCGCTGGGCGTCGTCGGCGTCAGGATCACGTCGCACTGGTTCCAGGCATTGCGGAAATCGTCCGCGATCCGGGTCCGCACCTTCTGCGCCTTCAGGTAATAGGCGTCGTAATAGCCCGCCGACAGCACATAGGTCCCGATCATCACACGGCGCTGCACCTCGGCCCCAAAGCCCTGGCCGCGCGTGTTCTCATACATTTCGTTGAGGTCCTTGCCCTCAACCCGCAGGCCATAGCGCACCCCGTCGTAGCGGGCCAGGTTGGAGGAGGCTTCCGCCGGCGCGACGATGTAATAGGTCGGCAGCGCGTATTTGGTATGCGGCAGGGCGATATCGACCACCTCGGCCCCCGCATCCTTCATCATCTCAACGCCCTGTTTCCACAGCGCCTCGATCTCTTCCGGCATGCCGTCGACCCGGTATTCCGACGGAATGCCGACCTTCATGCCCCGGATATCGCCGGTCAATGCCGCTTCATAATCCGGCACCGGCAGATTGACACTGGTGGAATCCTTGGGATCGAAACCCGCCATCGCGCCCAGCATGATGGCGCTGTCCCGAACCGTGCGGGTCATCGGGCCCGCCTGATCCAGCGAGCTGGCGAAGGCGACGATGCCCCAGCGCGAGCATCGTCCATAGGTCGGCTTGAACCCGACCAGCCCGGCAAAGGCCGCCGGCTGGCGGATCGACCCGCCCGTATCGGTGCCGGTCGCGGCGATGGCCGACCGCGCGGCGACCGCCGCCGCCGAGCCGCCGGACGAGCCGCCCGGCACCAGTGCGTCATTATCGCCCTGTTTCGTATAGGGATTTTGGACCGAGCCGTAATAGCTGGTGATGTTGGCCGACCCCATGGCGAATTCGTCCATGTTGGTCTTGCCCAGCATCACCGCGCCCGCGTCCCACAGGTTTTGCGAGACGGTCGATTCATAGGTAGGCGTGAAACCTTCCAGAATATGGCTGCCGGCGGTGGACTGCACACCCTCGGTGCAGAACAGGTCCTTCATCCCGATGGGCAGGCCTTCCATCGCCCCGCCCTCGCCCTTGGCGAGCTTCTCGTCGGACGCCTTGGCCATCGCGCGGGCCTTGTCCGGCGTTTCGGTGATGAAGGCGTTCAGCCCCTCGGTCTGCGCCATCGCGCCGATATAGGCCTCGGTCAGTTCCGTGGCGGTGATTTCCTTGGCGGCGAGCTTGTCGCGCGCATCCGCCAGCGTCAGGGAAAGCAGTTCGGACATGTCTGGCGCTCCCCTACTCGACGACCTTGGGCACGACATAGAAGCCGAGTTCGGTCTGCGGGCCGTTTTTCAGCACCCGGTCGGGATAGTCGCCGTCGGTGACCGCGTCGTCGCGCTGGCGCAGCTTCAGGTCCACGGCGGACGTCATCGGTTGGACGCCGTCCGTGTCCACTTCCGAAAGCTGTTCAACCCAACCGATGATGTGGTTGAGTTCGCCCGCCATCGTGTCGAGCTTTTCCGCGTCCACCCGGATGCGCGCCAGATGCGCAACCTTGGCGACGGTCTCCTTATCGAGCGCCATCTTCGCCCTTTCCAATCCTGCACTGAAAATGTCTGCTAAAGCCTTGGCCGGACGCCCGGATCAAAGCGCGCGGAAGCTAGCAAAGCAGATGACTGTGAACAAGGAAGAAGGCAAGTATCGTTAGTTACGCCCCGAAACCGACAAAACAACTCACTTCTTATTTGTAACCCTTTTGGCGAAGTCATTTACAAGATCGGACAGAACGTTGAACACTGTTTCTGTGAACATTCCGGCTAGGATTCCTGCGAAGGCAGCCGTGTAAGGGTTAAGCGGTAGTGCGCCATCAACAACTTGGACCAGAAAAAGGAACTTACCCCCTTTAAGTACAAGGTATGCGATGAAACCAGCGCCGAGGCCGAGCGCAATCCGCGCAAACAAACCGTCTCTTTCAGCGCTTTTAACGATATAGAGTCTAAGGCCGCCAATACCTGCGCCTATCGCGCCGCATAAGACAACCGAGAGAGCCACCAGGAGTTCACTGCGGCTGTATGCGAAGTAAAGTGAGGGCGATACCCATTGTTCATTTGGCGGTGTTAAAATCCGAATCTCTTCACGCTTTTTTCGAAATCCCGCAAGAGCATTTTCAGTTTCAATTGACCTTTCTTCAGAAATCTTCAATTGTGTTCGGAATTCAACCAACCGCTCGTTGAGCAGGCGTCCATAACTAGCCAAACTCGCTCGCACTGCGTTCTCGTCCATAGCCACTTTGTCTAATGCGCGAGTTAGGTGTTCTGGGTTAAATACCCCACTGTCCCCACTACCGAGTTCACCAAAAAAAGCTGCCAAAAGCCGATCCAAGTTCGCCGGGTAACCAACGTATGCGTTCAGTCTTGGTCGCAACTGGTCCAATCGGACAAGAGCAGGAATCAACCACCCCGCTAATTCGATCTTTGTATTTCCATTTTGACCAAAATCATTGTCTAGCGTAATGGCGGGTACGGGGCTTTCATCGTCACGCATTGCCTCTACAGTGGGAACATCAGCGATAGCATCGACAAAGCTCTGCACTAATCGCTGAACTTCAGAGACTCGGCTACGATTTGTACGAACCAGCTCAGTCCGCTCAGAACTTTGGATGATTTGCGTGTTGATCACGTCTTCAAGCGCGCGCAGTTTGTCAGGCAACTCCAACCTGCTTTGTATCGCGTAAATAGTATTCTGATACACGTTGGCTCCACTAATTTCTAAGTTCTCTATCGTTTCCAGCAAGTCGTTGTATTGGGCTTTTCGTATCAGCAACGACGTTCGTGAGGAATTGGAAACGGCCAACTGAGCATCTGTACTGACTTCTGTGTTGGAGCCATTAAAGTCGGACAAGGCTATATTCACATTGGCTAGTCTTTTTTGCAGGAGAGCTGTCGCTGAAATACGAGCGGCAAGTTCATTTACAGTCAGCACTGTGGTTCCGATAAGTACTAGCACCACAAAAGCGCCAACAAAAAAAATGAATTTATTGAATGGCTTAAGATATCTGTCGCCATTGTTTTTGCTCTCAGCATTATCGGCCGGAGGTAGATCAGCCGCGGTCGAGCGATCATTTGCGCCAGCACTGGTCACTATATATCCCCCTTATCTCAGTACTATAATACCACAATACCTCTTTAACGTGCAAGTTGATCGTTTATCTACTCGCGGAGCCTGAACTGACTTATTCGCATTTCCTAGACTTGCCGCATCGAAAGGCCTATCCCGAGCACACGCACAGTAAGGAGTTGCAGATGAGTATCTTGTTTTCAGGGGGAAGAATTTTCGACGGCAAGGGCCGGGTTCTGGACGGGCACGCCATCCTGGTGGAGGGCGAAAAGATCGCGAAGGTCGCGCCCGCCGCCGAATTCGACGGTTTCGCCGGCGAGACGGCGGATACCACGGGCGCGACCGTCGTGCCGGGAATGGCCGACTGCCACGTTCATCTGATCTATGACGCCGCCGCCGATCCCAGCGCCGCGATGTTCAAGAAATCGACCGGACAGATCGCGCTGACCGCGCTGCAGAATGCGCAGATTTCGCTGAAATCAGGGCTGACGATGCTGCGCGACTGCGGCGGCAAGGACTATATCGAATTCACCGTGCGCGATGCGATCAACCGCCGCGAATTCGTCGGGCCGACCATCAAGGCGGCGGGCCGGATGATCTGCATGACCGGCGGCCACGGCAACCGGATCGGCCGGATCGCCGACGGCGTGGACGAGGTCACGAAAGCCGTGCGCGAACAGGTCCATGCGGGCTGCGACCATGTGAAGATCATGGCGACCGGGGGCGTGATGACGCCGGGCGTCAATCCGGAAGACGCCCACTACAGCCAGGAAGAGATGACCGCCGGCGTGCACGAGGCGAGACGTTTCCACAAACCCACCGCCAGCCACGCCCAGGGCACCGAAGGCATCCTGAACGCGGTCCGCGCCGGCATCACCTCCATCGAACACGGCATCTTCATGTCCGAGAAGTGCTACGAGGAAATGCTGGAAAGCGGCACCTATCTGGTCCCGACCCTGGCGGCCCTGCGCAACATCATGGCCAACAAGGACAAGGGCATCCCGGATTATGTGATCGAGAAGACGGAGCGGATCGCCGATATCCACAAGGCCAGCTTCAAGCGCTTCCACGAACTGGGCGGCAAGATCGCCATGGGAACGGATGCGGGCACGCCCTTCAACATTCATGGCGAGAACCTTCAGGAACTCGTCTATATGGTCGAAGGCGGCATGACGCCGGTGGAGGCCCTGACCAGCGCCAACGCCAACGCCGCGGACCTGATGGGCCTTGGCGATCAGGGCAGCATCGCTCCCGGCATGCTGGCGGATATGGTCGTTGTCGACGGCGATCCCACCGCCGATATCGCCGTTGTGGCCGACAAGACCAACCACCGCGCCATCTACAAGAGCGGCGTCCGGGTCGGCGGTGCGCTTTCCGCGCCGGGCGGCCTGGCGCTGGCGGCGGAGTAACCGGCCCGCATGGTTGTGGATGTCCGCGAATTGCCGGCGGCGCTGGAACGGAACCGCCGGCTGCTCGCGCTTGACCTTGGCGAGAAGACCATCGGCCTGGCGCTGTCCGATCCCGGCCTGACGGTGGCGACGCCGCTGGAGACGATCCGGCGCACGAAGTTCACCAAGGACGCGGAAGCGCTCGACAGGATCATCGGCGAGTGGGCGGTCGGCGGCCTTGTACTCGGCCTGCCGGTCAACATGGACGGGACCGAGGGGCCGCGCTGCCAGTCCACCCGCCAATTCGCCCGCAACCTGGAACATCGCGGCCTGAACCTCCCCATCGCCTTCTGGGACGAGCGGCTTTCCACCAGCGCCGTCGAACGGTTCCTGGTCCAAGGCGCCGACATGACGCGCAAACGCCGCGCCGAAGTGGTGGACAAAATGGCCGCCGCCTACATCCTGCAAGGCGCGCTGGAGGCGGTGCGCCAATCTTCTTTGCAGGAAGAATAGCCAACCGCATGGATCCCGCTTTTCTCCCGCACCCGATCCGCCCGGCGCATCTCTGTCGCTCGTGGCTGTTCGTCGAAGGGGCGAATAAGGACGCCCTGGCCAGTGCGCCCGCCTCCGGGGCGGATGTACTGATCCAGGAATTGGAGGATTTCACGCCGCCCGCGGACCGTCCGGCTGCGCGCGCTTTGGCCGTCGAAGTATATGGCGCTTGGCGCGCCGCGGGCGCGGTGGCGGCGGTGCGGGTTAATCCGCTGGCGGGCGGCGGGATGGACGACCTTGCCGCCGTGATGAAGGGCGCGCCCGATATCGTGGCGCTGCCCAAAGTCGCCGGGCCGGACCATGTGCTGGACCTGGATGCGGCTGTCACCCGGTTCGAGCGGGACTACGGCCTGCCCGAAGGGCGCACCCGCCTGTTGCCCAATATCGAATCCGCCAGGGGGCTGGTCCGCACCCTGGACATCGCCGTGGCGAGCCCGCGCACCATCGGCTGTCTGGTGGCGTCCGAAGACATGGCGGCGGATCTTGGTGCGGAACGCGGCCCGGATGGCGCGGAACTCGACTACGTGCGGCAACGGTTCCTTCTGGAATGCCGTGCGGCCAACATTGTCGCCGTGGATTGCCCCTACACTTTCAGCGACGCGGACGGCGTCGCGGCGGAAACCCGTTGGGCCCGGCGGCGCGGCTATACGGCGAAAAGCGCCGTTCATCATCCGCATGCCAGGATTATCAACGAGATCTTCACGCCTTCCGAAGACGCCGTCGCCCACGCCCGCCTGGTGAAAGAGACGTTTGAAGCGGCGCGCGCCAAAGGATTGGCCAGGGTCGAGATCAAGGGCGCTCTCGTCGAACTGCCGAACTACCTGAACGCCTGCCGCCTGATCGACCGATACGAAGCTCTGCAAAACGCCGACGTCAAACGCTGAGATCACGCCGCCTAGAACGTGCATTCGGATAGCGGCCGTTTCACCAGATAGGAAACCGAAGTCTCATCCGGCGCCTCCGTCGTTTGACTATCCCCAGGGCCGGTAAAACGCCGGACGCAATCCCCGATCTGCAGAAGGGAGAAGGACAGTATCTTTTCCAAGCCGCCGTCCGACCGAGTGACCTCGTACCGGTAGGGTTGACGGATATCGATATCGTCTTCCACACCACCGCTGGCCAAGGCCGCGCCGGCGAACCCACCGGATAGAATGCCTATCACCGCGCGTTTCCCACTTTGCTCATCGGCATCGATCTGCGCGATCTTCCGATCCTTCACGCGCATCGGACCTGTCATGCGACGCTCGGCGCGAACGGCTTGGAGAAACTCAGCGATAGAGCTTTGCCAACCGTCCAGCTCCTCCAGTTCCTTGTTGGGCCACTCCTCTATATCGTGCCGCTGACGCACAAAGAACTCGACACTCGTCTGATCGGGGCTCAGCGGCGTAATGACCGCGCGGCCAACCTCCCCCCAACTTGTCAGCGTGATGCCATGCACCATGAGAACCCGGTTGGTTCGATCTGCAGGCCGGTCCGTCCGCTTGATCTCATAGCCGCTTTCTTCGACGGCGTAGATCACCGCGTCGGTCGCAAGATCCATCGGCGCCTCAATCGTCGAGACGGTTCCCGATCCAGCCGGAGCCTCAGCAATCGTGTTGAGATTGTTCTTCTGCGCTGTCCCGCAGGCGCTGCCCAGCAGGCATATCGCAAGAACCAGAATAAAACGACGCCCCACTGACCGCCCCCCTGCCCCATAATGCTGACTCAAATTCTTAAGAAAAACCTTTGGATGTATCAAGCCCTGAACCAGGAAGTGTGTCTCCCTGGTTTGATCGATGCCAATCAGGCGCGCAGGTCAATGGCCAACATCGACAATAGCATCGACTACATCGAGTTTCGGATGACCGGCAGCGCCGCCGTGCAGGCCTTCTGTGTAAACGCGTTCGGTTGGGAGCTCACGGTCTGGCATCCGACTCACATCAACGTTTTCGGCGTCGGCGTCGGCGTCGGCGTCGGCGTCGAAGGTCAATTCGACGGGGAACGCACTGACTGCATCGGCATGCTCGCCTATCTGGTAATCTTCGATGGCGACCCTACCGGCATGAAGAACTGCGGCAAGCGTCGCCGCGCCTTTGAGCGCCCGGCTCTCTTCTCTCCTCCCCTTTCGCCCCCGCGGCATCATTGGGCTGGACGCACCCTTGCGCCCTGTGATGGTATTCGACCCTTAAGGCGAGGCTCATATTAGGGGGTACTATAGGTGCGGACTTTAATAGGCCGGCCGGTTCCGGCCATGCTCGCTCTTGCTGCGTTCACACTCTGCGGTCAGGGGGCTCTCCAGGAAACCGCCGCTCAAACCAAAAAATTCTGCCGTCTTCCACTCACCGTCACCAGCCAGATGGTCAGTCCCGGCCCCTGGCCCGTCCGGGTGATGATGGGGCCGACGGAAACGGGGCAAGGCGAACGGCAGGTGTTCGACACCCGTTTCGGACAGATCTTCTCCCCCGGATTCCGCGAAGGCACCGTCTTCGTGGCCGGCCGGTCGCGGGGGCATAAACTGGCATTCCTCAGCATCGAGCATCGCTGCGACGGGACGTTCGAGCCGAAACAGCTGCATATGACGCTGCGGACAACGCCGACGAAACAGGCGACGATCCGCCTGCCCTTCGCCGATGCGCCGGAACGCGTATTGTATCGGGTGGAGGGCGGCCGGGCGATCGCCTTCGGCGATATCGATCTTGGCGAGGAAAAGTCTTTGCTCGCCCGCCAGTCCGCCAATCCGCTGGCCGGATACTACCGGGGCGACGCCCCCGCCCCAAAACGCCGTCAGCCCGTGTTGGCCACGCCGGGCGCGCGCAGCTTCGATGGAACGATCACCGTCCGCCAACCGCTGACCTGGGTGAACGACGGCGACCTGCTATGGCCCAACGGGGTGGTTCCGTACAGCTTCGATCCCGACGCCCCCTTTACGGCCTCCGAACAGCGCTACATCCGCGCCCAGATGGACATCGTGGAGCGGGACAGCAACGTCCGCTTCATCGAGAAGCAGCCGTTCCATGACGACTATATCCTGATCACCGAGGGGAAGGACGCCAAGGCCTGCGGCTCCTCCCCCATCGGCCGGCAGGGTAAAGAGCAGACATTGAAGCTGCGCAGGGGATGTCTTGGGGCCGCACACCGCACGACGATTCACGAGTTACTGCACGCCCTGGGCGTGTATCATGAACAATCCAGACCGGACCGGGACGGTTTCGTGCGCATCCTTTGGGATAATATCGACGGCGGTAAGGACGGTCCCTACGGCCATAACTTCTTCGTCAAGCAGAACGTCAGAACGACCGACGCCTACGACCCCCGCTCCATCATGCACTATTCGAAAAACGCGTTCGGCCAAAGGGCGCTCGGCATCGGTCCAAGCGCGACGACAATCGAATGCCTGAAGAACTGCAATGCGGACGACTTCGGCAGCAACACCCTTTCTCCCGCCGACCGCGTGGGTCTGCTGCGCATGTATCCGGGAACCGGCAATCACTATGGCGGGTTTTCCTGGGGATCCGGCGTCGCGACGACCGACATCGAACTGGCCGACATCACCGGCGACGGTAAGGCGAAGATGATCGTCGTGCGGAACATGAAACAGACCGGCCACTCCCGCGTTCTGCTGCTGGACCCCATGAACGGTTACCAGCGGCTCGGCGTGCGCTGGTCGGACGAGCGCGGCTGGGGCCCGAACAGCTATCCGGTCGCCGTCGCCGCCGGCAATATCGATGACGACCCGGCTCTTGAATATGCCGTGGCCCGGGTCAGCAGCGTCAACACGCGGGTGAATGTCTATGATTTCGATCCGGAGGGAGAGGTCTTTCGTCGCGTCGCCCAGATCGGCAGACAGTGGGGTAAATCCATCCATGCCCGCGATGTCGAATTCGGCGATATAGACGGGGACGGCCGTGACGAATTGATCGTCGTCACCAACAGCCGGAACGCCAATCCCGGCCAGATCCTCTTCAGGCACGGGCCGGCGGCGCTTCAGGTCTGGCAATTCCGGGACAAGGGAAAACCCCCGGTTCTTTCCTTCACCGGCGCGGGAAGTTTTCCCGGTCAATCGGCGACGCGCGTCGCCGCGGGCGATATCGATTTCGACAAGCGGGAAGAGATCGTCGTCGCTACGAACGGCCGCAAGAAAGGCCAGGAACGATTCGTCGTCCTGACCTTTCCGGGGAGCCCCTTAGCGGGCGGCGGCCGGGCCATGAAGAAGATCTTTTCCGGCGGCAAGGAATGGGGAAACGGTGCCTTCACCACCGACGTCGCCGTCAGCCATACCACCATCGACAAGGACCGTGGGCCGACCGCCGCCGCCGTCGCGGTCGCCCGCGTCCAGAACACCGGGCCCCGCGCCTTTCTCTATGAAACGGGGGCCGACTGCGCCCTCTTGTGCGAAACCCGGCAGATCGGGCGCGACTGGCCGGCCGATCACTATGTCTACCGCCTGACTTTCGCAAACACGGACCGGGACCCGGACCGCGAGTTGGTTTTCGGACGGGGCGTCGGCAGGTTTGTCGACACAACGGTGCGCCGCCTGGACGGGTACGATTTCACCGGCGGCCGGACACGCCCGCTTCCCTTCGCCGCCGATCCCTATCCGCTCATGGGCAATCAGCGCATCACGGCCTTGGCCGGTGGAGATATCGACGGCGACGGCGGCGACGAGATCGCCATCGGAAACGCCCCGAACCGGGTTTTCATCCTGACCGGCGGCGGCGGCCCAAAAGGAAGCGACACCGCGCCGTCGCACGCCACCAAGCGTTTCGGTCTGGTCAACTGATCCGGACCCGAATGCAGGCAAATGCAATGCTATGCTTGCCCGAGTGCCGATAGAAGGGTCGGGATAAGGCTGGCTTATTCGGCAGGCCCCAACAGGAACAAACGACGATCCTCGTTCTTCAACGGAACTTCATCGAGGATCTTGAATTTGGTTTCCAAGCACGCCCGAAAGTGGTCGAGGGTATAGGTATCAAAGATATCTTCGCGATCCTTCAACATGAAACGCACCATCTCGTCGGTTTTGTCGACCCATTCAATAACCCCCGACGGCGCGATGTCGGCCAGCATATCGATGACGAGTTGCAAGGGAACATTCTTTGCGATGGCCAGATGGTGCACCAGCGCGAGCGCCAGGAAGAAATCCCCGCGAATGCGCTTGAGCAACGGTTCGGACTCGGTCCCGCGCCAGCCATGGCCGGGCGACGGGGCGGATAGGTCAGCCACCACCGGGGTAATTTTCCTTCTGGTCTCGCCTGGCATTTCCCGCAAGATAAGGCGGTCAATCGCGGATGGATCGAAATCCATCGAAATAACGGACTCTGCGGAGTCGGCCGCAATCATGCTGTAGAACCCCGCATTGCAGCCAAGATCGACAACGATCTTCGGCTTCGCTTTGCGGATTGATGTTTCGACGAACCGCTTTTTTTCCGCTTCGCCGGCTTCGTCGTAGGACGTGTTGGTCTCATAATCGCGCCAAGCGGTCTCCACCGACGGATTCTTCAACTTTTCGACAAGCCGTATCATCGACCGCGCGTTTGCCAGCAGCACATTTTTCGACAGACCTCCGCGATCGGCGGACTGGCTTTGAATGGCGCCGCCCCCCGACTTTCCGGAGAGCCGTTTCTCAATACCGGCCTGCAGCAAAACATGCTGCGCCACGCCCGGCTTGAACATGCGCCCCTTACCCAGCAACTTCGCCGTATCCGACACCGGCAATCCATCCGGCTGCAGGAACATCCAAGGCCGGACATCCGTTCCGGTATGGGCTTGCACCAGTAAAGGAAACAATTGGGTACGGCAGAACTGCCCGTAACCGCGCCAAAGGTCCTTTGGTTTCAGCGGTTCGATGGACAAGATATCGAACCAGACCATTTTCCCCCGATGGAAAGCAGCGTTCAAAGACGTTCCGTCTTTCAGGTTCAGATCGTTCTCCAGACAGACTTCAAGCAACGTCAATGTCGCAAGCGCAGCGGCCCGCCGCATTTCAAACGACCATTCCCATGGGTAGGTTTGAACGACGATCTTCTCGTGGCGCAGCCCGATTTTCCCGAACGGCGGTTCCTCCAATTCGAAATTATGAATCTCCGTCGGGATTAACGGCGTCTTCTCCAACAGCGCCGCAAAGCGCCCATCGTCCCGCAAACCAAGAAAGAAATCGCCCCAGTCGCGTCGCAGGCGGCGGAAAATCTCTGTCGGCCCAAGAACGACACGTCCGGCGGGGTCTCGAAAAGAAGCCGGGTGGAATTCCAAGTCACTCACGGGGTTCGATATCCTCTTTCTGTATCTCCCGGACCTCGATTGGGCTTTGCGCGTCTCCTTCCCTCAGGAAACGAGTATAGAAAAACCGCGGTTCGAGGATCTTCGGCGTCCGGTTTTCTATGCAAGCCAAGCCGAGTTCGTAATGGTTAACCGGTGTGACGACGTCGGGAATCGTCGGCATACAACGCTCCGGAAGCCGGATTGCGGTAAAAATGGAATGGCGCTCCGCCAAGGCGTTTGGGACAAAGTCTTGGTACCCATCCGCCCAGAAGCCGTGGTCTCCGGCAATAACAATGATCGGGTCGTCAAATTCCTGAAGAAGGGAATCCACCATCTCTAGCACCTGTCTGTTCAGACACTCGATTTGCATCCCGGCATATGCCGACCCCTTTTCGGCCCAATCGTTCGGATAGACGCTATCGAGCGGTCCGCAGCCCGCATCGACATGCATCGGATCATGCATTCCCATATGATGGCCGAGAAGAAAGACCGGGCTTTCCAATCGCGCTCCGGCTTCGGCCCCCAATTGAGAGATCGGACATTGCCCGTAGAGGGTCTGATACTGCTGCGGGGTGAACCGCCGCATGAGTTGCGCAAATGGCGTCTTCTCAAGCAGAAGAATCTCCGCCTCGCTCAATACACCGCCGCATTGAAGGCAATGGTCTTCGATACCAGAACACGAGATCGTCGTGGCGTACCGGCCCGGATTGAACATTGCGTACGAATATCCAAGGTCGCGCAACCTCCCGACCACGGGATTGTCGCCCATGATGGTCCGCGCCGACTTCAACGAGTCATAAGGTTGAGACGGCCCAGGTTCCTGCAGATAGCGCATCTCCAATGCCGAGGACATGGAAAGGGATGTCCAGGCATAGTTGCTATACGATTTCTCGGCGACCTCGAAACCCCTTTGCTCCAGCGCTCTGTGGAATGGCTGATTGTCGAACTCAAACCGATTTTGCATAACAGCGGCGGAAGCATAGGTATCCAGGATCAGGGAGAAGAACGACGGACGCGCTTGCCCGGTATCCTGCGTTGCCGCCTGCCTGTCGTTCCTTTCGATGTTCCGAACCTCCGAAACGTTGGCGCTGAACGCTCCGATAATCGACTGGCCGGCAGCCAACAGGACCATTACCGCAAAACCGATTGAAACCGCATGCGGCGCTCTTTCCAGGCGTCCCGCCCAACACGCGCCTGCGAGAACGGCCAGGGTGAGTGCGCCATAGACAAGCATCTGCAAAGGTGTCGATGGGAAGCCGATGGCGCGCAGTGCCGACGCCGTAACGCCATACTGAAACAGCATCACCACCCCGGCGGTCATAAGAAGCGCCCATGGGGACCAGAATTTACGGGGGAGCAGGATCGCGCCGATCCCAAAAACTGCCAAAACAACAAGCAGAAGAGCGCAGGCGTATAGAATCAAGACGCCCGGCGCCAAACCGCTATCAGCATTAGCCCCGTAGAAACTCAGGAAAATCCATGTCCCGGCAAGACCGGGGGGAAGAAGGAGAAAGAGAAACTGTCGAAGCCAGCCCGGTCCGAGCGCCGTACTACTCATGCTCGGCAGTCGTCTTAGCCTCGTCCTTCGCTGCCTCCTCGTCCTGCTTGCGACGGAAGAAACCCCGCAGAATGCCGAACTTATGCCCAAAATACGCGGTTGCCGCCGCGATCCCACCGAGAATGCCCTGGGCTATCATTGCAGCCGTTCCCGGGTCCAGATACGCGTAGGCAGGCTTGCCAAAGACGACCAAGAAAATAGCGGCTAAGGCTAACCTCTTGTTCATAACTGCTTCCCCCAGGGCATTTCGAGTAGGAGGAGTGCCGCTCGCTCATGCACACTGAAACTCTGCGGGCACGCCACGTTACATTTGTATTAACATTTTATGATCAGGTATACGACTCACTGCCCGAAGGCAAGGCAATCCAACGGAGGAGCCGGTGTAACGCTCTGCCTCACCGGCGCGCTATCAAACGGCCAACCGGGCATCGTCGAGCAAAGGAGCGAGACGGCCTTCGTTGATGCCGGCGGCGCTCTCATCCCCTCCCCACCGACACGTTCGCCATCGCGGCTGAAGGCCGCAACGCATCGACCCTCCCGGGAACGGACGGGTCGTGCGGAGCAAGGCGCAGGCACGCCTAACTCAGTTCGTTATCAAACCCCGAAGGATGTCCGTGTAGTGGTTGAAGGTGAGCCCCCGCATGGCCGCCGCTTCCTCCAATGGCGCCCAACGAATCTCAGCATGCTCGTCGCCACATATACGGGGGATGCCGTCCCAAGCTGCGACAGCATACAAATGAAATGTCACCGGTTGACCCGGAGAGGCCGCCGGGTCTTCGAACCGCTGCAAGAACGACCAGCAGGTCGCCCTTACACCAATCTCCTCATCAAGTTCACGGACAAGGGCGGCGTCCAGTGTTTCACCCGGATCGACATGCCCGCCCGGAAAGCTCCAGGTTCCGGGATAGTGCGTGCGGTGCGGAGAGCGCAGAGCCATCAGGACGCAGCCGTCCCGCAGCAAAAGCCCATTCACGATATCCGGCAATTCACCCCGTCCGCCTCGAAGAAGAAATATAGGTGAAACAAAGGTCTTCGGTTCAGAGAGTGCAGGCGCGCTTTCAGCGCCAGCCCCCTAGCGCCCCGTCGGCACGACCTCGTAGCCTTGTTCCTCCGGTTCGTCGTCCAGGATCTCCGGCGGGAAACCGGGGGCCAGAACCTCGATCCCGGTTCTGTCCTCATAGCGTTTGACGATATTGGGCGACCATTCGCGCGGCCCATAGGTCTCGATCCCTTCCTCGAAAAGACGGATCAGCAGCGGCGACAGGTCCAGCGGGACCTCCGCCCGGTCGGCAATCGCCTGAAACAGGCTGATATCCTTCAACACCAGGTCCATCGTGAAACTGATATCGCGCGATCCGTTCAGGATGACCTGCCCCTCCGTCTCGTGCACGAAGGAGGTGCCGGACGAAATCTTTATCGCCTCATAGGCCGTATTCATGTCCATCCCCGCCCCTTTGCAGGTGGTCAGCGCTTCGGCGACGCTGACCAGGTTCGCGGTCGCCAGATAGTTGGTGACAACCTTCAGGGTAGAGGCCGTGCCGAGCGCGCCGGTATGCAGGACGCGGCGGCCAAGCGTCGTCAGGACGGGCAGGATTTTCTCGAACGTCTCCCGGTCGCACCCGGCGAAGATGGAGATGTTGCCGGTGGCCGCCCGGTGGCAGCCCCCGGAAACGGGGCAATCGACCGGGTGCGCCCCCACAGCCGACACCTTCGCGCCGATCCGCTTGACCTCGGCCTCGTCGGTGGTCGACATCTCGGCCCAGATCTTTCCAGCGCTGAGGCCGGAGATCACGCCGTCCTCCCCCTCCACCACGGCGGAGCAGGCCGCCGGGCTCGGCAGGCAGGTGATGACGATGTCGCAGGCTTCCGCCATTTCCTTAGGGCTGTCGGCCCAATGGGCACCCTGGTCCAGAAACGTCTGCGCCGCCGATCTATCCAGATCGCGCACCGTCAGATCGACGCCGTTGCGCAGCAGCGATCCCGCCAATTTACCGCCGACATTCCCCAACCCGATAAACCCGATTTTCATGCTACCGTCCCTGTCCTGAATGCATCAATTGGATAGTGTCAGTCTTCGCCGCCCCGGGCATCTTCAATAATCGTCCGCGGCCCGTCAGATTTATTCACGGTGAAAGTCACAATCCGTTTGCCAAGATCCGACTCCGGCGTATAGTCGCCGCCCGATGACGCGGTCGGATTCAGCAACACCATTTCCTCACGAGCATATCCTCGGCATGGAAGGCCTATCGGCCGACCAGATCACTTTGCTGTTGGATACGGCCGACGGCTATGTCGAGCAGAACCGCCAGGCCGACAAGACGCAGGATCTTCTGCACGGCCGAACGCTGATCAATCTTTTCTTTGAAAATTCAACCAGAACCAGGACGTCTTTCGAGTTAGCGGGCAAACGGTTGGGCCTGGATGTCATCAACATGTCGGTGGCGACCAGCGCGATCAAGAAGGGGGAGACCCTGATCGATACGGCGATGACGCTGAACGCCATGCATCCGGATATTCTGGTCGTCCGTCACGCGGATTCCGGCGCGGTGGCGTTGCTGTCGCAGAAGGTCAATTGCGCCGTCATCAATGCAGGCGACGGCAGTCACGAACACCCGACCCAGGCGCTGTTGGATGCGTTGACCATCCGCCGCCGCATCGGCCGGCTGGACCGCCTCACCGTGGCGATCTGCGGCGACGTAGCGCACAGCCGGGTCGCGCGTTCCAACATCCATCTGCTGCACACGATGGGCGCACGGGTGCGGATCGTCGCACCCTCCACCCTGCTGCCGCCCGCCATCGATCGGTTCGGGGTGGAGGTCTTTACCGACATGCGCAAGGGCCTGGCCGATTGCGACGTCGTGATGATGCTGCGCCTGCAGTTGGAACGGATGCAGGGAAGCTTCGTTCCCTCCGTGCGCGAATATTACCGCTATTTCGGGCTGGACCGGGAAAAGCTGGCCTTCGCCAAGCCCGACGCCTTTGTCATGCATCCGGGGCCGATGAACCGGGGGGTGGAGATCGCATCCGAACTGGCCGACGACATCGACCGCTCGGTAATCCGCCAACAGGTGGAGATGGGCGTGGCCGTCCGCATGGCCTGTATCGACATTCTGACGCGCAATCAGGCGCGTACCGGCGAAGGGGTCTGATCCCGTGGCTTCGGGACGCATCGCCTATCTGAACGCACGGCTGCTCGATCCCGCAAGCGGATTGGACGAAAGCGGCGCGCTGCTTGTCGAAGACGGAAGGATCGCCGATTTCGGCGCGCACCTCTTCAAAGACGGCGCCCCCTCCGTCCGGCAGGTGATCGATTGTAAAGGATTGTGCCTGGCCCCGGGTCTGGTGGACATGCGCGTCCAGATCCGCGAACCCGGCCAGGAACATCTGGAAGATATCTCCAGCGCCGGAGAGGCCGCACTGGCGGGCGGCATCACCCAATTGGCCTGCTTGCCGAACACCGACCCCGTGATCGAGGACGTTCCGGTGGTGGAATTCATCGCCCGGCGCGCGCGGGAGGCCAAAAAGGCCAAGATCAACTGTTACGCGGCGCTTACCAAAGGCATGAAAGGCGAGCAGATTACCGAAATCGGCCTGCTTCAGGATGCCGGCGTCGTCGCTTTCACGGACGGTGAGTGCGCGACGTTGAACACAAAAACCCTCTCCCGCGCCCTGAAATACGCGGAAGCCTTCGACGCCTTGGTGGTGCAGCATCCGGAAGAGCCGGGGCTGGCCGACGGCGGCCTGATGAACAAGGGGGAGTTGGCCAGCCGGCTGGGACTGTCCGGCATCCCGCGCGAAGCGGAAGTAATCATGGTGGAACGCGACCTCCGCCTCGCCGCAATGTCCGGCGCACGCATCCACTTCGCCCATGTGACCACGGCCGACGCACTGGAAGCCATCCGCCGCGCCAAGGCCAGCGGGCAGCGCGTCACCTGCGATACCGCACCGCATTATTTCGCCCTCAACGAAACCGCCATCGGCGACTACCGGACCTTCGCCAAGGTCTCTCCACCCTTGCGTGACGAGGGCGACAGGCAGGCGGTGGTCGCCGCGCTCGCAGACGGAACAATCGATGCGATCGCCAGCGATCATTCCCCGCACGATCAGGATTCCAAGCGGCTACCCTTCCCACAGGCGTCCTTCGGCATTGTCGGCCTGGAAACCCTGCTGCCGCTGACTTTGGAGGTGTACCATAACCGGCACCTCTCGCTGCTCGACGCCCTGGCCCTGGTTACATCCAAGCCGGCGGACCTGTTGCGGTTGGAAGCGGGCCGGCTGCGTCGCGGCGCGCCGGCCGACCTTGTCGTGTTCGATTCGGACACGCCTTGGAGAATAGATGAAAACAAGCTCTTAAGCCTTTCCAAAAACACGCCTTTCGATAAACGTCCGGTGCAGGGCAAGGCGCTGATGACCATTGTCGACGGCAGAACGCTGTTCAAAGCACCCGACGCCCCCTTCTAGCCGAGAATGATGGATTCCCTCCCCGCCATAGAGATTATCGCCGCCGCGCTTGCCGCAGGATACTTCCTGGGGGCGGTCCCCTTCGGATTGGTGCTGACCCGCCTCGCCGGTTTCGGCGACATACGGAAACAGGGTTCGGGCAACATCGGGGCCACCAACGTGCTTCGCGTGGCGAACAAACCGCTGGCCGCCGCGACCTTGATCCTCGACAGCGGCAAGGGGGCGGGGGCCGCGCTGGCCGTCGCCTATCTGGCCGGCCCTGTCGCCGGGCTGATTGCCGGGGTCGCGGCTGTATTCGGCCATAACTTCCCGGTCTGGCTGGGCTTCAAGGGCGGCAAGGGCGTGGCGACCACCCTGGGCGTTCTGGCGGCCGCGGCCTGGCCCGTTGGGCTGGGGGCCTGCGCAACCTGGCTACTGGTGGCGCTCGCCACCCGGTACTCGTCTCTGTCCGCCCTGCTCGCCCTGGCCTTATCGCCTCTCTATGCGTGGCTTCTGGAGATGCCGGAAGCCGCCGTCGCGGCCGCGGTGCTGGCGGTGCTGGCCTGGATACGTCACCACGCAAACATCCGCCGCCTGTTGAACGGAACGGAACCGAAGATCGGCGCAAAGAAGGAAACTATCGCCTGACGCATAGGTGGATAGAAAATTCAAAAAACCCCCATACGTTGACAAAAGGCGCGGCAGTTCGGACCATGCGCCATGGGCAATCCGACGCAATCACCACTTTCACCAATTGAGAAAATGGCCCGGCTGCGGTTGATCCGCAGCGAAAATGTCGGGCCCGTTACTTTTAAGCACCTGATCCGGCGCTTCGGCAGTGGAGAGGCGGCGCTGGCCGCCCTGCCCGACCTGGCGCGGCGCGGCGGCCGCCACAAGACCCTGCGTATCGCATCGGAAGAAAGCGTGGCGGCGGAGTTGGCCAAAGCCGAAGAAATCGGGGCGCGGGCGTTGCATTTGGACGAGGCGGCCTACCCCACCCTGCTGCGCCACATAGAAGACGCGCCCGCCATTCT
>JANQIT010000182.1 GCA_028282025.1 Hwanghaeella sp. | reverse complement strand
GCTTCTGCCGCAACACGCCACCCTGGAATTCGAGGTTCTGGAATCGGCCAAACGCCCGGTCAGCGCCGTGGCCGACGCCACGGAAATCCGCGATGTAAGGCGCGTTGTGGTTTCGGAAGACCGCACCCGCTTCGCGACCGTGCTGTTCGACCCGGAACACGATCTTGAAGAGCGGATCTTGAAAGAGCAATTTACGTCCTGAGCAAAGGCGTGCAGGAGGCTTCCGTGATTTATCCCGTTATCCTGTCCGGCGGTTCAGGAACGCGCCTATGGCCGCTTAGCCGGGCGACCTATCCGAAGCAGTTTCTTCCCCTGACCGGCGACCAGTCCCTGTTGCAGCAGACCGTCCTGCGGTTCACGGACAGGGATTTGTATGCGCCGGCGACCATTGTGTCGAACAACGACCACCGTTTTCTGGTGGCCGAGCAACTTCGCGCGGCGGATATCGAGAACGCAACCATCGTGCTGGAGCCGGTCGCCCGGAACACCGGCCCGGCGGCGATCATCGCGGCCCTGCACGTACACGGCCGCAACAAGGACGGCATCGTAGCCCTGCTGCCGTCGGACCACGCCATCGCGGATGTCGGGGAACTGCACGCCAGGATGGCCGTCGCGCGGGAGGCCGCGGAGGATGGTTATCTGGTCACCTTCGGGATGGCCGCAACCCGGCCCGAGACGGGATACGGCTATATCAAGCAGGGCGGCGGTCTTAAAGGTCTCGAAGGGGCGTTCGAGGTCGCCTCGTTCGTGGAAAAGCCGCTTCTCAAAGACGCCGAAGCCATGCTGGAAGCCGGCGGCTATGCCTGGAACAGCGGCATGTTCGTTTTCGCCGCAAAAACCCTGATCGCCGAAGCCGAAACGCAGGAGCCGGAGATGCTGCACGCCTGCCGCGACGCTCTGGAAAAGGCCGAGCATGATCTCGATTTCCTGCGTTTGTCGGAAGCGGCCATGACCGCCTGCCCCTCGCAATCCTTCGACGTCGCGATCATGGAAAAAACCGAGAGGGCCGCCGTGGTGCCGGCGGAAATCGGCTGGAGCGATCTGGGCGCCTGGCAATCCCTTTGGGAAATCCAGGACAAGGATCCGTCCGGCAATGTGGTAAGCGGCGACGTCGTCGCACTGAAAAGCCGCAACAGCTATCTGCGCAGCACCGATACCAGGACGCTGGCCGCCGTCGGCCTGGAGGATATGACCATTGTAGTGACCGACGACGCCGTCCTGGCGGCGCGGTCCGACATGACCCCGCTGGTCAAGGATCTGGTCGCCGAAATGACCCGGGAAGACCGCAAACAGGCCAAGGAACACCCGCTGGTCTACCGGCCCTGGGGATCGTACCAGGATATCGACCAAGGCCCCCGCTTCCGGGTCAAGCGGATCATCGTCAAACCGGGCGCCAGCCTGTCGCTGCAACGGCATATCCACCGCTCCGAACATTGGATCATCGTATCGGGCGTGGCCAAAGTCACCTGCGGTGACAAGGAACTGATCCTGCACGAGAACGAGTCGACCTATATCCCCGTTCTGGCCATGCACCGGCTGGAAAATCCGGGCAAGATGGACCTGCACATGATCGAGGTTCAGGTCGGCTCCTATGTGGGCGAAGACGATATCGAACGGTTCGAGGACACATACGGACGGGCGTAGCCGTCCAAATGTGACTTGAGACACTGCACAAACCTCAAGAGTTTGCTAAAGTCTGAAATAAGAAACCAGTACCGTATGCTGTGTTGGGGGCGGACCTTGGGGGTCGGACACAGCCACGAGGAGGTCTGATGCGTACCAAATACACTTTTCGGTCGGCGGCAATAGGAATTGCCGGCCTGTTTTTGGCGAGCGCCGCCAACGCCGAACCTTCCGCCCTGGTCGAAGACATCTCCAGCGACCGGGACGATGTGCAACTTTTCGACTATCTGGAGCCTGGACAGGTCATCGAACTCAGCGCCAGCGAAACCATTGTCATCGGGTACCTGCTTTCCTGCATTCAGGAAACGATCACCGGCGGCAAAGTGACCATCGGCGAAGATGAAAGCGCCGTTGTCGGCGGTTCGCGCGAGACAGCGGATGTCGACTGCGACGGCGGTCCGGTCGTCGCCCAGGTCGGCGCGGAGCAGGAAGCCGGCGCGGCGACCTTCCGGAATGTGGACGATGCCGAAGCGCAGCGCCTGCTGTTTGGGCTGAGCCCTCTGGTTCGGCTCAGCGCACCGGCCAGCGAGTTGGTGGTTCAGCGCCTGGATCAGAACGAGAGCGAACGCCGCGTCAACGCCAGCAGCCTTGTCGTCGATATGGAAAAATCGGGGGTAAAGCTGACGCGCGGCGGTCTTTACCGGATCAAGGCCGGAGACCGTGAGATGGTCTTCAAGATCTCCCGGCTGGCCGAGGAACAAGGCGCGCCCCCAGTCGCCCGTTTGCTGCCGTTCTAGAATTCCGCTGCGACTCCGGCGATGGTTTCCGCGCCTGACGTTTGTTCATGGAAAGGAACGGTTCGCTGACCGACGCGCAGACAAACTCCGAAAGCGATGGAAAGTCGCCGGTTCAGCGGTTTCGAACGGTCATCGCAGGTGCGATTATCGTGGCCCTGGCGTTTGGATTGACACGCGTTCCCGTGATTGTCGAATTGGCCCTGCAGGATATCGACGCTTTGCATTGGCTGCGGGAAAACATCGCGCCCCAGCACCTGCCGCCGGATCAATCGCCAACCGTTGTGGTCGCCATTGACGAATCGACACAGGTCGACGAAACGCTTGGGGCCATCCCCAGGGTCATGTGGACGCCACAATTCGCGACTGTGCAAAACGCCGTCATGAATGCGGATGCCGCCGTATTCGGCTGGGACATTATCTTACCGACGTCCGCAAACACCTATGTTGCAGACAAACGTTTCGATCAGCCGTTTCTGAAAAGTCTCAACGTCCACGGCAAGAAACGCGGACGGCTGCTGCTTGGAGAGACAACGTTCGGGATCTTCGATGGATCCGGCAGGGTCACACTATTCCGTCCTTTCAGCATGTTCCGGCGGGTGGTCGGAAACGAACCGAACGTGCGCACGCTGCTTGCCCATCCAGACGAGGACGGCGGTGTTCGCGGCATTCCTCTGTTCGTCGAACAGGAAACGCAGACCGGAGAGGTCGCGCTTAGAACGAGCATGTCTTTCGAAATGGCGTCCCGGATGACCGGCCAGCCCACTTCGATTGACGAAAAAAGCACCATACGGCTGGGCGACCGAACGATCCCAAGCTTCGGAGATAAGGCGCTACGGCTTAATTTCGATACCGGCCCAGGCTCCATCCCGACCTTTGCGTTTGCCGATCTGGTCAGATGCGCAGAGTCGGGTAACACCGAGTACTTTGAAAAACACTTTAAGGGTAAGGCGGTCCTTCTTGGCCTCGTTACGGATATCGAAGACCGAAAGGTCTCGTCGAATGCATGGGTTAACCATGCGGACTTCACGAACGCCCCGCCTCCCTGCACGGAGGGATACGCTTACGCACCGGCGGAACCGCGCAGCACGATTCCCGGGGTCTATCTGCACGCAACCGCCGTCAATAATGTCGTACTAGGCAACGCACTGCGCGATCCCAGTCTGGCGACAAAGCTGCTTTGCGTGCTTTTTATTGCAGGAATCACGACGGCCATCGCCCTGGCTTTCCGGCCCCAGCGCGCCGCGCCTATCGCGGTTCTGCTGGGTTTCGCCTGGATCCTACTCGCTACATTCGCCTTTCGCGAAACGTACATCCTGCCGCTTTCCTCGCCGCTCATTGCGCTTCTTTTCTGCCTCGGCACCAGCATCGGCTACCGGTTCGTCACAACCGACAAGGAACGCGCGCTGATCCACGAGGCGTTCAAGTTCTATCTGGACCCGTCGGTGATCGACGAGATGATCGACAGCGGCGCGCCGCCGACGCTGGGCGGTGAAACCCGCGAGGTGACGGTGGTGTTCACCGACATCGCCGGCTTTTCATCCTTTTCCGAGACCCTGCCGCCGGAAGACCTGATCTCCTTCCTGAACGAGTATTTCAACATCTTCGACGAGGAACTGCGCGCCCATAGCGGCATTCTGGACAAATATATCGGGGATGCGGTGATGGCGATTTTCGGCGCGCCGAAGGAAGACCCGGATCACGCCAAGAACGCGGTCGCCTGCTGCCTGGCCATTCAGAAGCGGCTGGCGGAAAATCAGGACGTCTTCAAACGCTATCTGGTCAATCTGCCCCCCGGCACCGAAGTGATCACGCGGATCGGGATCAATTCAGGCGTCATGACCGTGGGCAATGTCGGCGGTGCGCAGCGCGCCAACTACACGGTCTTCGGCGACAATGTGAACCTTTCCGCCCGGTTGGAATCGGTCAACAAGCAGTTCGGGACCACCTTGCTGGTCGGCGACCGGACGTGGGACCTCTGCAAGGACGAATTCGAGTGGCGCATCGTGGACCGCGTCCGCGTGGTCGGACGGGACACACCCGTCACCATGCGCCAACCCCTTGGCGCGAAAGACAAGGTTTCAAACGATGTCCTTGAATACCGCGACCGATTTGAGGCAGGCTTAGCCCTGCGTTGGGAACGTAAATTCGACGAATCGGCGGAAATCTTCGGCGAACTTACCTCCCGTGGGGATGAGGCAGGTGCAAAGGCTCTTGCCTGGACGCAGGAAATCGCCGGGTCTTCGCCCGCCGACGATTGGGACGGTGTGTTGGATTTGGACAAGAAGTAGGCGGAATCCTGAATCTGCGTTCCGATTGGGGAAGATCTGAACGCGAGGGTTCGAGTTTAGGTCTGGTTACGATTACAGGTACGGGTCGGGGGCACTTCGATGGATCGAAGCCTGTTCAAGTTCATTTGGCGTCACAGTAGCGCCCAACAGATTACGGCGCTGATTCTAACGGTGCTGTCCTTTCCGTTTCTGTATGTGTCCCTGGACCTGCCGAAAACCATCATCAATCGGGCCATCGACACGACCGAAGGCGCGTTTCCCATCCGTTTCCTGGAAATGGACACTTCCTTCCTCGGCATGCCGATCCAGTTCGGCGGCTTCGAAATGGAGCAACTGCCCTATCTGTTCACGCTGTGCGGCATTTTTCTGGTCCTGGTTTTTGTAAACGGCGGTTTCAAGCTGCGGATCAATACCTTTAAGGGCGTGATGGCCGAGCGGCTGCTGCGGCGCCTGCGCTACATTCTGATGAACCGGGCCCTGCGCTTCCCCCTGCCCGAGTTCAAGCGCATGTCACAGGGCGAAGTCGTCAGCATGGTCACTCAGGAAGTAGAACCCCTGGGCGGTTTCTTCGGCGACGCCTATGTCCTTGTCGCCTTCCAGGGCGGTATTTTCGCCACGATCATGACTTTCATGTTCGTCCAGGACTGGCGGATCGGACTTGCCGCCTTCGCCATGATCCCAGTCCAGGGCTATATCATTCCCAAATTGCAGAAAAGAGTAAACCAGCTTGGCAAGCAACGCGTGAAGCACGTGCGCGCGATGGCCGGCAGGATCAGCGAGGTTGTCGGCGGCGTGCAGGACATCCACGCGCAGGACGCGTCCGGCTACATCCTCTCCGACATGGGCGACCGGCTGGGCAAGATCTTCTGGATCCGGTTCGAGATCTATAAGCGCAAGTTCTTCATGAAGTTCGTCAACAACTTCCTGAACCAGTTGACGCCCTTCTTCTTCTTCTCGGTCGGCGGTTACCTTGTCATTCAAGGGGACCTTACCGTCGGCGCCTTGGTCGCCGCGCTGGCTGCCTACAAGGACCTCGCCGCCCCGTGGAAGGAACTGCTGAGCTACTATCAGCGCATGGCGGACGCCCGGATCAAGTACGAAGCGGTCACCAGCCAGTTCGCGCCGGAAGGCATGCTGCCCGAAGAATTGCAGGACAATCCGCCGGAAACGATCCCGCGTCTGAACGGAAGCTTCGAAGCGCAAGGGCTGTCCTATTCCGACGAAGACGGGCTGAAGATCATCGAAGGGGCGAGTTTCAAACTTCCGCCCGGATCGCGGACCGCGATCCTGTCGAACAACGGCACGGTCAAGGAAGTGGCGACCGCCCTGTTCGGCCGCCTGATGATGCCCACAGGCGGCAAGCTTTGCGTCGACGGTCAGGACCTGTCGCAGATGCACGAGGGCGTCACCGGACGCCGTATCGGCGTGATGACCGGGAATAGCATATTCTTTAACGCCACCATCGAGGACAACCTGTTCCTGGGCCTGCAACATGGCATGCCGGAACGGCCCGACGGCGATGACGGCACCTGGGAGGCCGACCTGGAAGAGGCCCTGGCGTCGGGCAACTCGCCCTTTCCCTTCAAGGCGGAATGGACGGATTACGCGGGGGCGGGATACCAGGACCGGGCGGAACTGATGGCCTATACCGCCAGGCTGCTGGAACGGTTCGAACTGGACGAGGAATTGTTCACCCTGGGTCTGCGCCAGGTGGTCAAACCGGGCGACCACCCGGAGATGATCGAGAAACTTCTGACCGCCAGAAGCCGGATGCGTGAAGTGCTGCAGGATCGCGGCATGGACGATCTGGTCCAGAACTATGACTACGACCTTTTCAATACCTACAGCTCGGTCGGCGAGAATGTGCTTTTCGGCGAACCGACGGACGACTCGCTGCGCGACGAGAATATCGGTAAGAACCCGCTGATCCTGGAGATTCTGGACAAGCGCGGATTACGCCAGAAGTTCCTGGAAATCGGCGTGCGCTGCGCCGAACTGATGGTGGAACTGTTCCAGGACCTTCCCCCCGGCCATCCGTTCTTCGAACAGTACAGTTTTGTCGATGAAGAACTTCTGCCGGAATTCAAGACGATTGTCCGGCACGCCAAGCAGGACGGGTTAGAGGCCCTTTCCGGCGAGGAACGGGACCTGTTGATGGCGCTGCCCTTCCGCCTGATCCCGCAACGCCATCGGCTGGGTCTGTTGGACGAAGATCTGCAGGCCACCATCGTCGAGATCCGCCACGAACTGCACGAGCAGCATGGCAACTATGTCGCGGAAAAACTGCAAACCTTTAATGCCGGCACCTACAATCCCGGCCTGACCATTCAGGACAACATCCTGTTCGGGCGGATCGTGCACGGGCGCGCGGACGCGAGCGACAAGGTGCTGGAAGCGATCATCGGCATCGTCGCCGAACTGGATCTTTGGGAAGACGTGCTTACCGCCGCCTTCGAATTCATCGTCGGGATCGGCGGATCGCGCCTGTCGGTCATGCAGCGCCAGAAGATCGCGGTGATCAGAACGATCCTGAAACGGCCCGACATCTGCGTTGTGAACGAACCACTGACGGCGCTGGACGCAGAGGCGCAGGGCCGCGTGATCTCGCGCCTGTTCAAGGAACTACCGGACACCACCTTCATCTGGGTGGACAGCACGCAAACCAAGGAAGTCGATTTCGACCAGTGTTTCGAAGTGGTGAACGGCCGCCTGACGAAAATGCTTGGTGAGGGCGAGACCGGCGCGGAACAAGAAACGCCCGAGGCGGAGAAGCAGGAGATCGATACCTCCGCAGCGCTCGGCGCGGAGACCAAGCTGCTTCGCGAATTGCCGCTGTTCGCCAATCTGGATTCAAGCAAGCTGCGCCTGCTGGCCTTCACCAGCGACCGCAAAACCTATGAACCCAATGAGTTGCTGGTCAAACAGGGCGACCAGGGCGACGCGGCCTATGTCGTGCTGGACGGCGAGGCCGAAGTGGTGCTGGAAGGCCCGGACGGCGAGGAGCAAATCCTTTATGTCATGAGCCGCGGTCAAGTGCTTGGAGAGTTGGCGATGCTGTGCGACACGCCGCGCTCCGCCACCGTGCGCGCGCGCTCTTCCCTGACGGCGCTGCGCCTGAACAGAGATGTATTTGTCGAACTGGCCCGGCAGGACCCGTACTTCTCGTTCGAGATGACGCGCGATCTGGGCATGCGCCTGCTGCGCACCACCGCCGAACTGAACGTCCGGCGTTAGCGCGAAGCGATTTATTCGGGCTGGTAGGGATCGGGTGCGCCCGGAGGTACCGGCGGGATATACCTTACTCTTCTCCCCGGATTTCCTGTTTCCCGCCTACTTGTCCGGCTTCCCGCGCGTCGCCAGGAATCCGTTGGCCTCGGTAAAACTGCCCCCCTCAAAGAAAACGTAATCGACGCCGTCGCGGTGCAAGAAGCTTGTAAAGTAGATCTCGGACACTCCGGCGGCGCTGGGTACGAGTATCGGGCTTTCGAATGCATGCTCCCAGACGATTCCGTCCCGGCTGGTCGCATAACCGATCTTCTTTCCATTGCCGCCACGGAAAACCATGGCCCAACCGTCTGCAGTTCGCTGCACATTCGGATCCGTAATGTAACTCTTCATCCACCCGTCTTCCGCTTCTCCATCGCGCAGGACCGGGTCGCTTTCACGGTAGCGTCCATCGACGGTGACCGGATCATCGTGCTTGATCCACGCCACTCCATCATCCGAGCGGGCCAAACCGACCATCGTATGGGTCTCGCTGAACTTTTCCCCTTTCACCACGCCCTCTCCGGAGAAATACATCACGTAACCGGCGTCTGTCCGCAGGACGCTTGCATTGCCGATTCCGTTGTGATCCCACGCCCCCTTCGGCCCTGGCTGCAAGACAGGTTCGGGATCCACGACCCACGGGCCGGTCGGCCCCGACGCCACGGCACGGCCGATTGAGCCTTTAAACGCCCCATGGGTGGCGATTGTGAAATAAAGCACCCATTGTCCATCGTCGGTAATGATCGCGCTGTTCGAGTTGATCGAGCGGCTTTCGAAATCGGCCGCGGCGCCGACGAGTACCGGATCGCTCCCTGAGCGGGTCCAATTGACGGCATCCGGAGACGAAGCATGTCCGATGGCCAGATCATAAGGCCATGTCGGAACGGCGGCATAGAAGCTGTGATACATACCGTCGTGATAGATTACAGCCGCCGGGTCGATGAAGGCAGAGTCCCACGCACCGGACGGGCCTACGGGCAGAACCGGATTGCCACGGTGCAGAACGAAACCCGATTCTTCTGCGGTCGCGGCGCTATTGACCAGAAACAGCGGCGCAGCCGTCAGCGCCAATGCGAACCGTCGCAGCGCGTGAATCAGCCGATATCCGGTGGAAAGAGCGTGTCGGCGATTTCTGAACGTAGGTTTTCCGGTGAAAGCGTGTTTTGATTCCTGAACAGTTCGACCATTTTTCATCAACATCCGTACCGCGCCTCTTAACTTGGTTATCGCGGATCGCAACAAGGTCCCATCCCGTACAAGAAGCTCGACAGCCGGCATTTTGAGACCCGTGACCCACATCGCCCCGGACGCTACTGCACGCGGCGGGCCCGCCGCTTCAGTGAGATTGCTGTTTTACATGAGGGTGCCGCTTTTTCTTTTGAGGGATTTCGTGGAAATATGCTCTGCTCTTGGGGTCAGCGCCATTTTGTACCGGATGGAGAAACACCGTGAACCAGGCATCTGTCCGGCGTCATAGAGTAAATCGGGTAATCAATTACATGCACGACAACTTCGACCGCCAGGTCGATTTGCTCGAACTGGCGACCGTCGCGTGCCTGTCGAAATTTCACTTTTCACGCACCTTTACGAGAAATTGCCTGCAATCGCCGCTCAGTTATCTTTGGCAACTAAGGTTGGAACGGGCGGCGCGAAGACTTGTCCTTGAACCTTGCCAACCGATCACCGAGATCGCTTTAGCGTCCGGTTTTTCATCGCTACAAACGTTTTCTCAGTCATTTAAGACCTATCTGCACAGCAACCCGCAGGAGTTCCGCAACGCGGTCGGTACATCAAGGGTCAAACCTCAAGATAGGGAACTTCATTTCCGCCCTCCCGCTGGGACCGTCACGATTGAAACGCGCCCGGCATTGCGGCTTGCCTATGTCCGCAACTTTTTTCGAGACATCGACGATAGCCCGTCCTCTTCATTCGGCTTGCTTTCGGATTGGGCAAGGCGAAACGCTATTGAACCCGATGATGTACCGCTCATCGGCGTGTGTCCGGATAACCCAAGATACACGACGGCAAAGTTTTTCGTCTTCGACGCGGCGCTCCCCGTACCGTCTTTCATTGCCGAGGACGATGTGGTGAGCATTCGAACAATACCGGCAGGGACATATGCGGTCGTCCGGATCGAAGCGCCGTATCGACAACATCTGGCGATATGGGAATGGCTGGTCTCTGAATGGCTGCGTGAGACGCGCGAAAACTACGTCCAGAAGTGGAGTTATGAGTTGTATCAACCGACACCCGAACGCAGTTATTCGGATGTCAATCCAACCGAACTCTGCCTAAGGTTGGAAGACCGCGAGATCACGGCCCACACCCCTCGGCCATAACAGCCATTCCTGTGAATTTCCTTACGCAGCGTTTGTATGCCGGCAATGGCATGGCCCACATTCGGCTTCACCTAAAGCAAACCGCTTTATTCGGGCTGATAGGGATCGGGTGCGCCCGGCGGTATCGGAGGGTATTGTTTCAAGCTTTCCTTGAACTCATGGACCATGGTGTAGATCGGCCCCAGCGCCCAGGTGTTTTCCAACAGGATATTGGTTTCCTCCTTCGGGTCCTGAATCAAATGGAACAGCAGCGGAGATTCCAGCTTGCCCTTGCTGTGATTGACTTCGGGTTCCCAGAAGAAATGGCATTTCCAATCGCGCCACTTCGCGGCGCGTAAATCCTGTTTGATATAATAGACGAACCCCTCTCGCGCGGACTTCTCTCCATGCAGCAGAAAGCCGGTCTGGTCGACGCCGTCGACGGGACGGTCGTCCGGCTCCCGGGCTCCAACCAGCCGCGACAAGGTGGTGTAAAGATCGGCGATATGGACGATCTCGTCACTGACTCGCCCCGCATCAATCCGGCCCGGCCAGCGGAAAATGGCCGGCGCGCGTAATCCGCCTTCCATCGCCGTATGGTAGGTGCCGCGCCAATACCCCGCCGTGCCGCGCCAGGGGTCGCGGAATTCCGGGCCGTTATCCGACGCAAAGATAATCAAGGTCTCACCGGAGATGCCGAGCGCATCCACCTCATCGACCAACTGCCCGACCCGGTGGTCCAACTCAGCCAGGGAATCGGCCATTTCACCGAAGCCGGTGATACCCATGAAATCGGGATGCGCCAGGTTGGGAAAGTGCATCTGGGTCATCGGCGCATAGAGAAAGAACGGTTCATCAGCCTCTGTACAGCGGCGCATGAAATCGCGGCCGCGCGCAACGATTTCCGCATCGATCAACCGGCGGGTCTCAAGATTGAATTCCCCCAGATTAACCGAGTCTTCGCCGGCCTTCCCTTCCATCAGATAAGGCATCGGTCCGATGGCGGGATCGAATCCCACCGTCGTTGTAAAATAGGCCTCGTTCAGCGTGCGCGGCAGGCCGTACCAATCGTCGAATCCCCGCGCCGTCGGCAGGCGGGACTGGATCTCTCCCAGGTGCCACTTGCCGTAGTGCGCCGTCCGGTAGCCTTGCCCTTTCAACAATTCGGGCAACAGAACCTCCCAGCGGGTGAGGCCTTGCGGCACACCCTTCGGCAGGGATTGAAAAGCGCCGGTCCGGATCGCATGGCGCCCCGTCATCAAGGCGGCCCGGGTCGGCACGCAATCGCTTTCCACGTTGAAGTTGGTCAGCCGTAGACCTTCCGCCGCAAGGCGGTCGGAGCGCGGCGTCGGTGCGCCGCGCAAGCTGCCGCCGCCGTAACAGCCAAGCTCCCCCCAGCCGAGGTTATCGGCCAAAATCAGGAGAATGTTGGGTTTCTGGGCCTTTAACTCGGTCATGGCTCCCCTTCCCGCCGGACGGACCCGCTACGGTGCGCTTTATCTCATCACCTGCAAGGTTACGTATTTCTTCCGCCGCGTCGATAAAATCACACAGGTTGGGCACGGCTCCGCCACCGCCGGAAGCAGAGGGCCAAGGAAGTTGGCGACGCGCGGCGCGCTACAGGGCCGCGACGATGAGAAGAAAGCTACTGTCAGCCGGCCCCAAAGCAGCTTGCATTCATTCAAAGCCGGTTGGACTCTTTCTAGTGAACAGGCGCGCGGTCGGAAAGCATGCGCATTGCCTGGGTCCGGCGCTTGACGCCCAACGCCCGCAGCATGCTGCTGACATGCGATTTCACAGTGTTCAGGGTAACCCCAAGTTCAAGCGCGATCTCCTCGTTAGAGAGACCGTTCGCGATGTGACGAAGCACTTCGCGCTGACGGCGAGTCAGCCCATTGAAGGCGGGGTCGTCGCCGCGATAGCGCGGTGTCATTCCGCCGCCATCCGCCGCCATGAAGGGCTGGCCTTCGCTCCCGCTATCCAGAACCGACGGTGGAATGTAGGTGCCGCCGGCCACCACGAAGGGCAGCATCGCCGCCACAAGCGCCGGAGAAAGGCACAGGGGGACGACCGCCTTGGCGCCCAACGCCACAAGGTTTCTGGTCGCCGTCAAGTCCGGTCCGTCGCAGAAAACGACGACCACCGGGGCCGATTTGTTCTCGCCGAAGACGAAGCTTTCCATCAGGTCGCGCGCGATTGCGGACGAGCGCCAATCCACAACCAGAAGGTCGACACCTTCGTCCCAACGGGGGTGAGTGGACAGCTCGGCCCGATCAGACGCGGCGATGACGTCCGCCGCCGGCCAGACCTGATTGACCAGCCCAACAATTCCAGCACGTTCCAATGCAAAAGGAGATTGCACAATAGCCTTCATAAACACCCCGCATTTCCAAAGCTCCGGCAACACGGAGCACCTTGTCCGCCCCCGCCCCGGGAGCAATCGTAATTCAAGTTACAATAAACATATTAGAATGTTCTTTTTTAATCAAGAGAAGTTAACCCAATGGTGTAGGTATCGTCCCGCCGGACGGGTGCCGGAGAGACTCTCCCGCCCGGCGAACTATCCCCACTCCGCCATTGCATGACGCTTGCGGGAAGGATTTGGCCGCAAGTCGGCAATCCGATTCCAGGCATGGAAAGGCATAAGGTCTTTGGACAAGGCGTTGATGCGCTTCGGATTCGCGGCGGTTCGCCATGTGGTCCCACATCGCGCGATCACTCTAACCAGTACGCAGAAAGGCCCCTTTTCATGACACGAACCGTTATCAGCTCGGCCAAGAAGGAAGTCGTTATCGGCTTCGACAATCCTTTTTGCGTGATCGGAGAGCGAATCAACCCGACCGGACGTAAGAAGCTGGCCGCGGAGATGAAAGAAGGCAACTACGCGACTGTAGAAGCCGACGCGCTTGCCCAAGTCGCCGCCGGCGCTCACATGCTCGACGTCAATGCGGGCATTCCGCTGGCCGACGAGCCGCGCATCCTCGCGGAGACCATCAAGCTGGTGCAAAGCCTCGTCGACGTCCCGCTCGCCATCGATTCGTCGATTGTCGAAGCGCTCGAAGCGGGTCTGGAAGCCTATGAAGGCAAGCCGCTGTTGAATTCGGTCACCGGCGAGGAAGAGCGCCTGGAAGTGATCCTGCCGATGGTGAAGAAATACGGCTGTGCGGTCGTCGGCATCTCCAACGATGAAACCGGCATCTCCGAAGACCCGGACGTACGGTACGAAGTGGCGAAGAAAATCGTGGAACGTGCGGCGGATTACGGCATTCCCAAAGACGATATCGTCATCGATCCCTTGGTCATGCCGATCGGTGCGCTGGGTTCGGCCGGGCGCGGGGCCCTGTCTCTGATTCGCCGGCTGCGCGAGGAACTGCAGGTGAACACGACTTGCGGCGCGTCCAACATCAGTTTCGGCCTGCCGAACCGGCACCATTTGAACGCCGCCTTCCTGTCGATGGCGGCCGGGGCGGGCATGACCTCCGCCATCCTGAACCCGCTGCACGAGCCGGAAATGGTCGGCCTTATGGGCGCCGATGTGATCAACGGCGTGGACCGCGATTGCGCCGGTTGGATCCGCAAATTCCGCGAGCCCCCGGCGGAAGGTGAAGAAGGCCGCGGCGCCCGCGGAGGCCGTGGCGAGCGCCGCCGCCGCCGCGTCGCCTAAGCCCTGCGACGGAGGCTGACCCCATGCCGGATTCCGACGTCGCGGCCCTTGATGGAGAAGTAAGCGGTGCGACCGTTGATGACGTTCGCATCGTCTTCACGCCATCGGGCAAGCGAGGCGATTTTCCAGAAGGAACAACCGTGCTGGAGGCCGCCCGCGCACTTGGCGTGGATCTGGATTCGGTCTGTGGCGGCAGGGGTATATGCGGGCGCTGTCAATGCGTGCAAAGCGTCGGGGAGTTCCCCAAATTCGGTCTGAAAAGCCGGCAGGAGAACCTAACCGAGTTCAACGATGTCGAAACCCGCTACAAAACGAAGCGGGGCATGAAGGACGACCGCCGCCTGGGATGTCAATCACGGCTGAAAGGCGATGCGGTTATCGATATTCCGGCCGAAAGTCAGGTTCATAAACAGGTAGTGCGCAAGCGGGCCGAAGTCCGGGACATCGAAATAGATCCGGCCGTCCGCCTGTTCTACATCGAGGTCGCCGAACCGGATATGCACCACCCGTCCGGCGATTTGGAGCGGGTCGTCTCGGCGCTTGGCGACCAATGGGGCATCACCGGGCTGGAGCGCGCCGACCTTCCGGTCCTGCAAGGTTTGCAAAAGGCCCTGCGAGACGGCGAGTGGAAAGTTACGGTAGCGGTCCGTTGGGACAATAAAATCGTCCATATCTGGCCCGGGTTCCACGACAGGTCCTTCGGCGCCGCGGTCGATATCGGATCGACCACCATGTCGGTGCACCTGACCAATCTGCAGACCGGAGAGGTCGTCTCGTCAGTCGGTGCAATGAACCCGCAGATCCGCTTTGGCGAAGATCTGATGAGCCGCGTTTCCTATGTGATGATGAATCCGGGCGGGGATGCGGAACTGACCACCACAGTCCGGGAAACACTCGGCTATCTATTGACCCAGGCGAGCCTGGAAGCGGAAATCGACGTCAACGACATTCTGGAGCTGGTTCTGGTCGGCAATCCGATCATGCACCACCTGATGCTTGGTGTGGACCCGACGGAATTGGGCTGGGCGCCTTTCGCGCTGACCACCAATCAGCCGGTCCGCGTACGGGCGCGCGAACTTGGCCTGGAAGGCAAGACGAACCCCGGCGCGCGGGCCTATTTTCTGCCATGCGTTGCGGGTCATGTCGGCGCGGACGCCGCCGCCGTGGTTCTTTCGGAAGGCCCGCAGTACCGAGACGAGATGACCCTGGTAGTCGATGTCGGCACCAATGCAGAGATCGTCTATGGCAATAAGGAGCGCCTGCTGGCCTGTTCCAGCCCGACAGGCCCGGCGTTGGAGGGTGCACAGATTTCATCCGGCCAACGGGCCGCGCCCGGGGCCATCGAACGCGTGCGGATCGACCGCGAGACATTGGAACCGAGATTCCGCGTGATCGGCAGCGACGTGTGGTCGGATGACGAAGCCTTCGCGGAGTCGGTTCGGAAGTCGGGCGTCTCAGGCATCTGCGGTTCCGGGATTATCGAGGTGATGGCCGAACTGTTCCTGGCCGGCGTCATCACCGCCGACGGCATCATCGACGGCGGCCTGGCCGCGCGCTCGGACCGGATCGTTGCGGACGGCAGAACCTTTGCCTATATCCTGCATCGCGGCGAACCTGAAATCCGCGTTACACAAGCGGACGTGCGAGCCATCCAGTTGGCCAAGGCGGCCCTTTATGCCGGGGCGCAGTTGCTGGTCGACAAGATCGGGAAAGCCCCGGAACGCGTGGTGTTGGCCGGCGCCTTCGGCAGTCATATCGACACCAAGTACGCCATGGTCCTGGGCCTGATCCCCGACTGTCCGCTGGACAAGGTTGCCTCCGTAGGGAACGCGGCGGGCACCGGCGCACGGATCGCCTTGTTGAATGTGAAGGCCCGGGACGAGGTGCGCGAAACCATCGCCCGGATCGAGAAAATCGAAACCGCCGTCGAACCGCGCTTTCAAGAACATTTCGTGGATGCCATGGCGATCCCGAACAAGACCGCGCCCTTCCCCAACCTGCAGAAGGAAGTGGCCTTGCCCGAACCGAAATTCGCTGAAGCCGCCGCCTCCCAATCCGGAGCGGAAGGTGGACGCCGCCGGCGACGCCGGCGTTAACCGAAGGACCACGTAAAATGACGATGGCGCCCCTGCAAACGCAAGGAACAGTCCCGATGGCCGAAAACGAGCAAATAGTCGACTTCCTGAAGGACGCCACGGTCGAGGTAACGCCGACCCAAGCCTCCAAGGTAGAGGACTTTCGCGCTCTGCTGGCCGAAGACACGACGGTGTTCGTGACCTTCCTGCCGGGCTCCGACATCGCGGACACGATCAAGACGGTGGCCAAGTTGCGGCGCGAGGGCATGAACCCCGTACCGCACCTCGCGGCCCGCTCGATCCCGTCCAAACAATTCCTGGAGGAGTCCCTGAAGCAGTTTCAGGGCGAAGCATCGGTCAACGAAGCCTTGTTGATCGGCGGCGGGGTCGACAATCCGGTCGGCGAGTTTCATTCGACCATTCAAATTCTGCAGACAGACCTTTTGCAGAAGTACGGCATCAACCGTCTGGGCGTCGCCGGCCACCCGGAGGGGTCTCCCGATATCAGCGAGGCCGACATCGCCATGGCGTTGGCCCAGAAAAACGCCTTCGCGAAAGATACCGGGATGGACATGTACATCACCACCCAGTTCTGCTTCGAAGCGGACCCGATCATTTCCTGGGACAAGCGAATCCGCGCGCAGGGCAATGAACTGCCGATCCATATCGGCGTCCCCGGTCTGGCGACCGTCAAGACGCTGCTGAAGCACGCGATGGCCTGCGGTATCGGGAATTCGATGAATTTCCTGAAGAAGCAGGCAATGAACGTCACCAAGCTGATGACGGTGAACGCCCCGGACAAGCTGGTGCGGGAGTTGGCGGCCTACAAGGCGACCGATCCCGACTGTGGACTTGACGTGGCCCACATGTACCCGCTGGGCGGCCTGAAGAAGACCGCCGCCTGGACGCGCGCCGTGCAGGATGGAAAGTTCGAGTTGAAGAGCAAGGGCGGCTTCGATGTCACCGTGCCCATCGAATAAGCGCCCTCTTTCACCGACGAACGGCACCTGTCGGCCGGCGGTTCACCGCCGGCCGCGTCGTTTCCGGCCTATTTGAAAAAGACCTTCTTTCCAAAGATCTTCCCGGGTCCGAACACCACCTTCTTGCCGTGATAGGCCGGCTTCTTGGCGACGACCTTTCCATGCGGGCCATGCGCCTTTTTCACCACGTAGGGCGCATGCCCATGCCGGTGTTTCCTGACGACTTTCTTGGGAACATAGACCGCCCTGCTATGGTGCGGCGTATGAACGTGCGTCCCATGTCCAAGAACGCGCCGCTGCAAGGCAAAATCATTATATTCCCGGCGCGTCGGTTTCCGCAGATGTCCGCCCCGGTAAACAGGCGCCCGAACGATGGCGGCATGGTGTTCGGCGGCGACTTTGTAGACGCCCTTCTGCTGAAACGCCTTGGCCTGGGTCAGGGCCCGATGCCAAAGGCCCATCGAGTTTACGTCATGGTCGCTTCGGAACAGAATGACATCGTTGACGACAACGACTCCGCCGCCGCCGTAACCGAACCGCGCCGCTTCCAACCAGACGCGCCGATCGCCTGCGACCCGGAAGGTGACGGTTTCGAACAGGCCGGCGGGAAAGGCGTGGCGTTAGTTCCTGCGGACCGCATCGGGCACCGCGTAAGTCCCTACAGAGTGCGCCCGGTCACGCCAATCGGTAATCCAACCCGCCAGATCGTTGGGCTGCGCCGCCGAAGCGCCCGCGCTGAAGAACAGGCCCAAAAGTACGGCCATCGTCAGTGCAATTGATCGCATCACAGGTCTCCTGTCGTGGTCCATTGCACTGGATATGGTAGGCGGAGCGCCGCCTGCCCCGTCACGACCGTTCACACTCTCTTGGTGATGGCGGTCACGTAATGGGACCGGCGCTTCGCATCGGCGGTACCGGCTATTCCGTGCCAGTCACGGCTTAACCGGCAATCCCGTCTTCCCGGCGTTCCGCGCCCGACCGTCTATCGTTATCGACTGTCTGGCTTTGCAAGCGCCGTTGACCGTCGCGCTGGTTCACTTCCGGCGTGGCGGTACGGACGATCCGGCGAATGCTGCTTTGCAGACCATCGATGTCAGTGCGCAAGGACTCCGCGACCGAAGCCAGGTCCTGGGAAACCTTGTCGACCTGGGTCAGATTGTCCGTTACCTCTGCAATCCGCGCGGATACTTCCCTCGACCCTTCGCTGGATTGGGACGCGTTGTTGGCAATCTCCGCCGTTGCAGTCTTCTGTTCCTGAACCGCGGCTTCAATCGACGCAGACGCCTCGGTAATAGCACCAATCGCAGCACCGATCTTGCCCATGGCGGAAACGGCTTCGGCGGTCGTCGACTGCATGGTTTCCATTTGCGACGAGATTTCAGCCGCCGATTTCGACGTCTGATTGGCGAGGGACTTGACCTCATTCGCCACCACCGCGAACCCCTTACCCGCATCGCCTGCACGGGCCGCCTCGATCGTGGCGTTCAGCGCCAGCAGGTTCGTCTGTTCGGCAATATCGCTGATCAACCCCATCACGGCCCCCACCTCTGAGGCCGATCCTTCCAGACGGGAGACAACGCTGCCGGTTTCCTGCGCGGCCATCGCCGCTTCTTCCGCCGACCGGTTTGCCGTGCTGACCCTGTCGGCGACGTCGTTGAGCGCCTGGTTCACCTGATCGACAAGGGTGGCGACAGTGGAGGCGTTCGCGGTTGCCTGTTCCGCCGCCGCCGCAACGGCCTGTGCGCCGGTCGACACTTCCGCACTGATGCCGGACAGATCCCCGGCGCGCGCCGCAACCGCCTGTCCCTCTTCGGAGATGGAGGATACCGTCGTCGACAACTCCCCCTCCACCGCGTCCGCCATGGACCGTAACGCGTTGGTTTTCTGGGCCGCCGCTTCCAGTTCATGACGCGAACGTTCTTCCTGCGCCCGCTGCGCTTCGCGGATATTGGCATCGAACTGCACCAACGCGCGGTTCATATCCCCGATATCGTCCTGCTTGTCGTCTTGCTCCAGTTTTATATCGCTCTCACCAGCCGCAAGGGAACGGATGTTGACGACGAACCGGCCGATCCGCCCGGCAATCGGCAACGCGCCCGCGATCCCGGCCGATGCAAAAATCAGCACGACAATCAGGTTCACGACAATCAGTTGGATAATGGTGTTTATCGCGGAAGAAATACTGTCGGCGGTTTTCGTCCTGATCTGATCGGCAATCGCGTCTTCGACCGACTTGAACATGTTGATGCGTTGCGTCGCCGTTGCGAACCACTCGCTGCCGGTCACGCCTTGCGTATCCTTGGTATCCGGCAAGGCGGCGAGGACTTTGCGCCATTCCATGACCTTTTCGACCGCCGGACCTTTCACCGTGTCCGCGAACAGCGCCCGCTGCTCGTCCGAGGCATATTTCTGGAACTGTTTCAGGAAGAGAGTTTCGCCGTTCAACCGGAACAGATAAGCCTCGTACCGTCCCCGTTGGAAGTCGCCCTTGGCGGTGGTGTTCAGCACCGCCGCCCCGATGGCGCGCTCCAGGCCGGAATGCTCCTTGGCCTCAACCAGAGATACATAAGGCAGCAGCAAGGCGGTGATTTCCTGGGACGGGCTTTGCTCCGCCGTCAGCGAGATGATCTCGATCAGGCCGACGATGATGCCCGTATAGAACTTGACGTTTCCGGGTACCGTCATGCTGCGGCTGTCGACGACGCCGCGATGATCGGGCACGTCGGCCAGCGGCCCGGCCAGTTCTTCCAGTCTGACCCGCATGCGGTCGGGGAGGATATTCGGGTCCACGCCCGCGACAACTTCCGCATACGCCGTCAAAGCGGTGTCGCTGAGCGCGCGCTGCTTCGCCAGACGCGCCTTATTGTCGGCGGCATACTCGTTGGTGATCAATCCGACAGTCTGACCGCGTTCCTTTTGCAACTCATGGATGACCAAGCTGGCGGTGGTTGCGATCTCCGTCATGGGCTGCAGCTTTTCGAGCGCCATCTGGAATGAAACCTGCTCCCAGACCGCTTCGGTCGCGAGGCCCAGGATCGCAAGATGTGGCATTAAAACAAGGAACAACAACTTTTTCTTAAGGCTTACACGCATGACCAGGCCCCCATGGTTCCATTAAGGGGAACATACCTGTCAAACCCTAACCATTAGTTAACCATAATGCACCTTTTGCACGCACCGAGATCTATTTTTTGAGGGACTTTGGACAGTCCAGACCACGCGCAGAAGGTCTTCAAAACACGCGAAGGTAAAGGTTTGCCCTATGCCCAGCCGCCCGCGATGGGAACAATATGGCCGGTAACGAAACCGCAGCGTCCGCTGGCGAACAACGCCACCAGTTCGGCAACCTCTTCCGGCTCGCCCAAGCGCCCCAGCGGAATGTTCTTGAGCATCTTCGCCATGGCCGCTTCGTTTGCCAGCAGTTCCGGAGGAAAATAATCCGGGTTCTTAATGTAGTTCGGCGCGATGGCGTTTACCGGAATGCCCCATCTGGCGAGTTCTTTCGACAGCGTCGGCACCAGCGCGTTGGCGCCGCCGCGCGCTGCCGCATACATGGCGTAATTCGGAATGCCGGTCAGCGGCGCCGCTGACGACACGATCACGATGCGCCCGGCCTGTTGCGCTTTCATGACGGCCGCCGCCTCCCCAATCAGGGTGAAAGGCCAGACCATGAGTGCTTCCAGCGCATTTCTGAACTCATCCGGGTCCGCCTCGTCAATCGGGGCGCGGACGGCGGGATAAGGGTCATTAGAAACCAAAGCGTCGAGACGGCCGAAACGCGCCTTAACCTCCGCCACCACCCCCGCCGGATCGGTCGCCGCACAGGTTTCCGCGCCGGGGACATCCTTCTGAAAGCGGGCACGTCCCTCCGCATCGGCAAACGCCATGTCATGACAAACCACGACCGCGTCTTCCTGGAGGAGACGCCTGACCGCCGCAGGTCCGACGAAGTGATTTACATGGGTCAGCAGGGTGACGGGCTTGTCGGCCATGATCGGACGGCTCCTTGCAGCGTTTCCTTGCGGCGTTAAGGGGGGGGACGGGCGTATGCTCCGGTCAACCTTTCGGCGCGGGCGAGAAGGAAGTCGGCACCATCAACTTGTTCTTCTGATCGACCAGTGCGCCTAGTTCCCGGCTGCGCTTGGTATAGGCCAGCCATTCCGGATCGCTCCACATCGCCTTGCGCTTCGCCTCCCGGTCCCCCGCATTCTCATAGACCCAGATATGAATGTATTCGTTCGGGTCGCCGGATTCGCCCACCATATAGACAAGCGGCTCTCCCAGGCAGCGGAATTGCGGCGCTTTGCCGTATTTCTCGTAAAGTTCCAAATGCTCCTTCATGTAACCCGGCTTCACCCTGTAGGTCCGCACATCCAGCAACATGGCCATCTCCTCTTCGTTCGGCGTAAGGTCGGGCGAACGATAGACGGTTGCACTGGGAGGAAAAAGGCAATGCATCTCAAAGGATCATGTCACTGCAGGAAAATCCGCTTCGAACTGGAAGCGCCGCATCCGGTCCCCTTCAACCGCTGCTACTGCTCGATCTGCCGTAAGACGGCGGGGGCCGGCGGTTTCGCCATCAATCTGGGCGGACTGGCCGACAGTTTAAGAGTGGAAGGACGCGAGCACATTTCGATTTATCAGGCGGCGGTCCTGAACGATGCCGGGGAAGAGACCGCGGTAAGCCCGTTGCGGCGGCATTTCTGCCGCCACTGCGGAAGTCCGCTTTGGGCCTGGGACGACCGCTGGCCGGAACTTGTTCACCCGCACGCCTCGGCCATCGACACGCCGTTACCGAAACCGCCGGAACTGGTGCATCTGATGCTGGCGTCGAAAGCGGATTGGGTGTCGGTGGAGAGAGGACCGAACGATCGGACATACGACCATTATCCCGAAGAATCCCTTGCCGACTGGCATCGACGCCTGGACCTTGAGAGCTGACCGCCGTCAGTGGCGGCTCGTCAGCAAAGAGAAGCCGGCATAGCCGAATGCAACCCCCAACACGCCCTGTATCCACCGGCGGGCGCGGGCGTAGGCGGATTGCGCCGGTACCGTCGAGAAGGCGATGGCGTAGACGCAGTGTCCGGCCAGCGATAGACCGCTCAACCCGAGGACAAGGACTGCCGGAACCCAAAGGGGCGCGCCTTCGGTCATGCCCAGCGACATGATCGCCGTCCAGGCGAGCGCGGCCTTCGGATTGGTCATTTGAATGGTAAGGCCGGTCCGGAAACAACGGAACGAAGCATCCTCAGCCCGTCTTGCCCCACCGGTCATCGGATCGGATCGGCTTGCCGCCGCACGCAGGGAGCGATAGGCGAGGAGCAGCAGATAGCACCCGCCGACGATCTTGATAACCAACAATGCCTGTGCGTAAGCCGCCAGCAGCGCCGACAAGCCAACTGCCGTAAGCACGGCCCAGCAGAAGGACCCTGCGGAAACTCCCGCCGCCAAAGCGAGCCCCTGCCTTCGGCCAACTCCCATCGCCGTGCCCATGACGGCGAGAATGTTCGGCCCCGGACTGACCATGTTCAGCGCGAACAGACCGAAAGCCAGCAGCATCCCGGGCAGAAAGGACAGATTGTTTTCCATGGCTTCCTCCTTGCTCTATCGGCGAACGTTATCCGACCGCTCCTGACAGCATTATGTCAGGGGCGATCGAGTCATCCCCCGCGCGCACGGCGTTGCCGTTGCTCCTGCTGACTCTCGCCGGATTTGCGCCGACGGCGCACGGCGTCGGGCCGCCGTCTGTCCTGACGCTCCTGCTGCTGGTTCCGGAGAGGCCGTTTTGGGAGCGCGCCGCGCGGCCTTTCTTCCCCTCCGCCGCCGCGCCGCGACAAAGGCGGCCGGTCCTCCGCCGCCAACGCCGCCCATGGCCCCGCGGTGAGGGTGAATAGAGCACCCAGGAGAAATCCCCGCCTTTGCCATGAGAAAGCCATGACCGAGAGATGGGGCCAAACCAACGCCCAGACAAGGAACAGCGGGCCCTTGACCCGCCGCCGGCTTATCCGTTCCGATTGTCCCGCACGAGATGCCACAAAACAGCCGCAAGGATCATCGCCCCGCCCAACAGGGCGTGCGGGGCGGGCAACTCCGACAGCACCAACCAGGCGAGGATCGGGGCCAAGGGTGTTTCGCAGATACTCAGCAGCGCCGTTTCGGCCGACCGCAACCGTTTCGCACCGGCCAGCAATGCCACGGAAGCAGCCGAGAAACAGAGACCGAAGGCCGCCAGAATCAGGAGTTGCGGCGCGGTCACCTCGAACGGATCAGCCGCGGCCCAGGCGAAGGGCAAGGATAACAGGCTGCTGACCATCATCGGCCCGATGGTCGGCGTTTTCGGAAAGACCCGATAGATCACCACGACCAGCGACATCAGCACGGTCATCCCCAGCGCGAACAGATCGCCCAGCGCCGGGCTGCCCCAAAGCCCGCCCATGGTGACCGCCACGCCGCCCAGCGCGACCGACGCCGCGATCAGGCTGGAACGCCCCGGCGTCTCGCCGATCCAGAACCAGGCGATCATCGCCGCGACAAAGGGCGCCGACGCATAGATCAATGTTACGTTGGCCACCGTCGTATATTTGAAAGCAGCTATGAAGAATGCGCTGGCAACCGTTGAAATAATTGCAACAACTACGCCCACCCGATCCAGACGCCAAACCGCGAGACCGCCACCCTCCGTCAGTCTGAGGAACGCGGCCAGGAACAAGGAAGCAAAGAGCGCCCGCCAAAAAATCACGGTCCAAACGTCGACCGGCACAGCCTTCGCGAACAGGCCGGAACTTGCGAACAGCAGGGCCGAGAACAACACCAGCGCCGCCCCGGCATGCCTGTCGGGTAATCCTTGGGCGGGCTCAAGCATCCTCAATCCCCGTCGGTCTGCCGTCGATACTGAGCGCGTTCTTGCGGCCCCAGTACTTGCGGACGCCGGCTTCTCCCATTTCCTCATAGAAGGGCAGAAGCTCGATATCGCCGCGCTCGGCCTGAAACGGCATCAACGGAACACCGGTACCGCAGGAGGTCTGCACAAGATCTATCGAAAGATCGTAAACCTGCCGCGCACCGGCGTAGGGCCCGAACGACTTTGAAAGGTCCGCCCAATCCGGGTCCGCCGGATGCACGGCGCGCGCCTGTCCGTAGACGCGCAAGATCATGGCCGGCCCTTCGAAGGCGCAAAACAACAGAGTCATCCGGGGATCTTCCCGCACATGCGCCGCCGTCTCGTTCCCACTGCCGGTAAGGCTGAGCCAAAGGACACGGTCGGGCCCAAGCACCCGCAGCGTGTCCAAGCCTTTCGGCGAAAGGTTCACCCGGCCTGTCGGCGCGGCGGTCGCCACGAAGAACATCGGTTGAGCCTCGATGAATGCGGTCAAACGCGCGGTCAATCTTGTATGTCTGGTCGGCATCGGCCCTCGCCCTTTGCGTGAAATTCGGCGGGACGATAACGGCAAGCTCCTGACAGCTTGCTGTCAGGAGTGTCATGATAGGCACAGCACAGAAGGAACCCCTCTATGCGCCGCGCCGACCGACTGTTCGAAATTATCCAAATCCTGCGTCAGTCGGCTGGTCCGATGACCGCCGCCGCCCTGGCCGACCGGCTGGAAGTGAACCCGCGCACGGTCTACCGGGACATTGCTGCGCTTCAGGGCATGCGGGTGCCCATCGAAGGCGCGGCCGGGATCGGATATCTAATGCGCCGGGGCTATGACCTGCCGCCGCTCAACTTCGACATGGAAGAGGTAGAGGCCATCCTGGTCGGCCTGGGCCTGCTGGCGCGCACCGGCGACCCCGCCTTGCAGTCCTCGGCGCGGAGGGCGGTGGACAAGATCTCCGCCGGCCTCCCCGAAGACCGACGCGACCTGTCGGAAGTACAGCGCTTCCGGGTTTCGAACTGGGGCTCCTCGCCGCCGGAGAGGATCGATATGAAAGTACTGCGGACGGCCCTGCGCGACGAACATGCCCTGCACATCTCCTACCGCGATGAGAGCGGCCGCGAGACTGAGCGCACCGTCCTGCCCGTTGCGCTGATCTACTATGTCGAAGTCGAGGTGCTGGCGGCCTGGTGCCGTTTGAGGCAGGGATTCCGGCACTTCCGTACGGATCGCATGCAGAGCATGACCGTGCTGGACGAGAGCTTCTCCGACACCGCCCAGACCCTACGCGATGAATGGGACGCGGGTTTCGCGCTCCGGGGTTAGAGAGCGTGTCGCTTTTCCTTGGAACCACTGAGACGGTCTTGCTGCGCAGGAACGTTCAAGACCCGCCCCCGGCCTTGGAAGTAACCTTTCTTCATGGTGGAAACGACAATCATCCTGATCCTCACGGCGCTGCCGTTGATGGGCAGTCCCGGACCGGCGACGCTGAGCGTCGCGGCGGCGGGATCGGCCTTCGGCCTGCGCAGATCTCTGGGTTATGCGGCGGGCGTGATGATGGGAACGGCCACGGTGCTTCTGCTGATCGCAACGGGCATCACCGGGATCGTCCTGACAGGACCGGCATCAAGCCGGGTGCTGTC
>JANQIT010000309.1 GCA_028282025.1 Hwanghaeella sp. | reverse complement strand
AGATGCGTTTCCGGCCCGTACATCGCATGGTAGGGGGCGGGCGCGATATAAGGCCAGTGCGGCTTGATATAGCTGAGATGCAGGCACCAGGGGCTCTCTCCCGCCCCGTCGATGAACGCCATCGCCCGCCTTGTCATATAGGGCGTCTCGCTGTCTTCCTCCGCCGCGCGGGCCGGCCGGTCGGCATTTTTCATGAACCAGCCGTTCAGGATTTCGCCGTCCACATCCTCGCCGCTGTTCGCCACGTCCTGCCACGGGTTTTCGCTGTCCCAGCCCTTCGCCCGCAGATAGGCGTCGTAATTCCGGTTTGGCGGATAGGGGCCGCCGGTCGGGTGCAGGCCGTCGTCCCGCTCAAAGGGTTCGAAGCCGCATTCGGCGGTATGGATCCCGACCTCGGACTCGGGATCGATGCCCAGGCGCTTCATCCCCTCCCGGTCCGCCCGCATGTGCGTCTTGCCGCACAAAGCGGTGCGCACGCCCAAGGGGCGAAGATGATCGCCCAGCGTCATCTCCCCCACCTTCAAGGGGACGCCGTTCCATGTCGACCCGTGGGAAGCGACATAGCGGCCGGTATAGAAACTCATCCGCGACGGCCCGCAGATCGTCGACTGAACATAGGCCCGGTCGAAGCGCACGCCGCGCCCGGCCAGCCGGTCCAGGTTGGGGGTCTGCAAGTGCGGATGCCCATAGCAGGACAGATAATCCCAGCGAAGCTGGTCGCACATGATGAAAAGCACATTCTTGGCGCGGGTCATTCGAACTCCTGTTTCGCGGCGCGGCGACAGTGTCATCGCCGCTCCGTTCCGCGGCAAGACCCGATTTGCCGATCCTTGCCGACGACCTGGTACGAAGCCCTACAGGGTGCCGCCCCCGCCCTAAACGGACCGCGTCAGCCCACCGTCGATGCGGATATTCTGGCCGGTCATATAGGCCGCGGCGTCGGAGGCCAGATAGGAAATCAACGCTGAAACCTCGCCCGCCTCGCCATAGCGGCCCATTGGGATGCGGGCCTTGCGGTCTTCCGTTTCCGGCAGGCTGTCGATGAAACCCGGCAGCACGTTGTTCATGCGCACGTTCTGAGCCGCGAACTGATCCGAAAACAGTTTGGTAAAGGCTGCCAGGGACGCCCGGAACACGCCGGAGGTCGGAAACAGCGGGTCCGGCTCGAACGCGGCGAAGGTCGAGATGTTGACAATCGCGCCGCCGCCCTGGGCCGCCATGATCGGGGCGGCCAGCCGCGCGGGCCGCACCGCGTTCAACAGATAGACCTCCATACCCGTGTGCCAATCCGCGTCGGAGATTTCCAGGACCGGGCCTTTGGGGCCGTGCCCCGCCGAATTCACCAGCACGTCGATCCGGCCCCAACGGTCCATCGCCGCGTCCATCAGGCGTTCAAGGTCTTCGACCGACCGGTTCGACCCGGTTACACCGACGCCGCCCAGTTCCCCGGCCAATGCCTCGCCCTTGCCGGAGGACGACAGGATGGCCACCGCAAACCCGTCCTCGGCCAGACGCCGGGCCGCGTCCGCGCCCATGCCGCTGCCGCCTGCCGTAACCACCGCCACTTTCCGGTCGCTCATCGTCTTCTTCCCGTCTGTAAGGTCATATGAGGTTTCGTTAACAGGGACTATGCGGTCCTCCAGCCGGCTTGACCAATCATGTCTCATCGCCGAAGACAGTAGAAAACCTACTGTCTGGAAGGTTGATCATGCCCACGCGGAACCTGAATGGGTTGCGGATGTTCGAAGCGGCCGCCCGGCACGGCAACTTCCGGCTGGCCGCGGAAGAATTGAACCTGACCCAGGGTGCGGTGGCGCAACAGGTCCGGCGGCTGGAAGCCGAATACGGCGCGAAGCTGTTCTTCCGCCACGCCCGCGGCCTGCGCCTGACGGAGCCGGGCCACGCATTCCACACCTCGATCCGCGAAGCGCTGGCGATCATCGACGATGCGGTGCGCCGGCTGCAGACCGAGCGGCGTCCCATCGTCATCAGCACGCCGCCTTCCTTCGCATCGAAATGGCTGGTACCCAGGCTTTCTAAATTCACCGCGACCCATCCCGGCGCGGACGTCCGCACCATCGCCAGCGAAGCCTTGGCGGACCTGAAGACCGACGGTGTGGATATCGCCGTGCGGCTGGGGACACCGCCGTTCGAGGGAGATATCGAGTCCGAACCCCTGGCGGCGCTGGATCTATGCGCGGTGTGCAGCCCGTCCTACCGCGCGGCGGGTGGGAAGATCGCCAGCCTCCAGGATTTCGACGGGTATCGATTGATTCAGGACGGCCACCGCCACTGGGACGATCTGTTCGCGGCGGCGGGAATCGGAAAACCGCACAAACCCCTGCAGTTCAACCAGACCGCCCTGGCCATTGACGCCGCCATCCACGCGCAGGGGATCGCCCTGGCGCCGGCTCTTCTGGTCCGGGACGAGGCCGAGCATGGGTCGCTGCGGGTGATTTGGCGGGATGCGAGACCCTTGCGGGAGGGGTATTTCATCCTCTCGCCCGCCGGACGCAAGCGCCATCCGGACGCGGACGCCTTCATCGCCTGGCTTTTGGAGGAAGCGCGGGACGCGGGCTGACGCATCCCCGTTCGGCAGCCGGTCTCAGCCCCGGATATTGTATCCGTTATCGACATAGACCGTGTTGCCGGTCATGCCGTCGGCGGCGTCGGATGCAAGGAACGCCGCGAGACTGCCGATCCGGTCGATGGTGACGATGGCCTGGCGCGGGGCGCGCCTGGCGGCCTGTTCCATCAATTCGTCGAACCGGTCGATGCCGGACGCCGCCCGGGTTTCCACCGGCCCCGGCGAGACGGTATAGACCCGGATCCCTTTCGGCCCCAATTCCGTCGCCATATAGCGCACGCTGGCCTCAAGCGCGGCCTTTACCGGACCCATCAGGTTGTAATTGTCGACCGCCTTTTCCGCGCCGTAGTAGCTCATGGTCATCAGCGCGCCGCCCGCCTGCATCAACGGTTCGGCGTAACGGGCCATCCGGATGAAGGAATGGCAGGAGACGTTCATCGCCATCTGGAACCCGTCCAGCGAACAGTCGGTCAACCGGCCGTGCAGATCTTCCCGCGGGGCGAAGGCGACGGAATGCAGCAGAAAGTCCAGCCGCCCCCATTCCTCACCGATCCGCGCGAACAGATCTTGGACCTGTCCACGCTCCCGCACGTCGCACGGCAAAAAAAGAGAAGCGTCCAATGCCTGCGCCAAAGGTTCCACATGGGGCCGCGCCTTATCGTTCAAATAGGTGACGGCCAGATCGGCCCCCGCCGCGCGGAACGCCTGGGCGCAGCCGAAGGCGATGGACTGGTCGTTCGCGATTCCGACCACCAGACCTTTCTTGCCGTCTAGCGAAACAAGGTTCGTCATTGCATACCCCCAGCGTGGACCTCTGCGCTCAAGGTCATGCTGCGGCGCACCGAAAGCAAGCCGGGGGCGACCATCTGTCATCAAGGTTTCATGAAGGGGCCGGCGGCCATGGGCTGTGCCGACGCCTCAGCCGCATGCGTCGCGCCGCCGGGCCGGATGCGGCGGGCGCCGGAATTGTGGTTACGCAGCTTGGCGGCGCGGCTTCTAAACGGCTGCCAGCGGCGTAATCCGCTGCTTACCGTCGGCCCCGGTTTCGACCTCTGCGCGAACGCCGTAAACCTGTTCGATCCGGGCGGCGCACAGGACTTCCGGCGCGGGTCCGTCCGCGACGATCCGGCCATTCGACAGACAGATCAGCCGGTCAGCGAAACGGGCCGACAGGTTGAGGTCGTGAATCGCGATCACTGTGGCGATCCCCTCGCGCTTGCTGTGGGTGCGCACCGCATCCAGAACGATCAACTGATGCCGCAGGTCCAGCGCGGCCGTCGGCTCGTCGAGCAACAGAACGCTGGGGTCGCGGAAGAGCGACTGGGCGAGGAAGACCAACTGGCGCTGACCGCCGCTGAGACTGTCGAGACGGCGTTCGACAAACGGCATCAGGTTGAACTGGGCCAGAACCGACCGGCAGGCGTCTTTCAAACCGGCGGGAACGGTCAGGCCCAACGACCGCAAACGGCCCAACAGCACGACTTCCTCCACCGACAGCGATGTGTTGCCGCCGGTATCCTGCGGCATATAGGCGATTGAGCCGTCTGAGACGGAATAGGCGGCCCCCTTCAGGCGGACCGAACCGGAAAAGGGCAGCAGTCCGGCAACAGCCTTCAGCAGGGTCGATTTTCCGGTTCCGTTCGGTCCGATCAGGGCCGTGACGGTTCCCGGTTCCAGCGCGAAGCCCGCCTCGTGAACAACCCGTTTCGCGCCATAGGCGACGGTCAGGTCCGTAACCTCCAGCATCACCAGAAGACCTTTCTGTTCCGGACGATCAGGGCGAACAGGAACGGCACCCCGATGACGGCGGTTACGATTCCGATCGGCACCACGCCGCCGGGAGAAATCATTTTCGACGCAACCGACGCGCCCGCCATCACGAACGCCCCGGCAATGGCCGACATGGGGATGAGGAAACGATGATCCTCGCCGACGATCATCCGCGCGACATGCGGGGCGACCAGCCCGACGAAACCGATGGTTCCGACAAAGGACACCGCGCCCGCCGTCAACAAAGCAACGATGACGAACATCCGGATGCGCAAGGCCCGAACGTCGATCCCCAGGCTTCGGGCCCGGTCGTCCCCAAGCCGCATGGCCGTCAGTTTCCACAGGTCGGGCAGAACGAACAGCAGGCTGGCAAGCAGGATCGCGCCGGAGATGGAAACGCTGGTCCAGTTGGCTTTCAAAAGGCTTCCGAACAGCCAGAACACCATTTCCTGCAGCACTTCCGGCGAGGCCATGTACTGCACCAGGGACTGCAGAGACTGGAACAGGAACATGGCCGCGATCCCCGCCAGGACCATCACCTCGGCGGTCATGCCGCGCATGCTGGCGAAACCGTAAACCAACGCGGCCGCCGCCAGGGACATTGAAAAGGCGGCCAGGGGAATCGTCGCCCCGGGCGCAAAGGGGATCTGAACGCCGATCAGGATAACGACCGCCGCACCGAACCCAGCGGCGGCGGAAAATCCAAGCGTATAGGGACTGGCCAGGGGATTGCCCAGGATCGTCTGCATCAAGCCGCCCGCAATCCCCAGCGATGCGCCCACAACAAGCGCCATCGCCGCGGTCGGCAGGCGAATGACGTTGACGATGGCGTAGACGGCGCTGTCGACGTCCTGTTCCGGCAGGAACAGGGCCGCCAGCACGTCGGACACGGCGAGGAAGGCCGGCCCGACCAGAATATCGACGACCGTCACCGTCGCGGTCAGGGCCAGTGCGGCGACAAGGGCGGCCCCCCGGGTCAGGGTGACCCGGACGGACGCCCGGCGGGGCAAAGTCGCATCGGTCATGATGGATCTCTCCGGCTGCGGCCGGCCGCCGCCGTAAGGGCGCGGCCGGCCGGTTTATCCGGTCCTACTTCAGATGAACCATGAAGGTTCCGTCCGCTTCGATGGGCAGATAATCGGCATAGAACCGTTTGTGGTTCGCCACCGGATCGACATCGGCAAAGGCGTCCGGATGCAGCGTCTTGGCGATGTACTGCAGGAAGGTGTAGTCGTACAGCGTCCGTGCCCCGCCATGGTAGACGGAGTGGATCGCCGAGCCTTTCACCGCCGGCAGGTTCCGCCAGCCAGCGCGCTCGGTATAGGGACGCAGGCGGTCTTTTGTCAGGCCCCGGTCGACGCCAAACCCCATCAGAACGGCCTTGTCCCGTCCGATCCAGCCCGATCCGGGAATCAGGATGACCTCCGGCTGGCTGGCGATGACGAATTCCGGGTTCAACGGCGCCCAGCGTTCGATCTTGCCGTCCGCGATATTGTCGCCGCCGGCCATGGCGATCACGTTGGCCCACATGACGCCGGAATAGCTGTTGCCGATTTCCTGCGGTCCCCGGTTCCCCAGCTCGACATAGACCTTCTTCTTCGGCGTCTTGGATGCGGCGACGCGGGTCAGCACGTCTTCGACGGCGGCCTTGTATTCGCCGGCCAGCTTCGCGGCCCTTTCTTCGACCGCCATGACCTTGCCGATGATCTCGGTGCTGGCGAGGTGCTTCTCCAGGGTCTGGGCGTTGTAGTCGACGACAACGACCGGAATGCCCGCGCTTTCCATCTTCTCGATTGCCGGGCCCAGGGAGCGGTACTGCCAGGCCGCCAGGATCGCGACGTCGGGCTTGGAAGCGACCGCCAATTCCACATTGAAGGATCCGGAATCCACCTCGCCGATATCGATCAGCTTTTCCAGCTTGGGGTTCGCGGCGACGTAAGCCCGCCATTGCGTGTTGCGCCAGCCTTCCCAAGCCTCGCGCGAGATGGCGACCACCTTGTCATACGCGTCCGGCCCGACGATGGCGTAGAAATCTTCGAAATAGAAGCCGAGCAGGACACGCTCCGCCCCGTGTGGGACCGTGACGGTGCGCCCTTCGGTATCGGTCAGGGTTACGGTGCCGTGTGCACGCGCCGCCGGAACCGCAGCCAGCGCGAATACAGTCATGAGGAAGCCCGCCCGCAGCACGGGCAAGAGGGTTTTGAACATGCGTTCATCCTTTACAAAAATATGGTGTTTTTGGAGTCGGCCTGCCGACTCCGTTGTCCGGTTGGGTAGGGACAGTCAGATGGGGGGCGCACGCACCCGGTACGGGTCCCGTTCGCTGCTTCCGTTGGGCAGCGGTGCATCGGCGCGGTGAAACGCCGCGTCGGCATAGGTGAGGTCAACGCCGGCGCGGTCATTCGGACGGGCGATGTCCGCAGGCTGATCGAGAGATCTGCACCACTCGCACCCACCCAGAGCGGACGGTTTGGGTTCGGGCGTTCCGGTCCCTGTCCCGAGTCCCGCCTCATCGAGGGCGATTTCCTTGACGCCCTCCGGCGTGCAGATCGTGATGAAGACGGTCGGCGCACCGACCTGGCCAAGCCCGGCGGCGTGGGATGGAATGGGGGTGAGCAGACCCGTCGCGGCGAGCTGCATGAACAGCCAGCCGAGCAACGGAATCGACCCCCATAACCTATATCGACGAAACCGCCGCAACGCCTGCATACCCCCCGACAGGTTGCGTGATCTATCTCTTAAGAACACTCGTCCGCCGGGTCAGCGTGTCAAAAGACCGCATCGACCCGCCGCAGCGGCCTAACTGGATTCGGACAGACAGCTCCGGAACGACGCCGCCATGCCGCGGATCAGGTTCGAATAAAGTTCCGGTCCGTCTTCCAGCGCTGCGCCCAGCGGATCGAGCACGCCGGTCTTGGCGTCCGTGCCTTCGGTCACAACCGAGACCAGCTTCGGTTCGAACTGCGGCTCGGAAAAGACACAGGCGGCCCCCAGACCTTGGATCTTATCCTTGATCTCGCCGACCCTCTGCGCCCCCGGCACCACTTCGGGCGAAACCGTAATCGATCCGGTCGCCGACAGGCCGAAGCGGCGTTCGAAATACTGGTAAGCGTCGTGGAAAACGACGAACGGCCGCCCTTGAACCGGGGTCAGATCGGCGGTGAGTTCCGCGATCAGGCCATCGAGTTCCGCTTCGAGCTTCCGAAGATTCGCCGCATAGGTCGCGGCGTTTGCCGGGTCGGCGTCGCTTAGCGCCGCAGCCATAACGCCGGCGAGGGTCTTGGCGTTTTCCGGGTCCAGCCAGACATGCGCGTCAAACGCGCCATGATCGTGTTCGTCGTGATCGTGGCCTTCATGCTTGGCATGGTCGTGTTCGTCATGATCGTGCTCGTCATGCTTGGCATGATCGTGTTCGTCATGATCGTGCTCGTCATGCTTGGCATGGTCGTGTTCGTCATGATCGTGCTCGTCATGCTTGGCGTGATCGTGTTCGTCATGATCGTGCTCGTCATGCTTGGCGTGGTCGTGTTCGTCATGATCGTGCCCGTCATGCTTGGCGTGGTCGTGTTCGTCATGACCATGTTCGTCATGCTCGCCGTGCGACGCGTGATCGTGCGCATCGAACGACGCCCCTTCGCGAAACCCCAGCAGAGCCAAGCCGGGTGTTTCCAGCAAGGCGACCGTACGGGCATCTCCGCCGAGCGTTTCCATCGGCTTTTCCAAGAATGCTTCCAAGTCCGGGCCGATCCAGAAGATCAGATCCGCTTCCTGCAGCCGCCGCGCCTGCGACGGTTTCAGCGCATAGGTATGCGGCGACCCGGCGCCTTCCAAAATCAAGGTCGGTGTACCGACCCCCTGCATGATGGAGGCCGCCAGCGAATGTACCGGCTTGATCGAAGCGACAACGGCCGGTTCCGCGAAAGCCGCGCCAGAAAGGCCGGCGGCGATTGTAAACACAGTGGAGGACAGGACCGTTCTAAAGCGTTTCATGGGCTGCACCGTTTCCGTCTTTCGATCGACGCCGAGACGGGCGAAGCATCTATCGGCGATCGATATGTTATAACGTTGGTTGGAGGTTCGGATATACCGGCGACCCCTGTCGGGCGCAAGGGCAAACCCGGTGGCGTGAAGACCAGGCGACGACCGGCATATCGGCCCGGTGCGCGCTGCAGCTCCGCGAAAGTTACGGATGACGAGCGTGTTCAAAATTAAGCATTTGGTATGATCAAACTGGCGAAAGCGGTGCGGCCGGCCGCGCCAAGACACCGCCTTACTGCGAACAGTGGGTCCGCCAGACGCCGCTGCTTTCGCGATTCAATTTTTCCCAATCGAAGGTGACGCCGGTTCCGGCGCCCGCCGGGGCGACGGCCAGACCGCCCTTCATCGTTAGCGGATGACGGGTATAGTGGTCGATTGGAAAGGAGTGTACTTCCAGCCACCCAGCCTCCGCCTGCGCGGAAACCAGGCTGACATGAAGCTCGTGCATGCCGTGGCTGCAGATCGGCACCCCGTGCCCGCGCGCCAGATCGGCCACCCGAAGCCACCCCGTCACACCGCCGCAGTTGGACGCGTCCGGCTGAACGAAAGATAGCCGGGCGTCCGCGAAGGCATGTTCGAACTCCTGCAACGTGTGCAGATTTTCTCCCATCGCCAAAGGCACCCCGGTAACCTCTGCAATGCGTCCATACGCCTTGTAGTCATCGGGGATTGTCGGCTCTTCGAACCACAGAATCTCAAAGCGCGCGAAGGCGCGGGCCGCCACAATCGCCTCGTCCACCGTCATTGCGTAGTTGGCGTCGACCATCAGCGTGACATCCGGGCCGATCAGGTCCCGTATAGACTTTATGCGGACCAGATCCTCTTGCAGCGTCGGCTGACCGACCTTGATCTTCACCGCGTTGAAGCCGCGCTCCAGATATCTCTGTACGGACTCCATAAGCTTCATCAAAGGGAAGTTCAGATCGATGCCGCCCGCATAGGCCCGGCATCTGTCCGACGCGCCGCCGACAGCCAGCCTTAAGGGCAGGTCCGCCTTCTTGCAGCGGCGATCCCACAAGGCAATGTCCAGGGCCGAAATCGCGAAGGAGGCGACGCCGCCCCGCCCCACATAATGGACGTGCCATTGCATGGCGTCGTTCAGCACCTCGACATCCTCCCCCTCGCGGCCCAGCAGAAACGGTGCAAGGTCATGCTCGATCATCGCCAGGATCGCGTGCCCGCCCCGTCCGCCGGTATAGGTATAGCCCGTGCCTTCCGTCCCGTCCGAAAGACGGATCGTGGCCGTGACGAGTTCGAAATGCGTATGGTCTCCGTGCCTGGCGTCGCTCAAGACTTCGGCCAGAGGCACCCGGTAGAGGCCCGCTTCGATTTCCGTTATCTCAGCCATGTCGCTGCCCCGGCACCGGCCTCGAACCTCCATCTTTATATTTTTATATTCTCATTTTAGTATTATCAAAATATCAGAGTTCACGGGTTGGCGGGCGGTTGTCAATCCATATGTCCGCCTGACGCCATTCATCGAAGGCAGCGCCGGTTGGGGAGACGGGAAGGACGCGATGCCGGTTAGGAAAAATCAGGGCCGTCGCAAGGCAAACGGCTCCGGCCGGGCGGCCGACGATCTATTCCGGATCTTCGAGGATATGATCGCCCGGGGCGACCTGGCGGAGGGCGCGCCCCTGCCGCCGGAACGAGAGATCGTGGAAACCTATCGGGTGAGCAGAACCGTCGCCCGCGAAGCGGTCCAGGCGCTGGCCAACAAAGGGTTGGTGGATGCGCGTCCACGCTTCCGGCCCGTTGTGCGGAAACCCGGTTTCGAGAGCGCCATCGACGCTGTCGGTACTGTGGTCCGCCATCTGCTGAACGACCGGCAGGGCGTTCGCAATCTGTTCGAAACGCGGATCATGATCGAAGCGGCCCTTGTCCGGCAGGCGGCGGTGGAAGCGGGGAAGGAAGACATCAGGGCGCTGCGGGACGCGCTGGCCGCGAATGGAGAGGCCGTTGAGGACAGCGCGCTGTTCTATCGGACGGATATGGATTTTCATGCGGTGCTCTACCGGATTCCGCAAAATCCGGTATTGCCGGCCCTGCACAGGGCCTACACATCCTGGCTTTCACCGCACTGGTCGAAGATGCCCCGCCTGCCGGACCGAAACCGCCTGAACCATGCGGCCCACAGCGCGATCTACGACGCGATCCTGATGCGGGACCCGGACGGGGCGGAAGCCGCCCTGCGCGCGCATCTGGACGACGCCTGGGCGCAGGTCTGCAAGACTTTCGAACAGGATTAACCGGTCAGCCGGCGCGTCTCCATCCAGGTCTGCTGGACGACCCAGGCGTCGAAACTGGCGCGGTGGCGGTTGCTGTGACCGTCCGCCAGGATCCGGTCCTTCGTCTCGTGCCAGACCTCCATCTGTCCCTCCGACAGGATCATCTCCAGGGAACTGGTCTCGAAACCGGGCGTCGCCCCGCATTCGTCGAACAGCGTGTTCAGCCAGGGCTTATCGACCACCCAGCCGTCGGTATAGACGGTCTTGCCGCGCAGAATACGGTTCAATTCGCCGGTCACCCAGTCGCGCGGCCTGCCATATTCCTCCAGAATGTCCCGGGGTATCCGGTGGACCTTCTCGGCGCTGCGGTCCCAATGCGTCCAAAGCGGCGACGGCAGGATCAGCGTACAGAACTTCCCGCCGTCATTCAGGGCCAGGCCGATCTCTATGGGATAGGATTCGGGACCGAATCCCGACGCCTCCACATCGATGATACAGGGCGGTTCCAGGCCCATTTCGCTTCTCATCGCGCCGCCCCTCTCGATCTTCGGCGTAAACTCAAAGGCAACAGTCATTCCCCCGCCGAGATTATACTGGAACCCGCCGGAAAGCCGCAGCGGATTGTAAAGGTGTCATGAGATCGATCTGGATGTGTCCCGCATTACCCGGAGTCTAACCGGGGCCGGCGGCGCGGGGCAATATGACACTCTTTCGCCATCCGGACGCTATCTCGCGCCGTGGGCGGCGCGCGTACATCCGCACCTTCCTTCAGTGCCGCCGGGTCCGGCGTCCTGCCGGCCGGTTGCGGGCTTTCCGCTTCTTTGGCGTTCGCAGTTATTGCTGGATGACTCGCGTGAACATGCCTATCTGTCATAGTGAAAAATATCCCCCAAGGGGATCGGACAAGACGTATGAACGCGGTGACCAGCGGTCCCATGGCGAAAAGACCTTCCATGTTGCGTCCCACTGGCCGGTTTCGGCGTGGGCTGACCGTGCTTGTCGCGCTTTCCGTCATGCTTTGGTCAATCGCCCCGATTCCGTTGCATACACCGACGCTGCTGCAGACGCTGGAAGACCACGCGGCCTTCGTCGCCGAACACGGCCATTCCCATGGTTTTGAAGAGGACATCGCGGCCGCCATGCACGGTCACAGCCAGGGCATGGCGGACCACGACCACGGAACGGCGGCGCTGACCTTCGGACCCGAAAATACAACGCCGACGCCGATGCGCGCGCTGCTGTATCCACCGCCTCTCGACGCAATTCCAGAGCTGAATTCCAGGATAGACCGGCCTCCACGCGCTTGAGGAGCGCGCGCAGTCAAGCGCGGCATGTCTCAATCGTTACACAGTTGGAGATCTTAGAATGATCCAGTTCATCAAGGCGCGGCGGGCCGGTCCGGCGCGGACGGCTGTCACGGCCGGCTTTTCGATCCTGTTCCTCGCAACCTGTATCGGCGCGGCCGGCGCCCACAATGTTACGCCCGGCGACGCCGGCTATATTCAAGAGATTTGGGGCGTGAAGCTCATCCCCTTCGCCTATCTCGGCGCAAAGCATATGGTGACCGGCTACGACCATATCCTGTTTTTGCTCGGCGTCGTCTTCTTCCTCTACAAGATGAAGGATGTGGCGATCTATGTAAGCCTTTTCGCCCTTGGCCATTCGGTCACGATGCTGTTGGGCGTCTGGTACGGATGGGGCATCAACGCCTTTATCATCGACGCCATTATCGGCCTTAGCGTCGTTTACAAGGCGCTCGACAATTTGGGCGCATTTCAGCGCTGGCTCGGCTATCAACCGAACACCAAGGCGGCGACCTTGATTTTCGGCCTGTTCCACGGCACTGGCCTGGCCACGAAGATCCTTGAATACGGGATAGCCGAAGAAGGGCTTCTGGCCAATCTGCTGGCCTTCAATGTCGGCGTGGAGATCGGCCAGGTTCTCGCCCTTGCCGTCATTCTGATCGCAATGGGTTACTGGCGGAAATCCGCGGGATTCTTGCGCCAAGCCTATACCGCAAACGTCGTTATGATGTCGCTGGGATTCGTCCTGATGGGGATGCACATCGCCGGCTATGTCGTCGCAGCCTAGAGTTAAGGAAGAGAAACAATGTTCAACACGCAAAAACCGAGCCTCGAAGAACTGCCGAGTTCGACGCAACTCCTTCGCTCCACCATCGCCGCGGCCTTGGCGGCCGTCGCGATCCTGTTCGTCATCGTCCTTCCCGCCGAATACGGCATCGACCCGACCGGCGCCGGACGGATGCTGGGTCTGACGGAAATGGGCGAGATCAAGCAGGAGTTGGAAGACGAAGCCGAGCGCGACCGGATCCTGCACGGTGACGGCGCCGATCAATCGAGCCTGCTCGACACGCTCTTCGGCCTTTTCGTCTCGACCGCCTACGCCCAGGACAGCGCAGGTTGGACGGACGAAATCGTGTTTACCCTGCAACCGGGGGAGACCTATGAGGTTAAACTGTCGATGAAGAAAGGCGCTGCGACCGACTATGTCATGGTTGTCGAAGGCGGCCGGGTGAATTTCGATCTGCACGGTCACGGTAGCGGCGAATCCATCACCTATGAGAAGGGCCGTGGCTCGCGCGGAACGGAAGGTCGCTTCGCCGCGGCTTTCGACGGCGGCCACGGATGGTTCTGGCGAAACCGCGACAGCAGCAGCCTGACCGTGACCTTGAAGATCAGGGGCGTCTACGACGCCTTGACCCAGGGGTCGTAACGGAACGCGCCCGCGAGGCGGACTCGCGGGCGCGGCTTCCGGCCCCCCGGTAGACTATAGCTTGCCTTCGTACCGGCCCGCACAGCCCGGTCCACAGGGGTCACCCATATCCGCGCTTGCACAGTGCGGTAAAAGGATATTGCATCTAGCGGCCCCGAACGCCCACCCGTTCGGTTTCGGAAGCCCAGCCACTAGGATATATCATGCACTTCTCCCGCTTTCCGCGCTTGCCCATCGCGCATCTGCCCACCGCCCTGGAACCCATGCAACGGCTGACCCAGGCGCTAGAAGGGCCTCAGCTCTGGATCAAGCGGGACGATTGCACCGGGCTTTCGACCGGCGGGAACAAGACCCGCAAGCTGGAATTCCTGATGGCGGAGGCCAAGGAGCAGGGCGCGGATATCGTGGTGACGCAGGGGGCGACGCAATCCAACCATGCGCGCCAGACCGCCGCCTTCGCCGCCCGGATCGGGATGGATTGCCATATCCTTCTGGAAGACCGCACCCAATCCAACGATCCGAACTATAAATACAACGGCAATGTCTTTCTGGACTATCTGCATGGGGCGACGGCGGAAACGCGGCCCGGCGGCCTGGACATGAATGCCGAGCTTGAGGCCGTCGCGGAAGACCTGCGTGCCAAGGGGCGGACCGTGTATGCGATCCCCGGCGGCGGGTCCAACCCGACCGGCGCGCTGGGCTATGCGAATTGCGCGATGGAGCTTGTCGCTCAAGCCAACAATCAGGGGCTTCGCATCGACCGGATCGTTCACGCGACCGGAAGCGCCGGAACGCAGGCGGGCCTGATCGTGGGCCTGAAGGCGATCAACGCCAACATCCCCCTGCTTGGGATCGGGGTGCGCGCGCCGAAACCGAAGCAGGAGGAAAATGTCTATAAGCTCGCCGTCGCGACCGCCGAGAAACTCGGTTGTCCGGGGGTCGTTGCGCGCGAAGACGTGGTGGCGAACACGGACTATGTGGGCGAAGGCTATGGCATACCGACCCCGGAATGTATCGAGGCGATCGAACTGTTCGCCCGGCATGAGGGGATTCTGCTGGACCCGGTCTATTCCGGCAAAGGGGCCGCCGGTCTGATCGATCTGATCCGCAAGGGCGCGTTCGACAGGTCGGAGAACATCGTCTTCATCCACACGGGCGGATCGGCGGCCCTGTTCGGCTACACCAACGCGTTCGGATACGAGGGCGCGGGCAAGACGGCGGCGGAGTGATGAACGCGCTGCCGCCGCTGTTAAACGGTCCGGAACCGCTTGTCCCGCAAGGCTGGCCGGCAGGATCCCGAACAGGCGGAACTACTCGTTGATGCTTCTGATATATTCCAGGATGTCGCTGATATCGTTTTTGGTCAGGACGCCTTGAAAAGCGGGCATCCGCCCTTGCTGCCCATTGTCTCCGGTGTAAACCGACGCGATGAGTTCCTGCTTGAACCCGAATGGATTTGCGAGTTCTTCGGATATGTTGTCGGCGGGCACCTCCAGATCGGCGGCGAGCACGCCGTCTCCATGTCCTTTAACGCCGTGGCAGCCGATGCAGTGGCTTGCATATTGCTCTTTGCCGTTCGCAAGGTTCGCAGGACCGAGGGCGTAGCGGTCATAGGCTTTAGCGGCAAAAACCGTGACGAAAACGGCCAGTATCGCGCTCGCCGCAAGGGTCAGGGGCTTCTTCATCTCAACCGCCTCTCAATTCTTCGAATTTCGGCGTACTCATCAGCAACGGTTCGATGATGTCGTACACATCCTTGCCGTGGGTTTCCGCCAGTTCGAAAATCGATTGATCCGGATCCCTGGCGGGTGCGCCCAGGGCGGCGAGTTTTTGACGAAGCGCGCCGATATCCTCTCCCAGCAAAGGAGTCAGATCGGACAGGTTGCTATGGATGACCTGTTGGTAGGTTTCTTCGGCGGCGTACAGGTCGTTCCTGGACTGCGCATAAAGGGCCCCGCCCAATGAAACGGCCAGCAGGATGTAGGCAACCGTGCGTTCCTTGAAGTACCGGGTGAACGGCTTCTGATGGACCAGGATATGCATCAGCGCCGCCACGGAAAAAGCAATGCTGGTCCATTCGTGGGTAGCCCTGATCCCCCCCGTTCCAAGCTCGAAGAAAATCAGCAATCCGCTGATTGTCATGACAAGGAACAGGCCGATGGTCAGGGAGGTTGCTGGTTTTCTCTTAATCATGTCACCCGACATCCTGGATTATGCGCCGCGATAGGGAGAGGAACCGCTTAACCGCGCGCCTGGAACCATCCAGATAGGGAAAACCCGGCCCAGGGGCCATCGGACAAGCGCCGGATTGCTGCGGACGCCCGTGGGACATATGTCTAATTCGGCATCGCGGTCGCCGGTATGGAGGTCAGGTTTGGAACGGTTCGGTAGATTTGGAGAGCTTGGACACCTGTCGGTCAGACAGTGGGCGTTCAGCGTTCTCGTGATTTCGGTTTTCGCCACAAGCGCCGTCGAAATCATCCTTGAGTTCACGGCGGGCGAGCCGCCGGCCGCCATGTTGGACGATATCCTGTGGCTCGCGGTCAGTACCGGGTGCGTGCTGTATTACCTTTACGAACGCAGAATGAGTTACCGGGAAATCGAAGAGCTGCGCGAAAATCTGGAAAACGCGCGCGGCAACCTGGCCAAGATCGATACCCATACCAAGGAAATCGCCAACCAGTACCGCGCCGTCATGCAGAAGCAGTTCGACGCCTGGAAACTCTCCGCAAGCGAACAGGATATCGTGATCTGCATGCTCAAAGGGCTGACCTTTCGGGAAATTGCCGGGCTGCGCGAAACCCGTGAGAAAACCGTTCGGCAGCAGGCTTCCGGCGTCTACCGCAAGGCGGGCGTTTCAAGCCGCAGCGAGCTGACGGCCTGGTTCTTCGAAGACATGCTGGACCCGCCGGGAGTTGCCGCGGAATCTTAGCGTTCCACGCTTTTCCGCCTTCCTGCCGAGTGGCCATCGACCGGTCCGGGTTGGAAAATCCAGACCGCGTCAGTCGATACGGCTTCCGACCGACAGATGCATGAATTCTATGAAAGCTTGGGCCGCTTGCGACGCTTCTGTATCGCGATGCCAGGCAAGGCCGACATCCATTGTCGGGACCGGGTCCGTCAGCGGCACGACTTCAACCCGCTTTCCTTCCAGGGACCAGGGCCGATAGACCATGTCGGAAAGAACGGAAATGCCCAGCCCGTTCGCGACCATGCTGCGCACCGCCTCGACGGAAGAGGTCCGGAATGTGACGTTGGGCCGGTACGGGGTCCGGTTCCAATAGCGCTGCGCCGTGTTGCTGGCCTCATCGACGGTCAACATGATGTAGGGTTCTTCGGCGACATTCTGCAAAGAGACGGAGCTTTGCTTCAGGAACGGATGGTCGCTCGCCAGCCAGAGCCGCCTGCGGGACCGGAACAGGGTCTCATAGGCGATGTCTTCCTGGTTCAGAAGATTGGAGGTCAGCATGACCGCCACATCGTACCGGTCCGATATCAAGCCTTCCTCGATCTCGGCCCTGTCCGCTTCGATCAGTTGAAGTTCGACATTGGCGAAGCTCCGCGAGAACCGCGCGACATAGGGCGGCAGAAAGTAACCCGCGACCGTATAGGAGAGTGCGACGCGGACGATGCCTTCCACTTCGTTATGCGCCCGGCTGGGTATCCGGGTGGCTTCCTCTACCGCCGCCACGACATTCCGCGCATGCTGGAGAAAGTGATGCCCTTCCACCGTAAGGCTGACGCCCTGCGCATGACGTTCGAAAAGGGCGGTTTCCAGCGTCTCTTCCAAACCCTTGATGGCGGTGGTGATGGCCGATTGCGAAACGTGCAGCTCGTTCGCCGCGAGCGATATCTGACCCGCTTCCGCAGCGGCCAGAAAGTAGCGGACCTGTCGCAAGGTAAGTTCCATAAGAAATTTTGATATGATTATTTCGATTTTCTGTCAATTGAGCGCAGACCCTTCGCCATGTAAGGCTATTCGCCAATGCCGTCTTTTGCCGTTCGGTCAAATAGAGAAACGAACCAAATGTTTGTAATTATTATTCTATAAGGAACTCTTCAAAGATCCTTACGGTGTGTTATCGGGTTATCTATCAAAGATCTTTGAAGCTCACGTGTCATAAAAAATTTCGATAAAATTAAGCTAATTATAGAATTTTACAAAATCCTGCCCCCTTCACATCCTTCCCGGTGAGGCGATGGGCGGGGCCTCCAACCTCCGTCAATGGTTTCGCGGCGGCGATGCTCGCCCTCAGCAGAACAACATACCGAAATGGGAGTTTGGGAGATGTTTCGATCAAGTCTTGCAAAGGCCGTTTGCACAGGCGCAGCGCTTGCGGCTTTTTCCGTTCCTGGCGCGATGGCGGCCGATTGGTATCCCTACTCGGTGGATGTGTGGAATCCGCCGTTCAATATGGAAAGCCCGCGCACCACGATGGACTATGTGCCTTTGGAGAAAGCGTCCAAGGCCTGGGACATTTGCGTGTCCTTTCCGCATATGAAAGACGCCTACTGGCTGGCCGTCGATTATGGCGTGGTGGATGAGGCGAAGCGCCTTGGCGTCAAAATGCAGTTGGTCGAGGCCGGCGGATACACGAACCTCAACACACAGATTTCACAGATCGAGGACTGCGTTTCGCGCGGGGCCGAGGCGGTGGTCATCGGGGCCATTTCC
>JANQIT010000059.1 GCA_028282025.1 Hwanghaeella sp. | reverse complement strand
CCCGTCACCTTGATGCCGGCCCAATCCCGCAGGGTGGAGAACTTGCCGTCCGCGGCGATCACCACGGCCGCCCGGACCGCCGCCCCATCTTCCAGCCGGACGGTCGAAAAGCCTGGCCCGGGCTCCACCCCCTGCACCGTGACCGGGGCCATCACGGTAAGCCGGTCCAACTCACCGCAGCGGCGGTGCAACGCGGTGCGCGTCTTCCTGTTTTCCACGATATAGCCGAACGGCTCATCGCCGATGTCCCGGTGATCGTAGTGCAGAAACAGCGGCGAGATCCCGTCCAGCACGTGGCCGTCCACGACCCGGATGTCCCAGATCGGCGAGGCGTCCGCCGCCAGATGATCCCAAACGCCGATGCCTTTCAGGACCTGCGAGGAGCCGTAAGCGATGGCCGACGCCCGGCCGTCATAGGCCGGTTCTTCCTGCAGGGCGGGTTCTTCCCGGTCCAGCACCGCCACCGTCAAACCGCCCGACGCCAGCGCACAGCCAAGATTTCCCCCGACCATGCCGCCGCCCACGATGCAAACGTCAAACCTCTCCGTCATGCCTCACATACCCATCCAAACTGCACCAAATCATAGGCCTAAAACTGACTAACTTTTAATCACAAACCGTTATGTGGTGATTTTTTAATCATATTTTCGCCGCTAAGCGTTTCGCCGGTGATTCTGAAATAGTGTCTATCCAATTGACATACAACGGTTTTTCATGATTCGCGATTCCGGCACGCATTTTGATTTAGGTCCCAACCATGGTGCAGCGCACAAATCGCCGCTGCACAGTAACACATGAGAGGGAGCCAACGAATGAAACTCGTAATGGCGATCATCAAACCCTTCAAGCTGGATGAGGTTCGAGAAGCCCTCACCGGCATTGACGTGCAGGGCTTGACGATTTCGGAGGTGAAGGGGTTCGGCCGTCAGAAGGGCCAGACCGAGATTTACCGGGGAGCCGAATATTCCGTCAGTTTCCTGCCGAAGGTGAAGATCGAAGTGGCGGTCGCGGCGGCACAGGCCGACGCAGTGGTCGAAGCCATCCAAAAGGCCGGGTCCACCGGGCGGATCGGCGATGGAAAGATTTTCGTGCTGGATTTGGAAAAGGCCGTGCGCATCCGCACCGGCGAATCCGGCGCTGAAGCGCTGTAATGGGAGTTCCAGAAATGACATTTGCAAACCTTCGCTTTGGACGCTCGGCGCGCCTTGCTGCGGCCGCGTTCGCGGGCCTGGGCATTGCCGCCTTCGCCGCCCCGGCCTCGGCGGCGACGGACCCGGAAACGGCGTTCATCTTCAACACCCTGTCGTTCCTGATGCATGGCTTCCTGGTGATGTGGATGGCCGCCGGTTTCGCGATGCTCGAAGCCGGTCTTGTCCGCACCAAGAACACCACGATGCAGTGCCTGAAGAACATCACGCTCTATTCGGTCGCCGGCATCATGTACTACCTGATCGGCTATAACCTGATGTATATGGACGTGTCCGGCTTCATCGGCTCCGTCTCGATCTGGTCCGCCGCCGATCCGGGCATCACCGCCGACGGTTTCGTCGCCGGCGAAGGCGACTACGCCGCCGGGTCCGACTGGTTCTTCCAGATGGTCTTCGTGGCGGCCACCGCCTCCATCGTGTCCGGCACGGTCGCCGAACGCGTGAAGATCTGGGCGTTCCTGGCCTTCACCGTGGTCCTGACCGGCATCATCTACCCGATCCAGGGTTCCTGGACCTGGGGCGGCGGCTGGCTCAGCGAAATGGGCTTCTCCGATTTCGCGGGTTCCACCATCGTTCACTCCGTGGGCGGCTGGGCGGCCCTGGCGGGCGCCATCATCATCGGCGCGCGGAAAGGCAAGTATGTCGACGGCAAGATCAACCCGATCCCGGGCGCGAACCTGCCGCTGGCCACGCTCGGCACCTTCATCCTGTGGATGGGCTGGTTCGGCTTCAACGGCGGCTCGCAGCTCGCCATGGGAACGGCGGCGGATGTGCGCGACATCTCCAGCATCTATATCAACACCAACCTGGCCGCAGCCGGCGGTGTTGTGGCCGCGGTCATCCTGACCCAGGTGCTCTATAAGAAGATCGACCTGACCATGGCGCTGAACGGCGCGTTGGCCGGTCTGGTCTCGATCACCGCCGAACCGCTGGCCCCCGCGCCGGGTCTGGCGATCCTGATCGGCGCCGTCGGCGGCGTGCTGGTGGTCTTCGCCGTGCCGCTGCTGGACAAGCTGAAGATCGACGACGTGGTCGGTGCGATTTCGGTCCACCTTGTGGCCGGCATCTGGGGAACGCTTGCGGTGCCGCTGAGCAACGGCGACGCCAGCTTCATCACCCAGATCATCGGCATCGTTTCGATCGGCGCCTACACCTTCATCTTCAGCGCCATCGTCTGGACGGTCCTGAAGGTCACCATCGGTGTCCGGATCGACGAAGAGGGCGAACATGACGGGCTGGATAAGGCCGAGTGCGGGATGGAAGCCTATCCCGAATTCGGAACCGGCTCGCAACGGCTGTAGATAACGAGTTTCGGCTCCGGCGGGGCGTCCCGCCGGGGCCGGATGAACGGCGTCGATGACGTCGTTTCCCACCCGCTGACTAAAAACCCGGAAGGTCCGCCTTCCGGGTCTTTTTTTGCGCCGGCCCATGACTTCCCGGAAAGAAATGCTTAAAACACCGCCTTGAACTAACGAACTACCTTTTCTTGGCGAACGCTGTTATTTATTTCGTTTTACTTGGGCATTTAAGACTAGTGAGGGTTCCATGGCGGAAAGCGCCGCGGACAAGCTGTTCGATTATCCTTACCGCCGCCTGGCGAAATTGCTGGCGGGGATCGAGCCGGGCATGAGCCCGATCCTGACCCATGTGGGCGAGCCGCAGGGCCAACCGCCGGGCTTCGTATCGGAAATCGTGCTGGAGAACGCCGACCTGTGGTCGAAATATCCGGACCCGCGCGGCACGCCGGACTATCGCGCCGCGGTGGCCGACTGGATTCACCGGCGCTATGCCCTGCCCGATGGAACCATCGATCCGGCGACCCAGATCACCACCGCCTGCGGCACGCGGGAAGCGCTGTTTCAGGCGGGCGTGCTGGCCGCGGCGATCAAGCGGCCCGACCTGCCGGCGGGCGAGAAACCCTATATCGGCCTGCCGAACCCGGCCTATCACGTCTATTACGGCGCGGCCCTGATGGGCGAGGCGGAGCCCCTGCCGGTGCCCGCCGCCGAGGCGGAAACCAATTATCTGCCCGACTATCCGTCCCTGCCGCCGGAAATCCTGGACAGAATGGCGGTCGCCTATCTCTGCACGCCGTCCAACCCGACCGGCGGGGTCGCGGATCTTCAGACCCTGGTGCGGAACCTGGAAGCGGCGCGGCGGCACGGCTATATCCTGGCGCTGGACGAATGCTATTCCGAGATCTTCAACGGCGAGACGCCGCCCGCCGGCGGCTTCGACGCGGCCCAGGCGCTGGGCGGATCGATGGACAATCTGCTGGTTTTCAATTCGCTGTCGAAACGGTCGAGCGCCCCCGGCCTGCGCTGCGGCTTCGTCGCGGGCGACGCGGGCCTGATCGAAAAGATCGTGATGGTCCGCGGCTATGGCGGCGCACAGATCCCCGAACCCCTGATGGCGGCGGGCGCGGCGCTGTGGCGGGACGAGGTGCATGTCGTGAAGAACCGGGCGCTCTATAGCGGCTTGTTCGACATCGCCGACGGGATTTTCGGGGACGTGCCAGGCTATGTCCGGCCGGCGGGCGGGTTCTTCCTGTGGCTGCCCGTGGCCGACAGCGAACGGGCGGCGCAACGGTTGTGGGCGGAAGCCGGCGTCAAGGTTCTGCCGGGCAAGCTGATGTCCCGGCCGACGGACGCCGAAGGCCGCACGCCGGGCGACGGGTTCATCCGCATCGCCCTGGTGCATGAGCCGGACGCGGTGCGCGACGCGCTGACCCGCGTGAAACAGGTTTTGCAGAACGAGCTGGGCCGGGACGCCGGCGCGGCGGAGGCTTGAGAGATGGCGACACGCACGGATATACGGCACCCTCTGCTGCCCGACTGGATGGCGGCCCTGCTGCGGCGGCGGGCCATCGAAGGTGGCGGGCTGTTCCTGATCCTGGTGAGCCTGGCGGTGCTGGCCGCCCTGGTCAGTTTCGATCCGCTGGACCCGTCCTGGAGCGTGGCGACCGCCGGGCGCATCCGCAACATGCTGGGTCTGCCGGGCGCCTATTTCGCGGATTTCACACTGCAGATGATCGGTCTGGCCGGCGCGCTGACGGTGCCGGTTCTGGCGGCCTGGGGTTGGCGGATCATGTCGGACCTGCGCCTGAAACGGCCGGTCCTGCGCGTCGTTACATCGGTTCTGGCCGTGTTCTTCGCCGCCGCGGCGATGGCCGGACTGCCGACGGCAGAGGCATGGCCGTTTCAGATCGGCATGGGCGGTTTCGTCGGCGACATGGTGCTGGGCGGCGTGACCGGATGGCTCTCCCTTCTCAACCTGCCGGTGACGGAAGCGTGGATCGCCGCCGGCCTGGGCGCGGTCAGTTTGGCGCTAACCGCCCTGGTTCTGGGCTTCAGCCTGGCCGAGTGGATCATGGCCTTCCGTAACCTGAAACAGGGCGCGCACTATGCCCGCACCGCGGCGGACCCCGCCGCCATCAAAGGGGCCGTCAGCGCCGCCAAGGACGCGGTTCTAAGCCGGACATTCGGCGGACGGACAGAACCCACCCTGCTGCCCCGGGTCAAACCGGAAGGGCCGCCCCGCGCGGCGCCGGAGGTCAAGCGCCCGGTCAAACCCGGCCGGGTCAAGGAACGGGCGAAAGCGCAGGAAAGCCGCCGGGCCAAGAAGGAGCGGCAGATCACCCTGGATCTGCCGAAGGTGGGCGACGAATACGCGCTGCCGCCGCTCGACATCCTGGACGAGAGCGACAATTCGGTCACCGTGCATGAAAACCAGGACGCGCTGGAACAGAACGCGCGGCTGCTGGAAGGGGTGCTGGAGGATTTCGGCGTGCGCGGCGACATCGTCAAGGTCCGCCCCGGTCCCGTGGTCACCCTGTACGAGCTGGAGCCCGCGCCCGGCACCAAGACCAGCCGCGTGATCGGGCTGGCCGACGATATCGCCCGCTCGATGAGCGCGATTTCCGTGCGCATCGCCACCGTGCCCGGCCGCAACGTTATCGGCATCGAAATGCCGAACGGCGACCGCGAACTGGTGGGCCTGCGCGAATTGCTGGCCAGCCGGACCTTCGAAGAATCCAAGTTCAAGCTGCCGATGGTTCTGGGCAAGGATATCGGCGGTACGCCGGAAATCGCGGACCTGGCCACCATGCCGCATCTGCTGATCGCGGGGACGACCGGGTCGGGCAAGTCGGTCGGTCTGAACGCGATGATCCTGTCGCTGCTCTATCGCCTGCCGCCGGAGCGCTGCAAATTCATTATGGTCGATCCCAAGATGCTGGAACTGTCGGTCTATGACGACATTCCGCACCTTCTGGCCCCGGTGGTGACGGACCCGAAAAAGGCGGTTGTGGCCCTGAAATGGACCGTGCGGGAGATGGAAGACCGCTACCGCGCCATGTCCAAATTGGGCGTGCGGAATATCGAGGGCTACAACAAACGCGTCGCCGAGGCCGCCAAGAAAGGCGAGGAACTGACCCGCAAGGTGCAGACCGGCTTCGACCCGGAGACGGGCCGCCCGATTATCGAGGAAGAGCCGCTGGACCTGACGCCCTTCCCCTATATCGTCGTGGTGGTGGACGAAATGGCGGACCTGATGCTGGTGGCGGGCAAGGAGATCGAAGCTTCGACCCAGCGTCTGGCGCAGATGGCCCGCGCCGCCGGCATTCATTTGATCATGGCGACGCAGCGGCCCTCGGTCGATGTCATCACCGGCACGATCAAGGCGAACTTCCCGGTGCGCATCAGTTTCATGGTGACCTCCAAGATCGACAGCCGCACCATCCTGGGCGAGCAGGGCGCGGAACAGTTGTTGGGCCGCGGTGACATGCTGTTC
>JANQIT010000017.1 GCA_028282025.1 Hwanghaeella sp. | reverse complement strand
GCCGTTCCAGTTCTCCGATGCCGTGCGGGCGGATTGCCGCGGCCTGCCGAGACCGCAGCTCGACAGCGGCCGGGTCGATCTGCGCGGCCTGCCGCTGGTGACCATCGACGGCCGCGATGCCCGCGATTTCGACGATGCGGTCTGGGCGGAAGCCGACGACGACCCCGAGAACGAGGGCGGCTTCAAGCTGATCGTCGCCATCGCCGACGTGGCGCATTATGTCCGGCCCGCAAGCGCGCTGGACAAGGCGGCCCGGCTGCGCGGCAACTCGGTCTATTTTCCCGACCGTGTCGTGCCGATGCTGCCGGAGCGTCTGTCGAACGACCTCTGCTCTCTGCGCCCGCGCGAGGACCGCGCCTGCATGGCCTGTCACATGGTGATCGACGCCAAGGGCGTCTTGCGCCGGCACCGTTTCAGCCGCGCCCTGATGCGCTCCGCCGAGCGCCTGACCTATGAAGAAGTCCAAGCCGCGATGGACGGCGTGGCGGCGGACAAGACCGATACCTTGCTCGACCCGGTAATCCGCCCGCTCTACGCGGCCTATCGGGTCCTTGCCGCGGCGCGGGAGGCGCGCGGCACGCTGGAACTGGATCTGCCCGAGCGTCAGGTGCGCATCGACGACAAGGGCGACGTACGGGAAATCACCAGGCGGGACCGGTTCGACAGCCACCGCCTGATCGAAGAATTCATGATCTGCGCGAACGTCGCCGCCGCCGAAGCCTTGGAGAAGAACCAGCACCGGCATCGGCTGCCGATCATGTACCGGGTCCATGAACCGCCGCCGCTCGACAAGATGGAAGCGTTGCGCGACAGCCTTGGGGCGCTCGGCTTCAAGCTGGCGAAAGGCGCGGTCGTCAAACCGCGCCTGCTGACCGGCATCCTCAACCAGGCCGCCGCGGCCGGCAAAGGACCGATCGTGTCCGACATCGTGCTGCGCTCCCAGGCGCAGGCGGTCTATTCCGGTGACAATGCGGGGCATTTCGGTTTGGCGCTGCGGCGGTACTGCCATTTCACCTCGCCGATCCGGCGCTATTCCGATGTGCTTGTGCACCGGGCGCTGATTTCGGCGAACGGCCTGGGCAAGGATGGATTGACCGAGGAAGAGATGGAGCAGTTCGCCGCCATCGCGGAACAGATCTCCGGCACCGAACGGCGGGCGTCTGCGGCGGAGCGCGAGGCCACCGAACGCTATATCACGGCCTATCTCAGCAACCGCGTGGGCGCGGAGTTCGAGGGCCGGATCACCGGCGTCGCCCGGTTCGGCCTGTTCGTCGGACTGGACGAGACCGGGGCCGATGGGCTTGTTCCCGTCAGCACCCTGCCCTGGGACCGCTATTTCCACGATGAGGTTCACCATTGCCTTGTCGGACAGGAAACCCGCCTGGCCTTTACCTTGAGCGACCGGGTGCGCGTCAAGCTGGTCGAGGCGAACGCCCTGACCGGATCCCTGGTGTTCGAAATCGTCGATGGCGGAAAGCCAGCCGGAAAGGGCGTCGGCAAGGCGCAGCGGCGCGGCAGGGGCGGCGCGTTCGGCGGTCCGAAAGGCGCACGCTCACGCAAGCCGAAACGAATGCCGCGGCGCTGACCGGCGTCGCCCCGCCACCACAAATTCCGCTGTGCGGGGCATTGCCCCTTGTCTGGGCCGCGATCCCGCCGCACTTTTCAAATCATGCAGGAATATCCCCGCATAGGACGCCCGTTCCGGGCTTGGACATTGCCGCTCGTGGCGGCGGTCATACTGCTGTTGCCGGCCTGCGGTTCGACGCCTCCGCCCGAGGATGCCGCCGAGCCGACATTGACCCGGCAAATGTTCGCAAAAATCCTCCGCAGTATCGAGGAAAGCTATATCGACGCGCCGGATATCGGCAGCCTGACCCTTTCCGCGCTGGAGGCGATCAATGAAATAGATCCCCTCCTGACCGTCGATGCGGACGAAGGAACAACCTTGCTGATCGCCGAAGACGACGCGGTAGGGCGCTGGGACTGGCCGCCGGGGGAAGCCGCCGAACAATGGGCCGACCACGCCGCGGAAGTCCTCAGCCGCGCCCGGGACCGCTCTCCGGTGCTCGCCGAGTCGACCCAGGAGGAGATGTTCGAAACGGTGTTTGGCGCGATGGTGGGCCTGTTGGACCGCTATTCCCGCTATGCCGGGGCCGAGGAAGCCACGTCCAACCGGGAGTCCCGCCAAGGGTTCGGCGGCATCGGCGTCACCGTGGGCCGCCACCCGCTGGGCATCCGCGTCCTCAGCGTCTCGCCGGACAGCCCCGCCCAGGCCGCCGGGCTGCATGTCGGCGATATCGTCACCGCCGTCGATGGCAAGCCGGTGGCGGGCGGCACGATCCGGCAGGCCGTTCGTATGTTGCGCGGGCCGGTCGAAAAGTCCGTTATCCTGACGATACGGCGGGAAGGTCTCGACACCCCGTTGGATACGACCGTCGGGCGAACGCACATCGTACCGAACACGGTCTTTTTCCGACCCAGGGGCGATGCGGCGGTCATCCGGATCACCGCCTTTAACGACCGGACGCCCAAGCGCGTGGCGGAAGCGATAAGCGAGGCGCGCGCCGCCCTGGGCGACTCCATGAACGGCGTTGTCCTTGATCTGCGCGGCAATCCGGGCGGGTTGCTGGAAAAGGCGATAGAGGTCGCGGATCTCTTTCTCCATGCGGGCCTGATCTCCTCCACCAGTGGGCGTCACACCCTCAGCTATCAGCGATTCGAAGCCGAGCCAGGCGACATCAACGGCGGCAAGGCGATGGTCCTGCTGATCGACGGCGCGACCGCTTCGGCGGCGGAGGTTCTGGCCGCCGCCCTGCAGGACCAGCGGCGGGCGGTGCTGATCGGCGCCAGCAGCTTCGGCAAGGGATCGGTGCAGACCGTTCTGGATCTGCCCAACGGCGGTGAGCTGATTCTCACCTGGGCCCGCCTGATCGCGCCCAGCGGCTATACGATTCACGAGGCCGGCGTCATCCCCACCGTCTGCACACAGGGGTCCGAAGACCCGGGCGCACTGCTGCGCCATGTGCTGCTGGTGGAACCGGCGACCACGCTTCACAACCTCTCCGTCCGGCGTCGGACGAAGGCGAACGACAGGGCCGGAAAAGCGCATCTCGGGACGATCTGTCCCTGGCGTCCGAACGAGGATGGCGGCATTGCGGAAGAAGCCGGTCTGATGCTGCTCCGCGACGCAGACCTGTATCAAAGCGCAATCGCCCTTTCGCTGCCGCCGGCATCGTGACATAGAATTCAATCCTTCACGCGATACGGCGACCCCAGCCGGGAAAGGTCCGTTTTTCAGAATGCCCGTCCGCCCCCGCGACGCCGCCAGCCTTGTTCTGTTCCGCGGCCCCGCCGACCGGCCGCACGTCCTGATGGGACGCCGGGCGCAAAGCCTGCGCTTCATGCCCGGCTTCTATGTTTTTCCCGGCGGCACGGTGGACGAGACCGATCGTCCGGCATCGAACGCCCTGCCCCTGCACGCGGGCACTGCGGACAGTCTGGCGCGCCATGCCGCCCCGGAGATGTACCGGGCGCTTGTCTGGGCCGCCGTGCGCGAGACCTGGGAAGAGACCGGCCTATTCTACGGCGACCCGGCGGACTGGCCGCTGCCGGACGGCGGCTGTGAGGCGGCCGCCGCCTTTCACGAGGCAGACGTGCGGCCCGCCACCGACCGGCTGGAATTTTTCGCCCGCGCCGTAACGCCGGAGGAAGTGCCGATCCGGTTCGACAGCCGCTTCTTCCTGGCCGACGGGACGCGGGCCATCGGCGAGATTCGCAGCAGCGGCGAATTGGAGGACGTGGCCTGGCATCGGGCGGAATTCGTCCTGGCGGCCTTCCCCATGGCCCATATCACACGGTTCGTCCTGGCGCGGGCCCTGGCGATCTGGTGCAAGAGCGATGGAAGGAACCGGCCCCACGAGCCCAAGGACCGCCCAATCGCGCGCTTCACCCAGCGCGGCGACCGTTTCTCCATGCAGGAAGACGCCCCCGGCGACCCGCCGCAGATCGATCCGGCGGGCCTGGACTGGCCCTAGCCCTGTCTGGAAGCGATCCGGATTACTTTCCCCGCGCGGCGGCGGTAATCCGGTTTTCAGGCCCTGTCGCTTGACTTTGATTTCGAAATGCATAAGTTCGCGCAATTCCAGCTTGGCGAGACGGAAACTTGCGGCGTATGCGCGGCACGCGATGCGCCCTTCGGTTTGCCGGGTTCTGGATCCGAATTCATGATTTGGGCAGGCCAAGCCGGATTTTCTGCCCGTGTTGAGAGGATAGAACTATGGCCAAACCAGCCACCTTGCAGGTCAAAATGGTCAGCACCGCGGATACGGGCTATTTCTACGTGACCAAGAAAAACCCCCGGAATCTGACCGAGAAACTGGAACTCAAGAAATACGACCCCGTCGTTCGCAAACACGTGGTCTTCAAAGAGTCCAAAATGAAATAAGCCGGACGCCGATGCCGGTTTCAGACGAAACCGGCGCGGCTTAAGCGGTGCTTTCGGGCGGCTCTACCTTCGGGTGGGGCCGTTTTTATTGGATTACCGGCGCGCTGGGCGCATCCGCCCCCACTCTCAATCCGTATCCCGCCCGATCTTTTCGGCCATCAGGCAGAGTATCTCCCACATCATCGTCACGCCGACGACCGCCGTGGCCCCGGACTGATCGAAGGGCGGAGAGACTTCCACAACATCCGCCCCGACGATGTCCAAGCCCCGCAAGCCGCGCAGCATCTTCTGCGCATCGTGGGTCGAAAAGCCGCCGATCTCGGGCGTTCCCGTCCCGGGCGCATAGACCGGGTCCAGCCCGTCCACATCGAAACTGACATAGACCGGCCCGTCGCCGACGATGTCGCGCGCCAGCGCCGCGACCTTATCCGGCCCAAGATCGAAATATTCCTCGATCTCGATCACCCGGATGCCCTGCGCCAGCCCCCAATCCTTGTCCTCCGCGGTGTAGAGGCCGCCTCTGATACCGATCTGAATGGTCCGCTTGGGATCGAGCAGCCCTTCCTCGATGGCCCGCCGGAACGGTGTGCCGTGGGTATACTTGTGGCCTTCGAAATAGCGGTCCCAGGTATCGGTATGGGCGTCGAAATGAACCATGCCCAGCGGATTGCCCGTATCGGCGATCGCCCGCATGATCGGCAGTGTGATCAGGTGATCGCCGCCCGCCGTCAACGGCTTGATTCCCTTGGCGTGCACGTCGGCAAAGAACTTCTCCACCCTGTCCAGCGTGTCGATCAGGTCGACCGGATTGACCGATGTATCGCCAAGGTCCGCGCAGTTCGCCGAACGATAGGGCCGAATGCCGGTCACATGATGGACGTTGCGCATCAGGGTGGAGGCGTCGCGCATCTGGCGCGGACCGTGGCGCGCGCCGGGCCGGTTGGTCGTTCCGCCGTCCCAGGGAACGCCGATCAGGCCGATATCCACCTCGTCCGCTTGTTCCACAGCCAGATGCGGCAGGCGCATGAATGTCGGAATACCCGCAAAACGGGGAAGAACCGTTCCAGAGATAGGCCGAAAGGAGATTTTTTCCGTCATGGGACGCCCCTGCGAATAGAGAACCGGATGCTGTCGCAAGAAGGTAGCGTCAGATTCTCGGCAGGGCTAGAGCGTCCGGTTCAATACCCTAAAGGTTGCGGACTTTCTGAAGCTTCCAAACGCCGCGGCACCCCTTGCCGCTGAACGTGCCTTCGGCGGTGCGGTCGGAAAACTGGCCGGTGGCTTCCGCAAAGTCGAAACCGTTTTGCAGGATTTCACTGGCCTGCAGGACGCCGGCGTCGTCGATAACGCCATCCATTTCGCCGCGGATGTCGGGCCAGCGCACGCTGGCGGTCACTACGCCCTGCCGGATCTCCGCCCGCAGTGCGCCGGTGCGGGAACAGGATTTTTCTCCGAAAGTGAATTGCAGCCGTCCGGTCCAAAGACCGTCAAATTCCGGATTGCCGGATGCGAACAGGTTCGCCGCCGATCCGCACCCCGCCAGCAGGGTCAGCATTGTCAAAACAACTATCGGTCGGACAAAACGCATAGTGGAACCTCTGCCTCCTGGATAGATCGGACTGCAGTCCGTACGTACCGTCATGACGGCGGATCAGCGCCGGCGGCCCCGTTGCCGCCCATCTTGAACATAAGGGTTCTTCCCTTTTCGCAACAAGATGCGCAACGGAATTCCCGGAAGCGAAAATGTCTCCCGCAGGCTGTTGGTCAGATAGCGCGAATAACTGTCCGGCAGTTCTTCCGGCGTTGACGCGAACAGTACGAATGTCGGCGGCCGCGTCTTGGCCTGCGTCATATAGCGGATCTTGATGCGGCGTCCCCGCGCCAGCGGCGGCGGATGCGCGCCGGTCACGTCGGCCAGCCAGGAATTGAGGGCGCTGGTCGGAATCCGGCTGTTCCACAGATCGTAAACTTCCAACGCCGTATCGATCAGCCTATCCAGGCGCTGCCCCTTCAGGGCGGAGACGGTCATGACCGGAACGCCCTTGGCCTGCGGCAGGGAACGCAGGATACGGTCGCGCAGCTTCTGCAAAGCATCCTGCCGGTCTTCCACCGCATCCCATTTGTTCGCGGCGATGATCAGCGCGCGCCCTTCTTCCAGCACCTGCCGCGCAATCGTCAGGTCCTGCTTCTCCAGCATGTCCGCCGCGTCCAACAGCAGAATGACCACATGGGAATACTGAATGGCCCGCTGCGTGTCGAAGGCCGACAGCTTTTCGACCTTCTCGCTGACGCGGGCCTTACGCCGCAGACCGGCGGTGTCGACCAGCGACATCTCGCGTCCGCGCCAGGTCCAGTCGAGCGCAATCGAATCCCGCGTGATACCGGCCTCGGGCCCCGTCAGAAGGCGTTCGTCATCCACAAGCCGGTTGATCAGCGTGGACTTGCCGACATTCGGACGTCCGACGATGGTCAGCTTCACCTTCTTCGGCGCGCGCTCCTTGGCGAAGGCTTCCTCAAGGGCGGCAATATCGGTTTCCCCGTCTTCCCCGCCTGCCAGAGCCGCCTCCAGCGCGGCGCCTTCTTCCGGGTCCGGTTCGGAACCGGCGGGCGGCTCCCAGAATTCCATCGCGTTCGCCAGCACATCGTACAGGTCGGACAGCCCCTCCCCGTGTTCGGCGGAAACCGCCACCGGATCGCTCAATCCCAGCTTATAGGCTTCGAGCAGCCCCGGTTGTCCGGCCCGCCCCTCGCACTTGTTGGCGATCAGGGCGACTTCGGTCCTGGATTTTCGCAACAGGTCCGCGAAATGCTCGTCCAACGGCGTGACGCCGGCCCGGGCGTCGATCAGGAACAGCGCCAGATCCGCTTCTTCCAGCGCCAGTTCGGTCTGCCGGCGCATACGAGCTTCCAGACTGTCGTCGGTCGCGTCCTCCAAGCCCGCCGTATCGATCACCCGAAACCGCAGATCGGCCAGACGCGCGTCCCCTTCCCGCCGGTCCCGCGTAACCCCGGGGGCGTCATCGACAATCGCCAGACGTTTCCCGACCAGTCTGTTGAACAGCGTGGATTTTCCGACATTCGGCCGGCCGATGATTGCGACGGTGAATTCAGTCATGATCTTGCGTTTCGAAGGCCGCAGACTAGCGCAGCGCTGTCAAACGGCCGTCTTCGGTCTGAATATAGACCGTGCCGTTGGAGACGATGGGCGGCACGCGAACGGCCGAATCCACGTCGATTCTGCCGAGCGCCTTACCGTCATAGGGAGAGATCGCCCAAACCTCGCCAAGACTGTTGCCCAGCAACAGCCGATCCCCGGCGAGAATGGGGCCGACCCAGGAAATCGGGTCCTCGCGGTCTTCTAGATCTTCCCATAACGGCAGACTGGAAACCCATTTCACACGGCCGCCGCGCCGGGTCAGGCAAATCAGATTCCCCTCGGTCGTGATGAAGAAGATGAACTCGCCCGCAATCCAAGGACTTTGCAGCCCGCCCAGCCGCCGGTCCCATAGCCTGCTGCCTGTGCGCAGGTCGATGGCGACCGTGCGTCCGGCATGACTGACCGCATAGACCGTTCCACGGTCGATGATCGGCAGTCCCCGAATGTCCGCCAGGGTCGACAGGGTGTCGACACGCCGGACGGCCGTCAGGGTATCGGACCAGATCTGCCGCCCCGTCCCCAGCCGCAGCGCGAACAGCTCACCGGATGAATACGGCACGATGACCGCATCGCCGTCGATAGCCGGGCTCGCCCCGCCAAGAAGACCGGCCGTTTCGGAGAAACCGGTATGGCTCCAGATCTGCTCGCCGCTCTCGGCCCTGAACGCCGTCGTCTGATTGTCGATGGTGATCGCCACGACCGTTCCGCCGGCCGCCGCGGGCGCGGCCCGCATCGGGCCCGGCAAACGGGCGCGCCAAAGCTCCGTTCCCGCCCCGGCGTCGATCGCGATGATCTGTGCAAAACCGGTGCTGATGAAAAGCCGGCCCTGATCATAGGCAAGCCCGCCGCCGAAGGCTTCCTCGTCCTCTTCCGGCACGTTTGGATCGAAAGACCAGACCAGGGCGCCGTTATCTTCGCGCCAGGCGCGCACCTCGAACTCGCGGTCCATCGTATAGATCAAGCCGTTGGCGGTGACCGGCCCGCCCAACACCCGCTGATCCCCTTCCGATCCATCGCCGAAATCTTTCGACCAGGCCTCCGACAAGGCGTCGCGCACTTGCAGATGATGCATCGCATGGTCCGCATAGCCGCCGGCCTGCGGCCAGGACTCGTTCAAATACGGCTTTGGCAACAGAACGTCCAAATCCGCAATCCGGGGGTCCGGCTCCACCGCCCCGGATTCGATGATGACGGAAATCCTCTCGCCCGGCAGCGGCGGCGCTTCCGCGTCTCCGAACCATTCGTCGGCAAGCCCGCAGCCGGCCAGCAGCGCCACCGACGCCACGGCGGCCGGTTTCGCCAGCAGGCGCATTGCTTTCAAGACCATCACCATCCGTGTGTGTTCCGGTTATTCCGGCAGAGTCTGCAGAAGTTCCGCGGCCCGCGCCCGCGCCCCTGGGGGGGCGTCGAGGTCATCCGCCAGACCGAGCAGTTCCTCGCGCGCGGCGGCCAGGTCGTTCATGCGGAGAAGCAAGCCCGCCGTGACCTCGCGCGCTGAATAGCGCCACGGTTTCCCGTCGAGCGAGATCGGCCGAAGGCGCTCCAGCAGATCCGCCGGATCGGCGGTATCCGATTGCTGCATGGCCATCAGCAGTATGGCGAGTTCCTGATAGCGCTGCGGCACGTCCGGATCCGCGGCAAGCCGCTGATAGATGGCGCCGGCGCCTTCCTTGTCATCCACTTCGGACAAGACCGCAGCCTGCTGAAGCAGCCCGACGATGCGATAGCCGAGATTCCCTTCCGTCGCGACCTGGCCCAGCTTGGCCGCCGCGCCGGTCAGGTCGTTCTCCGAAGAAAGCTGCGCCGCCTCCAGATAAAGCGCCGCGGCTGCTTCGCGCTGCTGCTGCTCATAGGCTTCCCAGCCCTTGAATCCTCCGACCCCGCCGACAATGATCACCGCGCCGGCAATCACATATTTGCCGTACTTGGTCCATTGTTCCTTCAGCTTGTCCTGACGAAGTTCCTCGTCAATCTCACGAAAGATCTCAGACACGCCTTAACCCCATCGATAGCCTAATTATGCAATACCGGAACGGCCGTGGCGACGCATCGCCCTGTATCCCGTTCACCCACCGCGCCGGTCGAGAATTCTCCGTGCTTACGGTTGGGCGTCTTCTTTAAGGGGTCAAACAGGGTCGGGCAACCGCCACGCACCCAGATATGGGGTTCGCGCGCGCTGCCGGAACCCCGATGGTGGCACGATTTGTGCTAACTTTTGCGTGGTGTACACAGTCCAAGTATGGGAGTCCATCATGACGTTTGCCGCCGCCGCAGAAGCTGGAACCGCCGCAAAGCCCCGTTTTCCCGTGAAAAAGCGCGTTCTCCTTGCCGCTGCGGCGGTGCTGATGCTGACCGGCTGCGGCGCCGAACCCGGATTTCTCGCGGTTGCCGGCGCGACATCGACCATCGTCAATACGGATAAATTGCCTACCGACTTCATCGCCGAGGCGGTGACGGGGCTCGACTGCAATTCCATCCGCCAGTCGCGGGACAAGGGCCCGTTATGCCGCGCGCCGGAACAGCGCGTGATCGAACGGCCGGTTTACTGCTACCGGACGCTGGGCGACATGAACTGCTACGAACGGCCCGATCCGTTCGGCGACGGGGCACAGCAGGTCAACTAAGGCCGGCACGGCAGGATCCCCTACTCTAAGTAAGCAAACCGTCACAATTGGGCTTCCCACCGTCAATCAGGCCGATATACTGGTGAACCTCAAACGGTGGGAGGTGCGGTTTGGCGCAGAACGAAGAAAGTCGACAGGCCGGCAGCGGTGACGGAGCCGTTGCCCGATGACCAATCTGATCGATTTGCGGGAATACCGCCGCCGCCATAAGAACCATCGCATACGTTTCGACCGCACGGAACTGCGCACCCTCCTCAACGTGTATTCCCTTCGCGTCGCCCGCGGCGAATGGAAAGACTACGCCATCGATCAGCAGGGCCCCGTCGCCGTGTTCTCGATCTTCCGGCACAGTTACGAGACTCCGGTCTTCTCCGTCGCCAAGCGGGGAACCGGCAAGGGCGTCGAATATCTGGTGATGAGCGGCAGGCGGATCCTGGCGAAGTCCCGGAACCTTGCCGAAGCGCTGAAGATTTTCGACAAGCCGCTGCATCTCGTCCCTCAGCACGCCTGATCCTGACTACTGCAGTTTTTCAGCTTTTCTCGCGCCCTCCGACATGGGCGCGCGCATCCGTTCGAACAAAAACATTTACAGAACAAAATAAGAACATTATGTAGGAATATTGAATGTTCATACCTGGACGGAACGATGGGCCGCTTGAAACACACCGCCCTGCGCGCGCGCGACAGCGAGAGAACAGCCACCCGGTTGGGCGACCTGCTCGACCGAGATGTCGGGATTTTCTGCTGGTGTAACCGGTGCGGTCATAATGCGTCTCTGGACAGTGCGCGGCTGACGGTGGAACTGGGTCCCGCCTTTCCGGTGCCTGAAATCGGCGCGCGCTTGCGGTGCAGCGGCTGCGGATCGAAGGACGTCGCAACGCGGCCCGATTGGAAGTCGCTGGGCCAGGTTACGCGTCACGATTGACCGGCCGGGGTGTGTTCCTGCCGGTGGGTCCGGCGGCGGCCCCTCCCGCACTGGATTGCGGGATTTTTTTTTGCCGCCGCATGCATCCGGGGAATCATATTGGAATCTCACGGAAACTCCGAATCGGTCCACAGACTTGTCCCCAGATGTGGGGTGGATCGGATGCCCATACGCTAGATAATGATGTTGTCGCGCAGAAATCCGCTGTATATTGTGCGCCCAGAGCCGGAAAACACCACATATATACCCATCCGTGATATATTGTGGCTGTCGTAGAATCCGACCGTTTCCGTAGCGAATCACTGGAAGGGGGTAGGCGATATGGAATGGACTGAAGAACGGGTCGAGACCCTTAAAGGGCTTTGGAAAAACGGCTACACCGCGCGCCAGATCGCAGAGCGTCTGGGCGGCGTAACCCGCAACGCCGTCATCGGCAAGGCGCACCGGTTGGGTCTGTCTTCCCGCCCGCAGCCGATCAAGCGCGAAGAAGCGCCCATCGACCTCAGCAAAATGGCGCGTACCTGCCAGTGGCCCATCGGCCATCCGGGCCAGGACGATTTCCGTTTCTGCGGCAAGCCGGCGACGCCCGGCAAACCCTATTGCGAGAGCCATTGCGCCATCGCCTATCGGCGTGGGTCCAGCGAAGACTCCAGCAAGAACGTCGCGTAGACGAGACGAGCAGCGCAATCCTTGAAGGGGACGGCCCGGACCGTCCCCTCCCCGTCCGGCCGGTACGATGAGCGCCTCCACCCCGCCCTGCTATATCACCGGCGCCGACGACCACCTCCTCGCCAATCTGTTCATGCTGCTCGACGCGGTGGCGGAACACGAACCGGCAATCGATCTGAAAATCTGCGATTTCGGCTTCAGCCCGCCCGTCGCCCGCTTTTTCGGGCGAATGGGTTGGCTGTTGCCGAAACCGGCCTTCCTCGCCGGAAAGGATCACCCCTGGTATGCCAAGGCGGCGATGGCGGATTACCTGCCCGGCGACACGGTCGCGGAACGCGGTTTCGTCTGGATCGACGCGGACATCATCCCGCTCGCCCCCTTCAACGACGGCGTGGCCCGGACCGCAGCCGACCTCAGACAAACCGGGCGAAGCGCCGCCCTTTGCCCCGACGATTGCGGCTACAGCCTGTCGGCCTTCATAGAGGCATGGCGCGGCCGCGACCGGGACGTGGCCCCTTTCGCGGAACAGCTTGCGGCGCGCGGGATCGCGGGGGATCAGGCGTATCTCAACACCGGCTTCATCATCTGCGTCGATCCGGCGTTCGCGCAGGCATGGCGCGACCTGGTGCTGAAACAGCATGTCTGGCTGCTATTCGAGCAGAATAGCTTCAACAGCCTGGCCTACGAAGCCCCCGGCCGCGTCGCGGTGCTGGACACCGCCGAATGGAACGCCCACGGCTCGCTGCTCGACGATGTCGATGCATCAGGCGGCGGGGCCGCGCGTTTCGTTCACGCCACTTCCGCCGGCGACCGCCATGTCGATGGCGAACTGACAGTGGGCGTTCAGGGCATGTCGCGCAAAATGAACCTGAAGCTGTTCGTCCGGGAAGACCTGCGCACCCGACAGCTCGGCCATCTGGAGCGTTTCATGAACCGGCACGCAGACGCGCTGATCGAAACCGGCGTCCTGCGCTAGGTCCTGTGGACTCTAGGCGTCCTTCAGATAATCCTCGAAATAGGCGATGGTTCTTTCCAGACCGTCCGCCAGGGACGTTTTGGGCCGCCAGTCCATGATCGATTGGGCGCGCGAAATGTCGGGGCAGCGTTGCAGCGGATCGTCCTGCGGCAAGGGCTGAAAATCGATCTTCGACCGCGATCCGGTCATCTCCACGACCGTTTCCGCCAGTTCCCGAATGGTGATTTCATGCGGATTGCCGAGATTGACCGGCCCGAAATCCTCGACCGGATCCAGTTCCATCAGGGCGACGATCCCCTCGATCAGATCGTCCGCATAACAGAAGGAGCGGGTCTGGCCGCCGTCGCCGAAAATCGTGATCGGATCGCCCCGCAGGGCCTGCAGGATAAAATTCGATACCACGCGCCCGTCGTCCGGATGCATGTTCGGACCGTATGTGTTGAAGATGCGCGCCACCCGCGCGTCGATACGGTTCTGCCGGCGGTAGTCGAAACAGAGCGTTTCGGCGCATCGCTTGCCTTCATCGTAACAGGCCCGCGGCCCGATGGAGGTGACGTTGCCGGTATAGCCCTCCGGCTGCGGGTGGATGTCCGGATCGCCATAGACCTCGCTGGTGGAGGCCTGAAAGAACCGGGCGCGGCACCGTTTTGACAGGCCCAGCATATTGATCGCGCCGATCACGCTGGTCTTGGTGGTTTGCACCGGGTCGCGCTGGTAGTGGATCGGGGATGCGGGACAGGCCAGATTGTAGATCTCGTCGCATTCGACATAGAGCGGAAACGTAACGTCATGGCGCAGCACTTCGAACCGCGGATCGTCCAGCAGGTCGGCAATCAGGGCCCGGCGGCCTGTATAGTAGTTGTCGACACAAAGCACTTCATCGCCGCGCGCCAGCAGTTTCGCGCAGAGGTGAGAGCCCAGAAAACCCGACCCGCCGGTCACCACAACGCGCCGCGCCGTGGGCGACAATTTCGGATGCGCCGTCACCGCGCTTCTCCCTGCATGATTGCCTCCTCAGCCGCTCCGCTGTTCCGGCGTCAGCCTATGCAGATTCCCGGCCAACCCGCCAACCGGACAGGGGACCGCGACCGATGATGGATGCCCGAAAGGTCCTCCAGCTCCGCCCGGAGGGCCTGTATTGTCCGGCTGGAGATTTCTTCATAGACCCGCACCGGCCCGTCGACCGCGCCGTGGTGACCCACGGCCATGCGGATCACGCCCGCCCGGGCAACGCCAGGGTCATGACCACCGCACCGACGGCGCGGATCATGGAAAGCCGGTTCGGCGCGGACCGGATCGGCGTCCTTCAGACGGCGGATTATGGGGATAAGGTGTCTCTGTCCGGCGTATCCGTGACCTTGCTGCCGGCCGGCCATGTCCTGGGCAGCGCCCAGGTCCTGATCGAACAGCAGGGCGCGCGGGTGGTCGTCTCGGGCGATTACAAGCGCCGCCGCGACCCGACCTGCGCCGGGTTCGAGGTCGCGTCCTGCGACCTGTACATCACCGAAGCGACCTTCGGCCTGCCGGTCTTCCGCCATCCGCCGGACAGGGTAGAGGTCGCGAAGCTGATCAAATCGCTGGATCTGTTCCCGGACCGCACACACCTGCTCGGCGCCTATGCGCTGGGCAAGGCGCAAAGGTTGCTGATGCTGTTGCGCGAGGCCGGTTATGACCTGCCGATCTATCTGCATGGGGCGATGGCGGCGCTCTGCGACCTGTACCGCGCCCACGGGCTGGATTTGGGAGAACTGCGCACCCTGGAGGGAGTGAAGAAACAGGATCTGAAGGGCGGCATCGTCCTGTGCCCGCCATCCGCCTTGAACGACCGCTGGTCGCGCGGCTTCGGAAACGCGGTCCGCGTCTTCGCATCCGGCTGGATGATGGTCCGCCAGCGCGCCAAACAGCGCGGTGTGGAACTGCCCCTGGTTCTGTCCGATCACGCCGACTGGGACGAGTTGACCGCCACCGTAAAGGATGTCGGGGCGGAAACCATCTGGGTGACCCACGGGCGCGAGGAAGCGCTGGTCCACCATATCCGGACCGAAGGAATCGAAGCCGAAGCGCTTTCCGTCGCCGGGCGGGAGGAAGAAGGGTCGTGAAAGCCTATGCCGCCCTGCTCGAAGGGCTTGTCTTCACCCCGTCCCGGAACGCCAAGCTGGCCCTGCTGGAACGCTATTTCCGGGAAACGCCGGACCCGGACCGCGGCTGGGCGCTGGCCTCTCTGACCGGCGGCCTGTCCCTGCGGCAGGCCACGCCGTCCCTGATCCGCGGACTGCTGGAAGACCGGGTCGATCCGGTTCTGTTTCGGCTTTCCTACGACTTCGTCGGCGATCTGGCGGAAACCGCGTCGCTGATCTGGCCCGACAGCGGCGCGGCGGGGGAAGACAGTCCGCCCCTCGGCGACGTGGTCAACGCGCTGCGCAGCGCCACCCGGCCCAAGGCCGCGGAACTGATCGCGGGTTGGATGGACAGGCTTCCCCCCGGCGAGCGTTTCGCACTCTTGAAGCTCGCGATGGGCGGCATGCGCGTCGGTGTCTCCGCGCGGTTGGCGCGGACCGCTCTGGCGCGCCTCGGCCCGGTCGTGGTCGAAGAGGTGGAGGAAATCTGGTTCGGCCTGACGCCGCCCTACGGGGAACTCTTCGCCTGGCTGGACGGCTCGGCTGAAAAGCCGGTCATCGACGACAGGCTGGTCTTTCATCCGATGATGCTGGCCAACCCGCTGGAGGAGGCGGCGCTTCCAACGCTCGATCCGACGGAATTCACAGCGGAATGGAAATGGGACGGCATCCGCGTTCAGTTGAACGCCCACGGCGCGTCGGCCAGCCTGTATTCCCGGACCGGGGAGGATATCGGTAACAGCTTTCCCGATATTGTCGAGGCGGCGCGCTTCGATGCGGTGCTGGACGGCGAACTGCTGGTGGTGCGCGACGGGATCACCGCCGGGTTCAACGACCTGCAGCAGCGGCTTGGCCGCAAGACCGTCTCGCGGAAGATGCTGGCCGAGCATCCGGCCCATATCAGGGCCTATGACATTCTCTTCCTCAACGGGGAGGATCTGCGCGCCCTTCCCCTCTCCCAGCGCCGCGAACGGCTGGAAGATTGGTATGCGCAAGCTGCGCCGGACCGCCTCGACCTTTCCCCCACTCTGCCCTTCACGGATTGGAATGCGCTTGCGGAAATCAGGGACGGGCTACGCGACGCCGGGATCGAGGGGTTGATGCTGAAGCGGTTGGACAGCCCCTATGTCGCCGGCCGGCCGAAAGGGCCGTGGTTCAAGTGGAAGCGCGATCCTTTTCTGGCCGATTGCGTCTTAATGTACGCGCAGCGCGGTCATGGCCGCCGCTCGTCGCTGTACTCGGACTTCACTTTCGGCTGCTGGCGCATCGGCGCGGAGGGCGAAGAGGAACTGGTTCCGGTCGGCAAGGCCTATTCCGGCTTTACGGACGAAGAGTTGCGCCGTCTCGACAAATGGGTCCGCGATCACAGTACCGAACGCTACGGTCCGGTCCGCGCGGTCGAATACGGTTTGGTGTTCGAAGTCGCCTTCGACGCCATCCACCGCTCAAAGCGTCACAAATCCGGCGTGGCGATGCGCTTTCCCCGCATTCACCGGATTCGCTGGGACAAGCCCCATGGGGAAGCCGACAGGGTCGATACCCTGGCCGCGATGATAGAGGGCTGACTCCCCCCTTTTGCAAACCGGCTCAGTGTGTATGCTTCGCGCCGAATTGACGGGAGAGGGGTACAGATGCCGTTGTTGCTGGGCGCGATTGCAGACGATTTCACAGGCGCGAGCGATTTGGCCAACACGTTGGTCAAATCCGGCATGCGCACCGTGCAGACCATCGGCATTCCGCCGGACGACCTGGAACTGGACGATATCGACGCTGTCGTCGTCGCCCTGAAAAGCCGCAGCATCCCGGCGTCGGACGCCATCGCGCAGTCGCTGGAAGCCTATCGCTGGCTGGAGGGCCGTTCCGTCAGACAAACCTTCTTCAAATACTGCTCGACCTTCGATTCCACCGACGACGGCAATATCGGCCCGGTCGCGGACGCGCTGCTGGAGGCGGCCGGCGGCGACACGACGATCTTCTGTCCCGCCTTTCCTGAAAACGGGCGTCAGATCTTCAATGGCTATCTATTTGTCGGGGACGTGCTGCTGTCGGAATCCAGCATGCGGAACCATCCGCTTACGCCGATGACGGATCCCAATCTGGTCCGGGTGTTGAGCCGCCAGACGCCGCATAAAGTAGGCCTGATTGCCGAAACCGCCGTCTCGCAGGGGGCCGCGAAGATCCGGGAGAGCCTGAACGCCCTGACGGCGGGCGGCGTCCGTCACGCCATTGTCGACGCCGCAACGGACCGGGACCTGATCGAAATCGGCCATGCCTGCAGGGATCTGAAACTGGTGACCGGCGGCAGCGGCATCGCCATGGGGCTGCCCGACAATTTCCGCGCCGCCGGCCTGCTGCCGAACGGCATTCAAGCCGACGCCCTGCCGCCCGTCGCCGGACATGCCGCGATCCTGTCCGGGTCATGTTCCGAAGCGACCCGGGGACAGGTCACCCATATGCAGGGCCGCGTTCCGGTCTGGCAGATTGTGCCGGACGACGCCGTGGAGAAGGGCGTGGGCCTGGCCGACGATATTCTGGATTGGGCGCGGGACAAACTCGGGGAGACGCCGGTGCTTGTCTCCGCGACCGCCGCGCCGGAACAGGTCCGCGCCCTGCAGGACCGTATCGGGCGCGACGAGGCGGGCAGCCTGATGGAAGGCATTCTGGCCGCCACGGCGTCCGGCCTGTATGCACGGGGCGCGCGGCGTATCGTTTCGGCGGGTGGCGAGACGTCCGGCGCGGTCGTCAAGGCGCTCGACGTCCGGGCGCTGCGTATCGGACCGCAGATCGATCCGGGCGTTCCCTGGACGGCCAGCGTCGAACGGGACCCGATCGCGCTCGCCATGAAGTCCGGCAACTTCGGCACGGCCGACTTTTTCGAAAAAGCTTTTGGGGTGCTGTGACCATGCGCGACGAAGCGGCGCTCCGCACGGAGCTTTGCAGCCTGGCCCGGTCGATGTTCGACCGCCGCCTCACGCCGGGATCGTCCGGCAATATCAGCGTACACCTGGACGACGGCTGGCTGATGACGCCGACAGGCTCCATGCTGGGCGAGTTGGAGCCCGACCGTTTGGCGAAACTCGCGCCGGACGGCATCCATGTCTCCGGCGACAAACCGACCAAGGAATCCTTTCTCCACATGGCGGTTTACGAAGTTCGGCCCGGGACGGAGGCGGTGGTGCATCTGCATTCCTCCCATTCCGTCGCCCTGTCGGTGATGCAGGAGACGGACCCAAAGAACGCCCTGCCGCCGCTGACCGCCTACTACGTCATGCGGATCGGTACGCTGCCGATGGTCCCCTATTTTCCCCCGGGCGACATGGGTTTGGCGGACGCCATGCGGGAGGTTTTCAAAGATCACAAGGCGTGCCTGCTGGCCAACCATGGCCCTGTCGTGGCGGACAAGAGCTTGCGCGACGCGGTCGGCGCGATGGAAGAGCTGGAGGAAACCGCCAAGCTCCACATGATGCTGCGCGGCATTCCCGTGCGCCCGCTGACCTGCGAACAGGTCGCCGAACTGAAACAGCGTTTTCCCAACTAACGGATTCACCGATGACCAAACTGGCCGCCAATCTGAGCATGATGTTCAACGAGGTCCCGTTCCTGGACCGCTTCGGCGCAGCCGCCGCCTGCGGCTTCAAGGGTGTGGAGTATCTTTTCCCCTACGACTTCCCGGCCGAAGCCATCGCCGAACAACTGCAATCCCACGGCCTGACACAGGCGCTGTTCAATCTGCCGCCCGGCGATTGGGATGCGGGAGAGCGCGGGCTCGCCGCCCTGCAGGGACGCGAGGCCGACTTCGATGCGGCGCTGGAAAAGGCCCTTTCCTACGCCAAGGTCCTGAACTGCCCGCGGGTCCACTGTATGGCCGGTATGCGCCAGCATGGCGCAACGACCGAAACCTATGTCGCGAATCTGAAGCGTGCGGCCGCGCGCGCTGCGCTAGATGGGGTCACGCTGTGCATAGAACCCATCAACCAGCGCGACATACCGGGCTATTTCCTGGCCACAACGGACCAGGCGATGGCGGTGATAGAGGCGGTGGATGCGGAGAATGTGCGGCTGCAATTCGACCTGTATCACTGCCAGATCAGCGAAGGCGATCTGGCGAAACGGGCGGCCGCTTTGATCGGCGCCGTGGAACATGTGCAGATAGCCGGAAATCCGGACCGGCACGAACCGGATCTGGGTGAAGTGAACTATCCCTATCTTCTGAAGGTGCTGGAAGAGTTGGGATATCGGGGTTGGATCGGGTGCGAATACAGACCGGCGGGCCGGACGCAGGACGGCTTGGCCTGGGCGCAGCCGTATGGCGTCGCGGCGTAACGCAATTGAAATTGGGGGCAAGCGATGAAGAAGACATTGGAAAAAGCCGACAGTCTGACCCAGGAGCAACTGGGCGCGCGCATTCGTATCGCCCGTAAAGGGGCGAGCCTGACCGCGGAGGAATTCGCCAAGAAGCTGGGCGTGACCGCAAAGACCGTGCGCGGCTGGGAAAAAGCCCGGCGTGCGCCGCGGGCCAACCAGATCGTCATGATGGCGGGCATGCTGAATGTCACTGCGCCCTGGCTGCTGGAAGGCCGCGAGGACGAGTTCATGGAAGGCGACAATGACGAAGCCTTGCTGCGCGGAAAACTGGCCGCGGTGAAGCAAAGGCTGGCCGAAGTCACCGAACTGATCATCGACATCGAGAAGCGCCTGGATGACGCGTAAGGCATGACCGGCGCGCCGAAGGCATGGCCGCGCCTTCCCGATCCAGGATTGGATCTTTCCGGCCCCAAAGGGCCGCGCTCCTCACGCTACGATGACGGCTACGCATCCGCCGCGGGAGCGGCCGAGGAAACCGACCTGGTCTTTCTGCAGGCTATCGGCGCGCCGGATGTCTGGCGCGGCCGGGACACGTTCTGCATCGGCGAAACCGGGTTCGGGCTGGGCCTCAATTTCCTGATGACCTGGGCCGCCTGGCGGCGGACCGCACCGCAATCCGCGCAACTCCACTTCGCCAGTATCGAGGGTTTCCCCCTGACCCGCGACGAGATGGCCGCGGCGTTGGAACCCTATTTCGACATTCCCGGCTTGAAGCCTCTCGCACGGGCCCTCACGGCGCACTATCCCATTCGGCATGCGGGCTATCACCGGCTCTCCCTCGATGACGGCAGGGTAAAGCTCACTTTGCTCTTCGGCCCTGTGGAAGAGGTTTTGCCGAAACTGACCGCCCGGATGGACGCCTGGTATCTGGACGGATTTTCCCCGGCCAAGAATCCGGACATGTGGTCGGCGGACACGCTGCGCGACATTGCCGAACGCACCCGTCCCGGCGGCGCGGTCGTCACCTATACGGCGGCGGGCGCGGTCCGCCGCGCCCTGTCGGCGGCGGGCTTCGCCATGGAAAAGCGTCCGGGCTTCGCGGGCAAGCGCGACCGGCTGGTCGGCGTCATGACCGGCCCGCCCGCCGCGCGTCCCGCCAGCGCCCCCTGGTTCTCCATTCCGGCGCACGACACTCCCCCCGCCAAATCGGTCGCCATCGTCGGCGGCGGGATTGCCGGTCAATGGCTGAACAAGGCGTTGCAAGAGCGGGGGATCGTCGCAGATCTTTTCGACAAGGCGGGCGCGGCGGGCGGCATGACCGGCAACCCTGCGGCGCTGCTCGTCCCAAAACTGCATGTTCAGCCGACCCCCGCCGGCCGATTGCACGCCAGCGCCTTTCTGCATGCTCTGCGAAGCTATGACAGCCTGCCCGCCGCGATATGGTGCGAACCGCGCGGCGCGCGCCTCGCGCTCAAGGACGAAACCCGCGCGGAACGCACCGTTGCGGGCCTCGGGTGGCCGAACGATATCCTGGCGCTCGACACCGCCGGCGGATCGCCGGTGCAGGTCTTCGGCGGGTCCGGCGCGCTCGATACGGACGCGGTGAAGGCGGCGCTCGCGCCGGAGATCGCGCAATGGGCCGTCTCGGCCCTCCACGCGACAGAAGCGGGTTGGCGTCTGGAAGGGCCGGACGGGAATACATTCTGGGAAGGCGATGCCGTGATCGTCGCCGCCGGGGGGTGGAGCGGCCGCCTGCTGGACGCGCCCTGGCTGAATATCCGGCCCAGCCGCGGGCAGGTCAGCTTCCTGCGGCATCTACCGGATACGCTCCCCGCCGGATCGTCCAGTTTCGACGGCTATATCACACCGGCGCTCACCCTGCCCGATGGATCGACGGGGCGCATTCTGGGCAGCAGTTTCGATGAACTGCGCCGTCCGGATGAGGATTCCACTTGGCAGACATGGTCCGCAGGGGACCACCGGCGCTATGCGGCAACGTTCGCCGCCCATTACGATGTCGGCATACCGGCGGCGGAAGACGGGTGGGTCGGCCTGCGGGCCACCACACCGGACCGGCTTCCTGTGGCCGGACCGATCCCCGACCGCACGGCCTACCGGGCGGACTATCCCGACCTGCATCAGGGCAAACACTGGAAAGAGTACCCGCCGGCGCGCTACCGGCGGGGTTTGTATATTCTAAGCGGCCTCGGCGCGCGCGGTTATCAGTTCGCACCCTTGCTTGCGGAACTGCTGGCGGACCGGATTGCGGGCACGCCCTTACCCCTGCCCAGCGACCTGATCGACGCCGTGCACCCGGCCCGGTTTCTGATCCGGGACCTGATTAAGAACTCGGCTTAGAGCCTGTCACCTCTACTTGGAACCACTGAGACGGTCTTTGCAGCCTTTCGGCTAGGAAGGCGTTGCGCGGCGATGCTGGACGCATCGCAAGCGGCGGTTGACGCGGTCCGAAAGGTTGCAAAGACCGCCTTCTCTCGCTTTGCCGGCCAGCCGGAGGACGTCGCCGGCTGAACGGAAAAGCGATCTCAGTTGATTCCAAGTAAAGGTGGCAAGCTCTAGGACTGACCCGCCAACGCCTTTTCCCGCGTACCCGACAGGGTCGCCGCAGGTGTCAGGGCTTCCGGATCGACACGCACTTCGATCAAGGCCGCCTTGCCGCTGGCGACCGCCCGGTCGAAAGCGTCGGCGAAATCCTCCGTCTTATCGACCACCGAACCGAACGCACCGCATGCTTCGGCCAATTTCGCGAAATCGGGATTGTGCAGCGCCGTGCCGCTCTCGCGGGCCGGATATTCCCTCTCCTGGTGCATGCGGATGGTGCCGTACATGCTGTTGTTGACGACGATATACAGAACCGGCAGGTCGTATTGCACCGCCGTGGCCAGTTCCTGTCCCGTCATTTGAAAGCATCCGTCGCCTGCGAATACCACCACGGGGGCGTCGGGCCGGGCCAGCTTCGCAGCCACGCCCGCAGGCGGACCGTATCCCATCGACCCGCTGGTCGGCGCAAGGCACGTCCGGTAGTTCCGGTAGCGGCGGAAGCGGTGCACCCAGATCGTGTAATTCCCCGCGCCATTGCAGAAAATCGCCTCCGGGCCCAGCCGTTCATCCAGGAACTGGACAATCTCGCCCATATTCACATCGCCCGGCTGTTCCGTGGGCGTCGAGAAGGCCAGGTATCGCTCATGCGCCTTCTCCGCCTCCCCGGACCAGGGCGCGCCGCCCACGGGGCTCGCCATCCGCTTTGCTGCCCGTGCGAACTCGGCCATCCCGCTCACTATTCCAAGATCGGCGTCATAGACGCGGTTAATCTCCGCCGCATCCGGATAGACATGCACCAGGGTCTGTTTTGGGCGCGGGATATCGATCAGCGAATAGCCCCCGGTCGTCATCTCGCCCAGCCGGGCGCCGGCGACGATCAGCAGATCCGCGCCTTTTATCCGGGCCGCCAGTTCCGGGTCGATGCCGATGCCCACATGGCCGGCATAGTTCGGGTGGCGATTGTCGAAATAATCCTGACAGCGGAAGGAAACGCCGACCGGCAGATGCAGCACCTCGGCAAAGCGCAGGATGTCGGCACAGGCTTCAGCCGACCAGCCGCCGCCGCCCACGATCATGAACGGTCTTTCCGCAGCCATCAGGCGGGTCCGCAGATCCGCAATCTGGGCGTCACCCGGATGCGCCTGCAACGGCGCATAGGCGGCCAGGTCCACCGCTTCCGCCGCTTCAGTCAGCATATCTTCCGGCAGGCTCAGGACGACCGGACCCGGCCTGCCCGATGTCGCGGTGTGGAACGCGCGGTTGATGAATTCTGGAATGCGCGCGGGATCGTCGATCTCGGCCACCCACTTGGCCATTTGTCCGAACATCCGGCGATAGTCGATTTCCTGGAACGCTTCCCGTTCGACCATATCGCGCCCGACCTGACCGATCAGCAGGATCATCGGCGTCGAGTCCTGGAAGGCGACGTGAACGCCGGACGACGCGTTGGTCGCGCCCGGGCCGCGCGTCACCACGGCGATGCCCGGCTTTCCGGTCAGCTTGCCGTAGGCGTCGGCCATCATCGTCGCCCCGCCTTCCTGACGGGCGTTGACGAACCGGATCTGCGGGGTGTCGTGCAGCGCGTCCAGAACCGCCAGATAACTCTCGCCCGGCACGCCGAACATGAACTCAACCTCGTGCGACGCCAACGCGTCGACCAGAATGCGCCCGCCGGTCCTCAGGTTCGATCCCATCTGCTTCACACCCCTTCGCGTTCGGAACATTCCCGACGGGCGGCCGCCCGCCGGGAACACCCACCCTGTTTCCTAGAGTTTGTTCTCGTAATTGAAGAACGCCATGCGCCACGGCGTAACCGTCACCGTTTCGAACAGCCCCACTTTGCTGAACGGATCGTTGTCGGCGAAGCTCTGCGCTTCCGCCGCATCGTCGGTGTCGACGATCAGCACGCTGCCGGCCGGGTTGCCGTCGGGTCCCATGATCGCGCCGCCGGCAAGCAGCTTCGCCTTGTTCTCTTCCAGATAGGCAAGATGCGTCGGCCGATTGTCGAGCCGCAGCTGCAGGTGACCTTCCTTGTCCGTACATTGAATCAGCATGGGCATGGCTTGTGTTTCCTTTGCTTGATGATTGTCGCGTCCCCGCGGTCCCCTTGCCTATCGCCTCCCGCCCCGGCAGGCAATCGGGCCCGGCGGACAAACAATTTCGTCACGGGGTCACAGGACCGGGCGGATTGTCCCTGTCGGCCCACAGACCGATGCCGAACGCCACCGCGCACAGAACCCCAAACCCTGTCACCATCGGCAGAACAGTACCGTTGAAGGACTGGCCGATCAGCAGGCCGAAGACAATCGAGACAAGGGTGGAGACAAATCCGATGAAGGCGGAAGCCGATCCGGCGATATGGCCCATGGGCTCCATCGCAACCGCGTTCAGATTTCCGAACAAAAGTCCCATGCAGAAGAACACGCCGCTCAGATATACAAGCAGCGCGGTCAGCGGCGGCACCCCGGCGGCGAAGAAACCGAACGTTCCGAACACGGCGGATGTCGCGATCACGGCGGCCAAGGCGACCCGGATCATCCGGCGCATACCGTAGCGCATGACAAGGCGCGCGTTGAAGAAGCCCGCGATTCCAAACGCCACGGCGGGGATCGCGAAATAGACCGCGAACCAATCGCCGGCCAGATAGATTTCCTGAAAGATCTGCTGCGACGAAACAAGATACCCCTGAAAGCATCCGAAGATCATCCCCGTCGCCATGGTATAGCCGAACGTCACGCGGTTGGTGGCCGCTTCGGTAAAGGCGTCGAAAACAACCGGAACGGAGAGAGGCCGGCGATTTTCCGGCGGCAGCGTTTCCGGTTGCCGCAGGGCGAACCAGACGATGGAGGCAATGGAGATCGCAAGCAGCGCAATGAAGATCATCCGCCAGTCCGAGACCCAGAGGATCACCTGTCCCAACGCCGGCGCGATAATCGGAATCAGAATGAACAGCGACAGAATGAAGGACATGATCCGGGCCATCGCCCGCCCTTCATAGCAATCGCGGATCAGGGCCACGATAATGATGCGGTTGCCCGCCGCACCCAGCCCCTGCAACGCGCGTCCGATCAGGATCATGGTGAAATCCTGGGCGAAAATGGCGCACAGGCTGCCAGCGGCAAAGATCGCCGCACCGATATAGACCGCCGGGCGGCGGCCTATGGAATCGGACAGCGGTCCGTAGAAGAGCTGACCGATCGCCAGACCGCCGAACAGCGCGGAAAGGACAAGCTGGGTCTCATTTTCCGCCAGTGCATCCAGATCCGCGCCGATATCCGGCAAGGCGGGCAACATCGCATCAATGGAAAGCGCCACCAACGACATCATCAGCGCCATCAAGGCGATGAATTCCGGTAGCGGAACAGCGCGTTCGGGTGACGCGCCGTTAGCGTCCACCTCGGTCTCGGGCATCCGGTCTATCCTTTAGGAGAGCCCCCGAACAGCAATGTGGGGAGGCTTAGTCCCCCTCCTATATCGCGACGCCGGCGACAAAGCGAGGGGGGTTGCAGGCGTGCGGTCCCCGGTCAGGCGTACTGCCGAACCATATGCCCGCCATCGACATCCATCACGACGCCGGTCGTATAGCCATTGTGCATCAGAAACAGAACGGCGTCAGCGACCTCCTGCACGAAGCCGACACGCCCGACGGGCAACGACCGCCCGGTCTCCTCGTACATTCTGTCGCGTTTTTCCTCGGGCATTTTGTCATACGCCTCGGACCGGACCATGCCGGGCGAGCAGCAGTTGACCCGAAGCCTTGGCCCCAGCTCCAGGGCCAGCGCCCGCGTCAATCCCTCGACCGCGCTGTTGACCGCGCCCAACCCGGAACAGTTCATGCCCGGCTTCCTGCTCAAGACGCCGGAAAACAGGGTGATGGAGCCGCCTTCTTTCAGTTTCGGCAGCGCCTCGCGCGCGGTGACATAGGGTCCGAAGAATTTCGCGTCGAACATGCCGCGCACGGGTTCTGTCTCCAGCATGTCGAAACGGCCGTGAACGGCGCTGGAGGCACTGATCACCAAGTGATCGATGCTACTGTCTGGCTGCGTTGCGAACGCGGATTTGACCGCGTTTTCATCGGTCATGTCGAACGGCAGGCCGACAGCGGCGGGCGCGCCGCCAAGCTTGCCCGCGGCCATAGCCAGTTTACCCGCATCGCGGCTGGAAAGCGTAACGCGGCCGCCGTTCGCAACAACCGCTTCGGCCACCGCGAACCCTATGCCGCTGCCACCCCCGACGATGTGGACATGCTCGCCCTGCATCCGTTTCGCGAACGGCGCCGCCGTTTCATCGGGCCCGGCCATGTCCGTTCAATCGTCTCGGCCGGAGGCCACTCGGTCGCACCGGATGATCGATTGCGGCAAACGCCCGTCCGCGCCAGGTTCCACAAGCGGGGCGGCCTGTTCGGAATACCAGGCGAAGTGATCGCTGGCGCGGTGCACGTCCAACGCGGCCTCATCGACATAAGTCTCCCACAGGAAGAAGCGGGTCGGATCGTCCTGGTCCTGCGCGCATTCGAAGCCCAGGCACCCCTCTTCCTTGGTAAAGGAATTGTGCGCATGCTGTTTAATGACGGTCTTGAACGCGTCGATCTTGTCTTCCTTGACCTTGAACTCGGGAATGATGGTGAACGGCATGCGGACCTCCGGACTGTGTTCTGATTTCCCTTTCAGTTTAAAGGTCCCGCGCCCCAAGACACAAATACCGAACGCCCGCCAGCGCCCGCCCGTGTTTCGCCAACGTCCTTTGCGGAGGTCCATAAGGGTGTCTATGGTCGCATCATGTTCAGCTATGCCATCTCCGACGAAGATCTGCGCGCGTTGGCCCAAGGCGCCTCGCTGTTTACGGTTATGGAGCCGCGTACCGACCTGGACTCCCTGGCTTTGCCGCAAGATCCCTATCTGGAATGTCTGCCCATGAATTACCTGTTCATGATGGACTCCGCGGTCTGGGGGATGACCGGTCACCGGGGTTCGCTGTTTTCGGGACAGAGTGTCGACGGCGCCATGACGGCGTTCGCCTATACGAACACCGCGCCGGTCTATGCCGTCCTGAGGCATCAGTCTTTTGCCGAAAGCCTGCGGTCCGGTTCCGTGTCCGCCCGTGTGATGCATCTGCGCATGTATGAACGATTCCAATTCACCGTTCGCGACGACATGGAGCTTTTATGGACGTCGACGCACCATGATCCGGTTGAGACGGACGCTGTCCGCGCCGCTATTCAATCCGGCGCGCGGCTCAAGGCCGTGCTGGTCCTTCCCGACGGCCTCACCGTTCAAGCGCCCGTTCACATTCCGTATTACAGAACCGGGTCCGGGCATTTCGACATCAGCACCGTGCCCGACCTTGCGCCGCAGTTTTTTGTGCAAAGCCAGACACTGGTTTCGGAACTGCACGCCGTGCATCCGGAGCTATTGAACCCCGACAGCTTGTCCGATCGCGGACTTACCCTCAGCGCACCATCGATGCCGGTTTCTTTCGATATGTTCTCCGATGGGACATATGCGGACCCCGGAATGAAGCAGTCAGGGACCCGTTCCGCCTATCTGTCCTTCTCGTTATACGCGCACAAACCATCGCGCCAGAGTAGGCAAACGCACCGAATTAACTCATAATAAACAGTATTTCCCTATCAGAATTGCGAAGGAGCTACGGTCCCGACACCATCCGTGTTAATAGTGGTTGATAATATTTGCTTCCGGCTGAGGAATAATGGATAGGATGAAATCCGGCTTCCCAGGGTACCGCCTCCGGCCGGACGAGCGTGTGGAGAGTTTTTGATGGTTGCGGTTGTTCGCCTGTTTTTGGCGGGATTTCTGTGGAGTCTGCTTTCTACGGCAGTTCTTGCAGGAACCTTGCAGGACACCCGCGACCGAGGATTTGTCACCTGTGGCGTCAGCCAGGGGCTGCCGGGTTTCTCAATCCGCGACTCATCCGGGCGTTGGACCGGGTTGGACGTCGATACCTGCCGCGCCGTGGCCGCCGCCATCCTGGGCGACGCGGAAAAAGTCGTTTTCACCGAACTGACCCCCAAAGAGAGATTCACGGCGCTTCAGTCAGGCGAGGTCGATGTCTTGGCGCGCAACACCACCTGGACATTGGTTCGCGACACCGCACTGGGTTTGAATTTCGCCGGCGTCACGTTTTTCGACGGTCAGGGGTTCATGGTCCGGGCAGACCTTGGCCTTCGATCCGCAAAGGAATTGGATGGGGCGGCGATCTGCGTTTCCCTGGGTACCACGACGGAACTGAATCTGTATGATTATTTCAGCGCCAACGAACTGTCCTTGCGCTCGCTTCAGTTCGAGAATCCGCGCGATGCGGCGGCGGCCTATGAACGCGGAAAATGCGACGCCATGACGTACGACCGATCCGCTTTGGCCGCCTTCAGGACCGAGTTCGACGACCCGGCAGCACACACGATCCTGCCGGACATCATTTCGAAGGAGCCGCTGGGTCCCGTCGTTCGACATGGCGATGACGAATGGCTCGATGTTGTGAAATGGACTGTTTTCGCCAAGGTCCAGGCGGAAGAATCGGGCATCACATCCCAGAACATCGACGCCATGAAGAACTCATCGGACCCGACTGTGCAACGGCTGCTGGGGGTCACGGGCAACATGGGGCTGCAACTGGGCCTGCCGGTGGACTGGGCGGAACGGATCATCCGCCAAGTCGGGAACTACGGTGAAGTCTACGAGCGGAATGTCGGCCCCGGCACACCGCTGGCCATCGAGCGGGGGTTAAACGCGCTCTGGCAGGATGGAGGCCTTCACTACGCAATGCCGTTCCGTTGAACGATAGCGATCTTGATCGAGTAACCATGTGACCTGGACACTCCGCCGAATTCTCATACTGATCATGCTGCTGTCGGCGTGCGCCGTCGCCGGCACGCTGATTTGGGTCACGGCGACCTATCAGCGGTTCGCGATTGAAAATCAGAACGCCTTTACCGCCGCCACCGTGTCACACCTTGTGCGGCGGCAGATCGAGGACAGGCATCAGCGCAAGGTTCACCCTTTCATCGACGAATGGGCCCGCCTCTCCACCCTGGTCAGAGGCATGAAGGAAAACGATCCGCAGCGCGCCAGGATCGCGGCGAACCGAATGATGCATACGCTGGAAGTGGCGCAAGGACGCGTCCGGCTGAGGAATGTCGTGATCTACGCCCCAACTTTGTCGACCGTCGCCTCGGCGGATAAGGGATCGGGAGAAAGTCTCGCCACCCTCGCCCCGTTCATGGAACGGCTGCGCAACCGAAGCCGGGGCGGCCGGCGGAAGATCCAGTCCCTGATGTGGCGCAGCCAGGATGGACGCCCGCTGATCAGCACTTTCGCCCCCATCGGCGGGTTCCAAGTGGCCGGCTTCGTTGAGTTCGTGACAGACCCGGTATCCGACCTGGACGGTATTGAGACAGCCCTGCTGGGCCGGTTCAGTCTGATCGATGTGAACGGAGAAACCCTGTTCGTCAGCGACCACGCGGACACGGCCGCCATACAGGACGCAGAGCTCGAAACCTTACGGGTTCCCATTGAAGGGGCGGACGGCGAAGTCTGGGCCGTCGCCACCCTGACCCGTGACCTTTCCGGATTCCACGCCGCGGTGTCGGTGCTGCGCGACCGGGCGCTCGGGATTGTCGCGGCCGTGGTGGTCGGCAGCGTCCTCATCGGCTGGCTGCTGCTGAAACTCGCCGTTTTCGGCCGGCTGCGGGAATTTTCGAAAGCGATGCAGGTATTGGCGTCGGGCGACACGAAGGTCACCGTCCCAACCGTCGGTCCGGACGAGTTGCAGACGATCCGCAACGCCCTGCTGTCCCTGCGCGACGCCGTGCGCGAACGCCATGAAGCGAACGCGGAACTGCAACGCGCCCGTGCGGAAGCCGAGGAACAGGCGAAACTGCAGCGGATTATTCTGGATAATGTCGGGCAGGGCATCGTCGTGTTTCAGGACGAAAACCGTCCGGTCCTGGCGAACGAACTGGCGGAACGGTTCACGGGCCTGCCGCCGCATCTGTCATTGACCGAACGGCAGGCGGCGCAGAGCGCCCGCCTGGAGCATGAGGAGGCGATCAAGGTAAAGATCCGTGAATTCAATAACCGAGTCCGGAGCGGGGAGCGCGGCTTCGTCACCACCTATCAGAGACGCGGCGTGGACGAAGACGCCTGGACCCAGGTGAGCTTTCGCGCCCTTGATGACGGGATGATCGTCCAAACTTATCAGGACATCACAGATCTGCGGAACGCGATCGACGCCGCGCAACAAGCCCAATACAACGCGGAACAAGCGAACCAGGCGAAAAGCGATTTTCTGTCGAACATGAGCCACGAGCTCCGCACGCCGCTGAACGCCATCATCGGCTTCACCGAATTCGTGATGGTGAACGACAAGGAGAGCATTTCGGAAAACCAGCGCGATTCGCTGTCTCAAGTGTTGAAAGCCGGCCGTCACCTCCTGACCCTGATCGACGATATACTGGACCTCGCCAAGATCGAGGCGAACACGGTCGCGTTGACGATTGAGCCGGTCGAGCCGGTCTCGGTCATCGACGAATGCGTCGCCCTATCCGCCTCTCACGGCGATAAACGCGGCGTTTCGGTGTCCAGCCTCATCACCGAAAACCCGCTACCGTCCATCGCGGTCGACAAGACCCGTTTCAAACAGGTCCTGCTGAACCTTCTGTCGAACGGAATCAAATACAACAACAAGGGCGGCGCCGTTCGGATTCTGCGGGCAGAGAGCGCAGAAGGTACATTGCGGATCGGCGTTCGGGACAACGGGTCGGGCATTCCCGAAACCCGCATGGAGAATCTGTTCGATCCCTTCGACCGGCTTGGTGCGGAAAACAGCGCGATTGAGGGAACCGGGATCGGCCTTACCATCACCAAGCGCCTGGTCACCCAAATGGGCGGTGAAATCACCGTCGAAAGCGTCGAGGGAGAAGGCACCACCTTTTGGCTCGACTTCTCGGTTTCCGAACAAATCATGGTCCTGCCGCAACCGGAACAGGGCGACGGCGATGCCGCAAACGGCGAAACGCACAACAGCGTTATCCTGTATATAGAGGACAACCCGGCCAACCTGGATCTCGTTCGCAAAATCCTAAGCCACAATTCCGGCGTGACGCTGCTTGATGCCCCGACCGGAGAACTGGGTCTGGACCGCGCCCGAACCGCCCGCCCGGACCTTGTCCTGATCGATCTCGACCTGCCCGGCGTCGACGGCGCCGACATGCTTGAAATCCTTCAATCCAACCCGGAAACGGCCCGAACCCCTGTCATCGCCCTGACAGCCGCGGCCACGGAGGCGGAACAGCGGCAGGGCGAACAGGCCGGCTTCTTCCGTTATCTGACCAAGCCGGTCGCAACGGCGGATCTGTTGGAAAGCGTGGAACAGGCCCTGTCCAAGGCCGGACGGGAGCCGGGCCAGCAGGTGAAAGCCCCCCTTCGCGCGTAACGCCGCGCCAACTCTAAAGGCCGGTACCTTATCCGGAACCGCCCTCCCCAACCTGGGCGGCAAAGATGGACGTGTACCCTTCCGACCAATCGGGCGGGATCGGGCACGGACGCGGATCGTGATGCGCCACGCGGGCCCGCTCACCACGAATGACAGCCCCCGCATGGCGGGACTTGTCGGGAACGGCCGTATAGGGGAAAGCGTCGACCGCGTTGTAACAGTTCAACAGCAACGGGCGGCCGGTCAGCGTCCGTGTCGCGGCCGTCGCATGAAGCGTTCGGCAGTTATGGATGGTGATGCTGCCCGCCGGTCCCGGACAGGTCGCAGCCGAGCTGGCATCCAAGGCCGCGACGTCATCGGGCCGCAGGCACCCCGCCCAGCGCCCATCGTCACCATAAAGATCGTAGAGCGGCCCCTCATGACTGCGGGGCAGAACCATCAGCGGTCCGTCATCCGGGCCGACATCGCTGAGATACGCGCCGATGGTCAGGGAACTGTAGTTGGTGTGCGGGTAGAACTGGATATCCTGATGCCATTCGACCCGGTCTTCGCCGTCCCCCCATTTGAAGTTCAGCTTCGAATGGTGAAACACCACATCCGGCCCGACCAGATCCGTGGCGATGTCAGCCAGCAGCCCGGTCGCGAATTCCCAATAGAGGGAATGCTTTTCGTCGGGCCGCCGCAAACGGCGCAACTTCGGCGCCAGCGGATGGTGGCCGGCCGCCAAATCGAACGTTCCGTCCGAAACCGTTCGGTCGCGGCTCCGATCCACGAAGTCCTGGGTGACGGAGAGCAGATTTGCGATCCAACCCGGGTCGACCGCTCCCTCGACAAGCAGATATCCTTCCTCGAAGTAACGCTCCCGCTGCGCCTGGCTGAGGACACGGGCCGGTTCGGCAAGGATCGCCTCTGGCGTCATGTTTCCAGCCCTTCTTCCGTTTCGCCCTATTCCGCGCTATCGGTATCCACAGGGGGAAGGTTCTCCGGCAGGTCGGCCGGATTGGTCGATACGCTGCTGAGCTCGATCTTTTCCTCGAGCTTCATCCGGTCGGCCATTTCGTTGTACTCGTCGACCAGTTCCTGCGCCTTGTATTTCAAGGATTTCATATAAATCAGCGGGCTGCGAAGTTCCCAATGCTCCGGCCCCCAAATATAGCGCCCCTTGTCGTGACACAGGCGGAGATATTTCGGCGAACACCACACTTCGCCCGCCTCTTTGGAATAATGATAGAACCAGAGACTTTCGTTTTCCGCGCGTTCGAACAAAGGTTCCAACGAAAGCATGATCGCGTGTTCAAGGACGTGTTGGCTCATGATCCCCTCCGGTCTTGCGGCCCAACCTCCATTGCCGATCATGCCACGACGCCGCGCTAAAGACGATCCAGAAACGCGTCAGCCGTTTGCAGGATCGCGGCGCGTTTGTCCTCCGCCATCTTCGCCCATGTCCGGTACGGCATGCCCATGCGCGGGTTCCTGGAAAGCAGGGCGCGATTGTTCTCCAGGAAACGCCAATACAACGCGTTGAACGGACAGGCGTCTGGCCCCGTGTTCTGTTTCACGTCGTATCGGCAGTTCCGGCAGTAGTCGGACATACGGTCGATGTATTTTCCGCTGGCGGCATAAGGTTTAGAGGCCATGATCCCGCCGTCGGCGAACAAGGCCATACCATGGGTGTTCGGCAGTTCGACCCATTCGAAGGCGTCGATATAGACTTCCATATACCAGCGGTTCACTTGAACCGGGTCGGCACCGATCAACAGAGCGAAACAGCCGGTTACCATGAGGCGCTGGATATGGTGCGCGTAGGCATGGTCCCTCGTCTGGCGGATCGACTGCGCCAGGCAATTCAGCCCGGTCTCCCCGCTCCAGTAAAAGTCAGGCAAGTCACGGGTCGCATTGAGGAAGTTCGTCGCGGCATAGTCCGGCATTTTCAACCAGTAAAGCCCTCTGACATATTCGCGCCAGCCCAGGATCTGCCGGACGAACCCTTCGACCGCATTCAACGGCGCTTGCCCTGCGAGATAAGCCTGTTCCGCGGCCCGGCAAACCTCCAGGGGAAGCAGAAGTCCGATATTCAGATAGGCGGAAACCAATCCATGATACAGGAAGGGGGAATCCTGCTTCATCGCATCCTGATAGTCGCCGAAGGACGGCAGACAGTCGGTGACAAAAGCCCGAAGGGCGCGCAAGGCGTCCTGGCGCGTAACCGCATATCCGAATCCGTCCACCCTGCCGAAATGATCCGCAAACCGCTCGGAAACCAGCGAGATGACCTCCTCCGTCACCGCATCCGGCGGAAACCGCAGACGCTGTGGCGGCCGCAGCCCCTTGGGCAGGTTTTTTCGGTTCTGGCTGTCGAAGTTCCAGGCCCCGCCTTCCGGATTCCCGTCGACATCCATCAGAAGTCCGGTTTTGCGCCGCATCTCCCGATAGAAATACTCCATGCGCAATTGCTTGCGGCCGTCGGCCCAGCGGGCGAACTCCCCAAGAGAACAGAGAAAACGGTCGTCGGATCGGATCTCCACGGGCACATCCAGAGTTTCCCGCCAGTCCCGCATCATTTCCAGAACCCGCCACTCGCCCGGTTCCGTCACGATCACGCGCTCCGGCTTCAGCCGTTCAACGGCGCGGGCAATCTCCCCCGAAAAAGATCCGCTGTTCCCCGGTGCATCCAAGGTCACGTACTCAACGCGGATCCCCCGGTCGCGAAGAGATGCTGCAAAGTGGCGCATGGCAGCCAGGACAAGCACGATCTTCTGCGGATGATGGCGGACATAGTCCGTTTCGTCCGCCACCTCGACCATCAGCACTGCATCCACCGTGCTGTCGAGCCCTTGAAGGCTGGATAGCGACTCGGTCAGTTGGTCGCCTAGAACAAGGCGCAATGCGCGGACGGAAGCATCGGTCATGCAGCGGGTTACGCAGAACGCCGGCGAACGGACTTGTCATGCGCCTGCGTCCCGCATCCGTTTTGGTCTAGCCGGCGTATGATTAGGTAAACAGGAATCCACCACGGAGAGGTCATATGCGGTTCCCGCCACCCTTTGCAGCAATGCTCCTCTTGGCGGCCGCGATCGCGGCGCCGGCTACGACGCACGCCGCGGACGGTAACGCACATCAGTTCGGCTTTGTCTCCATAGAGGGCGATCCCATGCCGTTGGCGGGCTTCAAGGGGCAGGCCGTCCTTGTGGTCAACACAGCCTCATTCTGCGGTTTCACACCGCAATACAAGGCGCTGCAGGCTCTCTACGACCGCTATCGCGAAAACGGATTGGTGGTGCTGGGTGTGCCGAGCAATGATTTCGGCAGTCAGGAGCCCGGCAGCGAGGAGGATATTAAGGAGTTCTGCGAAACCCATTACGACATCACCTTCCCGTTGACCGAAAAGCAGGCCGTGAAGGGCCGGAATGCGCATCCCTTCTACCGTTGGGCGAGGGAGGCGCTGGGCGTTCGGGGAACGCCGCGCTGGAACTTCCACAAAATCCTGATCGGACCCGACGGAGCGCCGGTGGATGCATGGCCGACAGCGACGAAACCGGACGCAACCGCCGTTGTCTCCGCCATCCAAACTGTCTTGGATTTGCCTAATAGTTAATTCTAAACTTTTTGCGTAAAGGAAGTTTTAATCCTTCCATCTTACCTATCCGAGGAGTTAGCGGACGGATTGGGGCATGCCACACGGCACAAGCGACGTCTTTCTAGACGACCTGAAAATCGATTTGCGGCACATCGTGCTGGGGATCGGCCGCGCCTTGAATTATGTCGGCGCGGACGGGTTGGACCATCCGTTCCGGACAGCCTACATCGCACAGCAATGCGCAAAGCAACTGGGATGGTCCGAGGAACGCCAGCGTTTCGTGCATCTGACCGGCGTATTGTACCATTGCGGCGTTAACACCAACGCAGACGGGCTCGTTGGGACCGATGGCAAACCGTGCGGCTGCATCGCGGAAGAATGCGTGCGCGGGTACGAATATCTCAATCAATCGGCCTTGCTGCGCCCCTTTGCCAATGCCGTGCGGCACTCCCACACCCCGTGGCCGGCGTTAACGCAGCTGTCCTTACAGCAATGCGACAAGGATGCCGCCAACCTGATCTATGTCGCCAATATCGCGGATGAAGCGATTTTCCGCTTTGCGGAGGAAAACCCCGCGGCCCCGCTATCGGACGCGGCCCTTCCCACGGCGAAGGCGATCGCCGGCGGCAGCGGCGCCTTGTTTTGCGAAGAGTTCGGGGCCGCGTTGACCGCGGCGATGCGCCTGACCGACTTCTGGAACCACCTGAACGGCACAGAGTTGCAAAACGTAACGGGGAATCTGGGGGATACATCGGAATATCTGGTCAAAACCGATGCCGAAGAAGCGGCGAAGGTAAGCCTGCTGATCGCGCGCCTGGTCGACGGTAAGAGCTGTGACACGGTAGGGCATTCGGAACGGGTGGCGCTGATTTGTCAGGAGCTTGCGCGGGATATCGGCTTCAGCCCCCGCGCACAGTCCGAGATTTATCTGGCGGGCCTGCTGCACGATGTCGGCTATGTCGACACCCCGCCGAACGTCACCCTGAAACAGGGTAAACTGAACCCGGATGAATTCTCGATTGTCCAACGGCACGTCAAGAATGTCCGCCCGATGTTGCACCGTTGTTTTCCCGGATCGCGGATCGCGGAGTGGGCGTCGAACCATCATGAGCGCCTGGACGGCAACGGCTATCCCAACCATTTGAAGGGCAACGAACTCGACCCCGGGTCGCGCATTGTCGCAATTGCCGACATTTTCCAGGCGCTTAGCCAGAAAAGACCCTACCGCAACCGGAAGACGGCCGAGGAAATCGTTCGGATCATGCGCGCGATGGTGCGCGACGGACAGTTGGACGCGGAGATTTTCGAGACGCTGGCCGCCCGGGCAGACCACTACTATGGAATCGCCGCCGGATATCGACAGGCCGGCGGAACCGCGCAGAAACCGCAAAACGCAATCCGCCACGAGGCGGTTGGGATGCCGTTCCTCGAATCAAACCAGGCGGGATCGTTTTAGACGATCCGGCAGGCGTCCTCGAACGCGAAGCGCGGGACGCGCGGATGTAGCCTGTCGCGGTTTCCGTATCCCAGATTGACCAGGAAATTCGACTTGATGGCGGTGCCTGCGAAGAATTCCCGGTCCACCTTTTCATTGTCGAAGCCGGACATCGGACCGCAATCCAATCCAAGCGCCCGGGCCGCCATGATCAGATAGGCCCCCTGGAGAGACCCGTTCCTGAAGGCGGTATCGGCAATCAATTGCTCGTTGCCGACAAACCAGGACCGCGCGTCGGTGGGCGGATAGAGTTTCGGCAGTTCCTCATAGAACGCCATGTCATGGGCCACGATGACGCAGACCGGGGCCGCCATTGTTTTCTGGAGATTGCCTTCGGCGAGTGCCGGCGCCAAACGGTCCTTCCCCTCCTTGGACTTGACGAAAACATACCGGCCCGGACTGCAGTTCGCAGATGTCGGCGGCAATTCGACCAGCCGGTGCAGTTCCCGCAGCAGCGCGTCGTCAACGCTCTTGTCCTCCTGCCAATAACTGAAGGTGCGCGCGTCGTCGAACAATTGCGCCAGTGCGGCATCGTCGAGCTTGCTCATGTCGTTTCCCTTTGTTGGAGCCTGATCCCTCCTTTCAATTCTTAGCATCCCGCGCCAATCCCGGACTACCCTTGTAAAGGCCGGTGCGGATCGATGCATAATTTCGCGCACGAAACATCAAATGACGCGGCATCCGGCCCTGTCGGCGGGTGATGAAACACCGTCTACCCGCATGTTCCCATTGATAAAGGCCCGGATGCGGATCAGTCTCTCTACCATCGACGAGCCCGTCGACTGTCCCCTGCCATCCATGCTCCAGTAATGGAAAATTGAAGGATCGTGACCGGCATGACGCAGCAAGACTTTCCCGCCGAGGAATTCGAAAGCCGCCTGGAGCGCGCCCAGCGGGCCATGCACGCGCAGGGTATCGACGCGATGCTGTTCACCACAGAGGCCGAAATCCGCTACTTTACCGGCTTTCGGACCCTGTTCTGGCAGAGCCCGACCCGGCCCTGGTTCCTGGTGGTCCCCATCAAGGGTAAGCCTGTCGCCGTCATTCCCGAGATCGGCGCGGCGCTGATGCGCGCGACCTGGATCGACGATGTACGGACCTGGTCGTCACCCGCCGAGCAGGACGATGGCGTGTCTTTGCTGACAGCGTGCCTGACGGGCGTAAACCGCCTCGGCATTCCGATGGGTAGGGAAAGCACGCTGCGCATTCCGTTGCAGGATTTCGACACGCTGCGGCAGGCCCTGCCGAACGCCGCCCTCGTCGATGTCAGCCCGCTTATGCAGGCCCTGCGGTTCGTGAAATCCCCGGCGGAGGTTGAAAAGATCGCGGCGATCTGCGGAATCGCGTCGGACAGTTTCGAGAACGCGCACGCCTTGTTCAGCACCGGCCAGCCGTTGAACGACGCCTTCCGCGCCTTCAAGACGGACCTTCTGAACAACGGCGCGGAAGATGTGCCCTATCTGGTCGGCGGCGCGGGTCCAGGCGGTTACGCCGATGTTATTTCACCGCCCACCGCCGATCCGATCCGCGAAGGCGATGTTTTGATGCTGGATACCGGTTCGACGCTGCAAGGGTATTTCTGCGATTTCGACCGCAACTACGCATTCGGCCATGCGGCGGAAGATGCGTTGCAGGCCTATCGAACGCTCTATGCCGCGACCGATGCGGCCCTGACCGCCGCCCGCCCGGGCGCGCGCTGTTGCGATCTGTTCAACGCCATGGCCCGGGTGATCGGACAGACGAGCGCGGATGTGGGGCGGTTCGGCCATGGATTGGGACTGCAACTGACCGAAGGCCCGTCGCTCATCTCCTTCGACCGTACGCAACTGGAAATCGGGGCGGTGATCACGCTGGAGCCCAGTATGGAAATTGCACCGGGCCGGATCATGGTTCACGAGGAAAACATCCTGATCACGGATGGGCCGCCGCGCCTGCTGTCCCGCCGCGCACCGCCGGAATTGCCGATCATTCAATAGCGGGACGGTACGGCCGGAGAATTTCCCGTAATTCTTGCCAATTCAATATTACCATATGAAGCTAAAATAATTCAGGGAGACCGATTGCCCGGTCCAGGTCCGGTCAGAGCGGAAGTATGGCAAGAAACGGAGCAGATTGAATGGCTGAGATCGATCAGTTCACCACGGTTTCGGACCCGGCCAGTCTGCTGAAAAACAGTTTCCTGCTGGAACTCTACGCCTACTGGAACACGTGCCGGGGAGACAAGCAGGTCCTGGACCGGTCCGACATCGATCCCATGTCCATTCCGACCCTTCTGCCGCATCTCTACATTACCGACGTCCTGCCGGACGGAGAATTCCGGGTCCGGCTAATCGGGACGCATTTGGTGGAAAGGCTGGGGCAGGATACCACGGGCCTGACCATCTCGGAGATAATCACGGGCACCTATTTGAACTATGTGCATTCGTTTCTACAGGCGGCTGTCGATTCGCGGACCCCGGTATTCTGCGAAAGCAACTTTTTTATCCCCGGGAAAGACTATCATCGGGTCAAACGCCTTATCCTGCCGATGACCCATGGCGGCGAGGAAATTGCGTTTCTGTTGATCGGGCAGGAATTCCTGGACTGGAACAACGGCGATACAACGAAATACAGGACGATCCTTGACGAGGCCCGGCACAAAGGCGTCGAACGGGTGCTGATCAAACCCTGAACGGGAGGACGCGGGCCAGCGTCGGAATCTCAGACGGCGTCATCGTAGTCCACCACGATCTTTTTTGTTCTTGGATGGGACTGACAGGTCAGAACATAACCCATGCCCAACTCTTCCTCGGACAAGGCGAAATTCGTATCCATCTCCACCTGCCCCTCGACCAGACGGGCCCGGCAGGTCGCACAGACCCCTCCTGTACAGGAGAACGGCGCATCCGCACCGGCAGCGCGGGCCGCTTTCATAATATTTTCTCCCTCCGCACCCAGTTTGAATTGAGTCCGGACCCCGTCCAGGATTACGGTCACGTCCGCCTCCCCGGCCGCCAGCGCGGGATTGCCGTCATCATCGGACGGCGTCGCGCTGCCCACCGTCGCGGGCTTAGATTGGGGAGCGCCGCCCGCCGCCGTGAAGAGTTCGAAACGGATTCTAGACTCCGGCACACCGCGCCCCTGCAGAGCTTCCGTGACCGCCGCGATCATATCGCCCGGACCGCAGATCAGGAAGGTATCCACGTCGTCCACCTGCAACAGGGTATCCACCAGACTGCCGGCTTTCTGCGCATCGATACGCCCGTTCAGCAGCGGGGCTTCCTGAACCTCGCCGCTTAGCAGATGCACCAGCGTGAAACGCTCGTGATACTTGTCTTTCAGATCCTCCAAGGCGTCCCGGAAGATAATGCCTTGAACGGAACGGTTGCCGTAGAAAAGAGTAACGGTGCTGTCCGGTTCCCCCGCCAACACGCTTTTCACAATCGACATGATCGGCGTAATCCCGCTGCCAGCGGCGAAGGCAACATAGTTTCGGGATGCGCGATCTTCCGGATCGACGGTGAAGCGCCCATCGGGCTCCATGACGTCGATGCTGTCGCCGACTGCGATATCGTCGTTTGCGTAGCGAGAGAAGACGCCGTCCGTCACCCGCTTGACCGCGACGCGAAGATCGCCTTCGCCGGCGGCGCTGCAAATCGAATAGGACCGGCGCACTTCCTCACCGCCGATCTCGGCCTTCAAGGTCAGGTACTGGCCCGGCGAAAAGCGGTAAGAGTCCTTAAGATCTTCCGGCACGTCGAAGGCAATCGACACGGCGTCCTTAGTTTCGCGCCGAACCTCACGCACTTTCAAGGGATGAAATTTCACCATCGGTACAATCCTTCTTCGCGCGCCTGCGGCGCACCGCTTGCCGGGTTACTCCGAGCACCCGCTCAGATACATTTGAAATAGTCGAACGGCTCCAGACAGGTATTGCATTGGTGCAAAGCCTTACAGGCGGTCGATCCAAACTCGCTGATCTGACGCGTGTTCCTGGACCCGCAACGCGGGCATGAAATAATGGGATCGTCCCCCATCAACGCGCGCTTTCCAGCCGCCTCTTCGGGGGGCGCGATGCCGTAGGCCCGCAGCTTTTCGCGCCCGCGCTCGGTCAGCCAGTCGGTGGTCCAGGCCGGAGACAGCACCGTCTTTACGGAAACCGTGTTATATCCAGCGCACATCAGACGGTCCCTGATGTCGATTTCCATCGTCGTCATCGCCGGACATCCGCTGTAGGTCGGTGTGATCACAACGGTAACGCAGTCCTCGCCATCTTCCCGCCCGACCTGCACGTCCCGGATGACGCCAAGATCTTCCAGTGTCAGCACCGGAATTTCGGGATCGGTAACCGTCTGCAACAACGCCCAGATCGACGCGTTCGGCCGTGCTGCGGGGATCGGTTCTACAACGGGCATCGCGCCGCCTCCGCCTGATCGCCTACCAGTCGTTACCGGGATAGGCGCGCTGCATGAATTGCAGTTCCGCCAGCAGAAAACCCAGATGTTCGCTGTGCATCCCCTTGGTCCGTCCGCCATTCACCGACCAGGTAACGTCCGGCACGGAAAGGCCCGCCTCCGCCAGGACCGCCTGAACGTCCCGATCCCATTGCGGACGCAGGGCGGACAAGTCGACACCGATCCCGGCGTCCACCGCCGCGCGGTCCACCGAATCCATCTCGAACATCTCGTCGACAAATCCCCAGACGCCGGCCAGCCCCTTGATCATCCGCTCGCGGCTTTCGTCGGTCCCGTCGCCAAGCCGTATGACCCATTCCCCCGAATGACGCCGGTGATAGGAAATCTCCTTCAGCGCCTTCGCGGCAATCGCGGAAAGCTTTTCGTCCGAGGATTCGGTAAGTTCCGAAAAGACCAGGAAATTCCAGCAATCGAATAGGAACTGCCGCGCCATCGTGTCGGCGAAGTCCCCGTTGGGCTGCTCCACCAGCAGGCAGTTCCGCCAATCCAGAACGTCGCGCAGATAGGCCAGCGCGTCTTCATCCCGGCCCTGCCCCTCAACCTCTCCGGCATGGCTGTACAGCAGCCGCGCCTGACCGATCAGATCGAGCGACACATTGGTCATGGCGATATCTTCTTCCAGAACCGGACCGTGGCCGCACCATTCGGAAAGCCTGTGCCCCAGCACCAATGCGTTGTCGCCCAATCTCAACAGATATTCGAAATGCTGTTCTCTGTTCATCGCCACCTGCATTCCCATCATATTGCCTTGCCGCTCGAAACGACGCCGATACTAGAGATGTTCGACTTCGTCAGGGACCTCGTAAAAGGTCGGGTGGCGATAGACCTTGCTGTCCGCAGGATCGAACAGCATGCCTTTGTCATCGGGGTCGGAGGCCGTGATATCTTCCGACTTCACCACCCAGATGCTGACCCCTTCGCTGCGCCGGGTGTAGACATCCCGCGCATTCTGTATCGCCAGTTCCGCGTCCGGCGCGCGCAAGCTGCCGGCATGGCGATGGTGCATTCCGGCCTTGCTGCGGATGAACACTTCCCAAAGCGGCCATTCTCTCGACGACATAGCGTTTTCCTTCCCGTAGGGCCCCTTCGGACCGACAATTCTTGTGCGCGGCCGCGCGTTATTCGGCGGCGGCCTGTTGTGCTTGCCGTGCGCGCTTTTTCTCCGCATGCGCCATCGCGGCGTCGCGGACCCAGGCGCCGTCGTCCCAAGCCTTGCGGCGCGCCGCCAAACGTTCGCGGTTGCAGATGCCATTGCCGTTGACGACCCGCCAGAATTCCTCCCAGTCGATCTCGCCGAAATCGTAGTGGCCGCGTTCCTCGTTCCATGAGAGGTCCGGGTCCGGCATGGACAGCCCCAGATACTCCGCCTGCGGCACCGTCATGTCGACGAACCGCTGGCGCAGATCGTCGTTGGAATCCCGCTTGATCCGCCAGGCCATGCTTAGCGCCGAATGCGGGCTGTCCTTGTCGCTGGGGCCGAACATCATCAAGCTCGGCCACCACCATCGGTTCAGTGCGTCTTGGGCCAGTTTCTTCTGCTCCGGCGCGCCTTGGGCCATCACCATCATGGCTTCGAATCCCTGACGCTGATGGAAGCTTTCTTCCTTGCAGATCCGCACCATGGCCCGCGAGTAAGGGCCGTAGGAACAGCGTTGCAGGGAGACCTGATTGACGATCGCCGCCCCATCGACCAGCCAGCCGATCGCCGCGATATCCGCCCAGGTCAGGGTCGGGTAGTTGAAGATGCTGCTGTACTTGGCGCGGCCTTCATGCAGGGCGTCCAACAGGTCGTCGCGGGAGACGCCCAGCGTCTCCACCGCGCTATAGAGGTACAGCGCATGGCCGGCTTCATCCTGAATCTTTGACAGCAACACCGCCTTGCGGCGCAGAGACGGCGCGCGGGTTACCCAATTTCCCTCCGGCAGCATGCCGACATATTCGGAATGCGCATGTTGAGAGATTTGCCGGATCAAGGTCTTGCGATACTTCTCCGGCATCCAGTCGCGGGGTTCCACCTTGCCCTCGGCGGCAACCTTCCCGTCGAAAGCCGCCCGCAATTCGGGATTTTCCTCGACATCGGTTTCCTTGGCGAAGGCGGCAGCCTCTTCCGGTTTTTCGGCAATCGTGTAGGCCATGGCGGGTTTTCCGAGCGTTGATCATCCCTGCACGACGTCCATGACGCCGCGTTGTTGAGGGTTAATATGATATGATTTTCTTCAAAAATCAATTGAAAAGTGTATCATATTAAGAGATGGAAAACCCCGCTGCGCTGGCGGCGGGAACCGGCTATTTTCTGCAGAGAATCTCGACTGGAACGGCCGCGCCCGATTTGACCGCCGCCGCGGTGTTCCGCATGGCGTCCAAGGCAATCGGTCCGTGGATCAGTTGCACCGCGCGATGCGGCGGCTTCTCGCCGCGTTCGACCATCGCCTTCGCGTTCGCGCCATAGGCGATGGACTGGGCCGTGGTATCCTCGACCGTGACAATCGTGAACCCGGCAGCCGTAAGGCCCTCCAGGGTTTCTTCCGAAGTCGCCAGAAAACTTTCGTTCGGCGTCAGCGCCCAGGGCGTGGGATATTGGACGTCGCCTTCCGCGCCCTTCGACAGTTCCGAGAGGACCAGCGATGCGCCCGGCTTCAGGACCCGGAAGATTTCCGCGTAGAATCCGGCCTTGTCTGCGATATTCATCGAGACATTCATCGAATAGGCGGCGTCGAACGTCTGCGCGTCTAAATCCATTGAAAGCGCATTCCCTTGCCGGAACGTGACCCGGCCGCCCAATCCCGTCATCTCGGTCAACCGGTCCGCCACGCCGATAAAGGGCGCGGTCAGATCGATGCCCACCACGCGGCAGCCGAACCTGTCCGCCATATAGCGTGCCGGCCCGCCGATGCCGCAACCGATATCCAAAAGCGTGTCATCGGCGGAGCAGGCCAGAAGATCGGCGACCTCCAAAGTCGCTTCCAGACCGCGACCGTGAAATTGATCGTAGGGCGCAAGGTCCTGGATCGACAGCCTATCCAAATCGACGCCATCGTCCCGCAAGGCAGCCATCAGGGCGTCCAGCAGCGCGCCCTTGCTATAGTGGCCGGTGACGTCTCCCTCACAGCTCATCGACATCGCCTTCCGAAAAGTGTGTTGCGTCCATACCGTCTTCCATACCACAGGGTGTAACCATTCCAAGCACGTAGCCATTGTCCCGCGCATCGGCAATCGGCAAAGACAGATCCCATATCCAGCGAAAACCCAAATCCCTGTGCTCCAGATGGTAGCGGCACAAGGTCGGCGCCCGGTCGAGGAAGTTCGCCTTGTCGCACTGCTTCCACAATGCGTTGACCGCCCCCTGGGTCTGCTCGTCGACGGTCGCGCCGACATATGAATTGCCACCCCAATACTCTTTAAGGCTCTCCCCCGCGAGGCGGATTCTGCTTTGCTGGGTAAGCCGGTCCCATTCTTCCAAGTAGATCGCCGGCAACAGGTACGCAATTTCCACCGGATCGACCCGGTGCTTGACAGCGAAACCGTTGGCCTGGACCAACCCCAGCCAATAATCGAACAGCCGGATCAGGTCATTCCCGGGCAAACAGTTTCGAAAAGACCTATATGCATCCGCGTCGGCGACGTCGGCCGCCGGTCCGGAAAGATACTTCAATGAGGGCATGACAGAGCACGAGAATGTTGCAGGATCGACGACGAATTCGGAGCATGGCAACAACTCGCACAAATTGCAATTCTACCCTATATCATCCTTTTTGCGGCATCCCCGATTACGTCAGCCCGCGGTCTCGTTAAACAACTCCCGGCCGATCAACATACGGCGAATTTCACTGGTCCCGGCGCCGATTTCATAAAGCTTCGCGTCGCGCAACAGCCGTCCGGTCGGATACTCGTTAATATAGCCGTTGCCGCCCAGCGTCTGGATCGCCTCCAGCGCCATCCAGGTCGCCTTTTCCGCCGCATACAGAATGACGCCGGCGGCATCCTTCCGTGTCGTTTCCCCCCGGTCGCACGCCTGGGCCACCAGATAGACATAGGATTTGCAGGCATTCATGGTCGTGTACATGTCGGCAAGCTTGCCCTGCATCAGTTGAAACTCGCCGATGGATTTTCCGAACTGCCTGCGTTCGTGCATATAGGGAACGACGATATCCATGCAGGCCTGCATGATGCCCGTCGGTCCCGCCGCCAGCACGGCCCGTTCGTAGTCCAGGCCGGACATAAGTACATTCACACCCTTGCCCACCTGACCGAGAACGTTTTCCTCCGGCACTTCGCAATCCTCGAAGACAAGTTCGCCGGTATGGCTTCCCCGCATGCCGAGCTTGTCCAGCTTCTGCGCCACGGAAAAGCCCTTGAAGTCCTTTTGAACCAGAAAAGCTGTAATCCCGCGCGGTCCGCCATCCGGATCGGTCTTGGCGTAAATCACCATTGTGTCCGCGTCCGGGCCATTCGTAATCCACATCTTCGACCCGTTGAGGACGTAGCGGTCTCCTTTCTTGTCGGCCCGAAGCTTCATGCTGACGACATCCGACCCCGCGCCGGGCTCCGACATTGCGAGCGCGCCGACATGCGCGCCGGAAATCAGTTTCGGGAGATAGCGCTGCTTCTGATCCTCCGTCCCATTACGGCGGATCTGATTAACGCAGAGATTGGAGTGAGCGCCGTAGGAGAGGCCGACCGAGGCGCTGGCCCGGCTGATCTCCTCCATCGCCACGACATGTTCGAGATATCCCATCCCGGCGCCGCCATACTCCTCTTCCACCGTCACACCGAGGACGCCCAAATCCCCCATCTTTCGCCACAGATCCATGGGAAATTCATCCGTGCGGTCGATTTCATCGGCGCGCGGCGCGATTTCGTCCGACGAGAAGGACCGGACGGCGTCGCGCAGCATGTCGGCGGTTTCACCCAGGTTGAAATTCAAGGTCGGATAATCGTTCGGGATCATTTCCGTCTCCATTCATCGTCGCCGGCCGAAGGGTCTAGGATCGCCCGCCGCCGTATATTCCTCAAAACCGTTCCACCTGCGGTCAGGTGCGCGGCGCGTCCGGGGTATCTTTCAACACCATCAATGTACACAGCGCCGTGGCGCAAGCACGCTCCGCCTTCCCCTCCCGCATACCGATTTCCGCCTGGCAGACCATCAAACTACCGCCCGCACGGATCACACGCGCCCGCCCGATCAGTTCATCCCCTTCCGCCGGGGACAGAAGGTTGATCTTGTATTCCACAGTGACGACGGAGTCTTCCGCCCGCATCAGGGAGAAGGCCGCATATCCGCAAGCGCAGTCCGCCACGGTACCGACCAGGCCGCCATGCAGGAAACCGTGCTGCTGGGTAAGCGGTTCGTCATACGCCACCCGCATTTCGACAAATCCCGGCTCGACAACCGGCATCGCAATCCCGCAGTGAGCCATGAAGGGCTGGCGCGCGAAACTGTCCCGCACGCGCCGCTCGAAATCCGGATTGCGCGGTTGAAACGACGGTTGCTCCGCCGGGGTTTGAGCTGCCTGCGGCATCGTCAGTCCGCCGCGGCCTCGTCCGGAACAGCGGGGTCGCGCTCCTTTTCCCACCGCGCCATCAGCCGGGCCTTCACATCTTCCGGGAACGGACGCGCCTTGCTGACCTTGCGGTCGAAATAGGCGATCACCAGCTCACAGGACGCCGCCGGAATCTCAACCCCGTCTTCCACGACCCACATTTCGTGGATCGTACGGATAACCTTGGCGTGTACCTCCAGGATCCGGCTGCGGCAGGTCAGCACATCGCCGGCGAACAGTTCCCGCAGGTACTTCGTGCGGCTTTCCATCGCGCCCATGCCGACGCCGTGCTCTTCCATGTGACGCCGGTCGATCCCGACCGACGCGAAGTTGGACCAGTTACATTCGTCGAACTTGCGCATGTAAAAAGCGACGTTGAAGTGATCCATATGATCGCACTCAGCCGGGTAAATCGCCCCTTGAAACGTAACCACGCCGCGTTTCGCTTCCCCGCTTACGGTCGTGCTTCCAACTTCTTCCACTACATTACTCATATCTTCGGTCACCGTATCCTCTCTGTTGCGGCTTTAATCCGCCGCGGGTTCTTCTTCGTGTTCGGCGCAAGCCTGCAGTTCCGATAATCGGTTCCTGCTTTGCTTTTCCAGGGCATCCAACTCCGCCAGCGTCTCTTCCAGATCCTGACGCTTGTCCTCCAACTCACCCCGGCGTTCGGCAATCTTCGACAGGAACAGCCGCAACTGTCCGGCCTCGCCCGGCGCCTCGTCATACATGCCGACGATTTCCTTGATCTCGGCCAAGGAAAAACCGAGGCGCTTGCCTCTAAGGATGAGTTTCAGGCGCACACGGTCGCCGGAGTGGAAGATGCGTTGCTGACCGTCCCGCTTGGGCTTCAGCAATCCTTCGTCCTCGTAAAACCGGATGGTTCGCGTGGTAACGTCGAACGCATCGGCCAATTCCCGAATTGTGAAGGTTTGCCCCACGGCAGGCTCCCGCCATCTTTACGTTTACGTTAACGTAAGCAAATTCCTGCGGCAAGTCCTGTCTCCTTTCACCGCCGCGGTCGGAGTTTCCGTCGAAAGGCTTGCCCAATACAGCGGCCGGCCTGACTATTCAGCATGGACGAAGCCGCATCCCCGGACGTTTGGCTTTCCACTCAAGAAAGGCAAAGCGACGGACACGTGGATATCCTGACAAAAATACGGAATGGCTACAGGCTGTCGGTTCACTTGCAGCCGAACCATGAAATCCTGGCGACCGACGCGCCGGAATATCTGGAAACCTACACTCTGCCATTCATCTTTGCCGAAGGGGATACCTTCGCGGGTCTGACCCGCCCGGCGCATCATCACCGGAACGATGACGGGGGCTATGATGCATTGTCCTTCTCCTACACCAACGCACTGCCCTACTACTCGATTGTCTTCACCCGGATGGTGAAGCCCGAGACCGGGGAAATCGCCGTGAAGCTGATGTCGCGAAACCACTACCGGGTGCACGACTTCGCGCTACGCCCGCCCGGCAAACAGGTGTTCGAGGTTCAGCGGAGCCAGGAAGGCCACCGCCGGACGGATCGCGGTCTTGCCGACAGCCTAAAAAGCGGCGGGCAGCATTATCTGGTCGCCGAGCTTGAAGGCGGCAATTCGATGAGCATGCCGGTCGATATCGGTTATGCCTTTCTTCCGTCCGCCGGGTTCGAGTTCAGGACCGAAAGCTATGTGACATCGTCGCACTGCATGCGCCCGTCTTCTTTCAATTTCGCCCTGCTGGAGCAGGACCCGCAAATCGCCGGCCGCATGGCCCACCCGTCCTTCGACGCGGACATGTTTCTGCCCTTGCAGTTCACCTACTTTCGGTTCAGGGACGACGGTGCCTATTGGACTGCAGCCACGGACGACGGGGACCCGGCCGGTCAGTTCCGGAAACTGACAGTGTTCGAGTACCCTTAAAGTCGCCAGACCGGCAGTTCGCGGTCATTCCACATCAACCGAGGCGGCTTTAACAGCCGGCGGCGCGTATGTCTCGATTCGCGCTGGCCCGGGCGGGACGAAATCAGTAGAACCGTCGCTATGACGGATGCAGAACACGACGCCAATCTGAGAACCGTAATCCTGACCGGCGCCAGCCGTGGGATTGGACACGCCACCGTGCGCCGATTTTCAGCCGAGGGCTGGCGCATCATCACCTGCTCCCGCGATGCTATTCCCGAAGCCTGTAAGGCGGACCCGAACTGGACGCGCCACATCCCCACGGATTTGGGCGACCGCGACTCGGTGGCCGCCTTCATCGAAGAAGCCAACGAGGCGCTAGACGGGAATCCGCTGAACGCCTTGGTGAACAATGCCGCCGTCTCGCCAAAAACCGCCTTCAAGGAACGGCTCGGCGTGCTGAACGGCGACATCGACTTGTGGCGGCAGGTTTTCGAGCTGAATTTCTTCACGCCTCTGACCCTTTCGCGAGGGTTGGCCGGAGCGCTCGGCAAGGGTGCGCGCACGGCTGGCGGGGCCATCGTCAACATAACCTCCATCGCCGGGCATGCGATTCATCCCTTTGCCGGGTCGGCCTATTCCACCTCGAAGGCTGGGCTGTCGGCCCTGACCCGGGAAATGGCCGTTGAGTTCGCCCAGTTGGGCGTCCGGGTGAACGCCGTTGCGCCCGGGGAGATTGCGACGGAGATGATCGGCCCGGAATACGAACCCCTGATCACCCGCATACCAATGCAGCGCATGGGCACCCCGGCGGAAGTCGCCGGAGCGGTTTTTCAACTCTGCAATCCGGATTTCTCCTACGTCACCGGCACCGAGATCTTCGTCACCGGCGGCCAGCATATGTATTAAGGTCCCCGCCCCGGCCGGACGGACGTGCGGTGGAAAACACCTCCAAGAAGGCATTACCGGACGCTGCACGTCGCCGGCTAAAGATGCGGCCGGTCCCGCAGGGCCTGGACGACGGGCGCAATCCGCGCCGACAACGCGCGGCGGGTGATCGGTCCGTCGTGCCGGTAGCGGACACGCCCCTCCCCGTCGACGATGAAAGTCGCCGGAATGCCGACCACCCTGAGCATCCTTGCAATGCTGCCGTCCGGGTCCGCGCCCACTTGCGTATAGGGGTCGCCCAGATCCGCAAGCCAGCGCGCCGCCTGCTCCGGGTCGTCCCGTAGGTTCACGCCGTAGATGCGCACCGCGGTTTCCTCGCCAAGCCGCTTTACATACCGATGTTCGGACAAACACGGAATGCACCAGGATGCGAAGAAATTGATGACGGTGACTTCTCCCGTCCGGAAAACGTCGCTGGAAAACCCGCTTTTGGGGTCGCCGTAGAGCCCAGTCAGTTCGAAATTCGGCAGATCCCAGTTCCGCAGCGAGGCGGCGTCCACCTTCTGTGTGCGCGCGTCAGTAATGAGGTTGAAGGCCGCGATGATCCCAACGCAGCCGAACGTCACCAACAGAAGTCGAAGCGTGCCTTTCACGGAACCGGATCCCAACCGCCTTCGCCGAGCGACATAAGGACGCCCGTGGGTCGATTCCCCGGGCCTTCTTTACATACGCATCCGGTGAACGATGTCACCAGCGCTGACGGTCACTTTTGCGCGCGCACGGCCGGGCGCATCCGGATCGACAATCACCAGATCGGCCCGTTTCCCGGGCGCGATCTCTCCGCGGTCCGTCAGGCCCGCCGCCCGGGCGGGGTTCGCACTGATCTTCGCCCAGGCTTGCGCGAAGGAACAATCGCCCTGATCCGCCAGTTTGAAGGCGGACACCATCATGCTGGGATAGTAGTAGTCGCTGGCCAGAATGTCGCAGCGTCCGATGCGGACCATCTCCGCGGCGTTCAAGGATCCGTTGTGGCTTCCGCCCCGCATGACATTGGGGCAGCCCAGCACGATGGGATTGCCCAGGGCGACCGCCTTCCCGGCGGCCTCGTCCGTCATCGGAAACTCGGCGATCCTGCAACCGATGGCATCGAACCGGCTTCTGATCTCGGCAGTGCGGTCGTCGTGGGATAGCTGGGCGACGCCATGCTCGCGGGCCGCCCCCGCCAGCGTGTCGATAGCGCCTGGAACCTCGTCCTCCCGCGCCGCCACACGGTCGACCAGGGCGACGAAGGCGCCCTCTTCCAGGCCGGTCCGCCCGGTATATTGCCCGATCTTCTTTTTCACTTGGCTTCGGACTTCCCGGACGATCATCGGCGTATGATCGTTGAAGGCGAGCAAGTCGATCCGGCCGGACGCGATCCAGTCCATCACTTCATCGACGGCATCCAGGTTGTACGTCTCCCAGCGCAGATGGACACGGGTGTCGCAACCGAAGCTGTTTTTCAGACGCTGAAGCGTTTCCAGCACGGTCCGGCATTGTTCCGCACCTCTCAAACCCGGCTCCCAGGAGTAGGTTATGCCGTGATAGGCCGTGGTGATTCCGTTTCCGACCAACTGCCTATCGGTTTCCATGAAAGCGATATCATGATCGACATGCACGCCGGGGCGCGGCATCACCTGGCGTTCGAACGCATCGCCGTGAATATCGACGATCCCAGGCAGGACAAGATGCCCCGCGGCGTCGATGGTCTCTCCCGCACCGGCGGCGGCCCCGATGCCCGCGATCCGGCCTTCCTGGATGGAAAGGTCTGTCTCGGCAATTTCTCCGTCAGCCAGGAGAACGCGCCCATTTACAATATTCATCATACTCAATTCCGACTGGTTAGGCGCGGCACATTCGTGGATCGCATCCGGCGCGGCAAGCAGGCGGCGCGCACTATCACCAAACCTTCATGATTTGCCCGCAGACCCGGCGGCCGCACGGCAGTGGGGTCAGACCGCCGACAGGCACTCCACCTCGACCGTGTCGAAATCCGCAAGCTGATTTTCCTGAATACCGAGGAAGATCGGCTCTTTGGCCTGACGGTAGATATTGACCTTGGCGTTGAAGACCGACCGCTGTTTGCCGTGTTTGTCCTCGATCGTATAGCGGCTGACGCCGAACTCCCCGTTCTCCTGCTGCGGCCCGGTCAGGTAGACCTTGATCTGGGAAATCTCGTCATCGGCCAGCACCAGACCGTTGAGATCTTCCAGATTCAACTGAGTCGTCTTGATGAAATCGCGGGTCCCCATCTGCCAATCGTGACCGGTCAGCGGGTGATCGGTCATGATGTCGAAATCGCCCATAACGATCTGTCCCGGCACGGCGCGTTCCAGCATCCGCGCCAGTTCAATCGTCACATCGCCGACGATATAGCTGAATGTCGTCGGACTAAGCCCTTCGGACTGATAGAATTCGTAATGATCGCCGATATGGAAGGCCGCCCGTAGTTTCGGCACCGAGTTACTGTCCGCCTTCCGCTGCGCAATAGCATTATCCGCTAGGATCAGATGCATGAAATGATACAGATCGCGGTTCGCCTGCAGGCTGGAGGAGCGGTTCCAGATGTAGAAGCCGTCCCCGGTGGTCGACCGGGCGAACTTAATCGAAATAGACTTGTCCCGCAGCTTGCTGTGCGCCGAATTGACGGAGTAGGCGAGACTGTTCAACTGCGTAACCTGCGCCAACGGACTGAGCAGCGAAAAACCGACCGCGTCGAACAGCGCCACCGCCCTGTCCGTGCCATGGGACAGGGAATACCGGCGGATCATCGTCTCAATCGTATCGTTGTCCAGCCAGCGCCCGGATTTGAAATCCAAATCGATGCTGACGACCTCGCAGCGCAGGGCCTTGCCCAGTCTGGCCAGCCAACGCGGCGCGACCTGTTTGCGGCCGGAGATAATCTGGAAGATATGGCTGACTTCCTCGATCCGCTTAGGGTTCGTCACATAGTCCATGATGGAATAGTGCGGCACCACCAGGATATCGATTCCCGGATCGGTCGGAGTCCAGGCCAGGACAATATTGCGGCCCAGCTTCCATTGTTCGTGAAGGATGGTGTCCAGGCGGATGATGCAGGCGCGCACCTCCGACACATCCAGCGTGCGGTCGTGTTCGCCCTGAACATCGATAAAGGTTTCGATCCAGGACTCCCTGGCCGAGGCCCCTTTTTGCACCATTATCTCCCCCGGAATATCGGCCAGAACCCGCAAAACATGCGCGGATCATAACGGCGACATCCCCGCTTGAACAACACTTGAACGACAAATGCGTTGCCCGGTGTTCAAGCGGTTTTTCGCCAAGGATGCAACGAATCGGTTCAGCCTGTTTCCGCGATCAACTTGCGGAGGAGTGTCTGAGATGCCCAACCCACCGCCCGGCACGCTTGTGCACCTGCGCTCGCACTCACTGAAAGCCCGTTTCGGCAGCATTGCCGTTTTGCTCTCCTGCCGGGGGAACAGGGCGACGCTGTTTACCGACGCCGGCAAGGAGGAGGTTCAGCGCCAGCAATTCTCGGTCCCCGTAAAGCCGGTGCGCGACGCCATTCCGATGCGGCTGCGGCTGCCCTTCGGATACTGGTTGCTGGAGGACGGCACCCGGGTTCTGTATTCGCGCGATTTCTGCCCCTTGTGGGCCATCGACGAGACCAGTTCGGCGCAACCGGTTCTTCCCTGGTGGTCGTTTGAGACGGCCGCGGAAGAGCGCTATTGGGATCACCGAAACGCCCCCTGGCGCAACCGGGAAACGGAACTGGACATGGAAAGCCTGCTGCAATCGCTCGGGGCGACCAGCGACCCCTATCTGGCGGACGCTCTGTTCCCCTTGCTGCGGAACAGCACGCTTTCGGTACGCGGGGCGGTGATGCGCATGGGGCAGACGGCGGAAGCGTTCAGCTAAGGCATCTTCCCTTCGTTCCCGCCCCCCGACGCGCCTGTTCCAACCTACCGGCCGGCTTATGCGCCACACCGGCGACGCCGCCGCCCCACACCATGAAGCGGTTGACGCCGTGCTGTACCGCCCACGGAACAGCGCGGACGCCAACTTTACGCCGGACCTATCGCAGTCACCCCCGATCCCAGGAGCTCTCTCCCCCCAATGTCACCGTTCCCACGGCGGGATCGGGGTGAATTTCTCGACCAGGAAATCGATAAAGGCGCGAGTCTTGGGCGAAAGATGCCGGGGATCGGGATAGACCGCGTGAATGGGCGCGGGCTCATCCTCGATGAAATCGCCAAGCACCTCGATCAGGCGGCCTTCCTTGATATCGTCGCTGACCAGGAAATCCGCCGCCCTGGCCACCCCCAGCCCAAGAAGGCACAGATCGTAGATCGACTCGCCGTTATTGGCGACGAAGTTGCCTTCCGCCCGGATCGTCTGACGCCGGCCGTCCGGGTACTTGAACGGCCACTCGTTGAGCGTGTTGTGACCGGCGAAGCCCAGGCAATTGTGATGATGCAGTTCGTCCGGCTCCTCGGGCACGCCATATCGTTCCAGATAGGCGGGCGCCGCGCAGATCCGCCGCTTGTTGTTGCCCAACTTCCGGGCGACCATCGCGGAATTGCTCAGCTTACCCATGCGCACCGCGACATCGATCCCCTCTTCCACCAGATCGACGATCCCGTCGGAGAGCATCAGTTCCAAAGCCACCTCGGGATAGCGGTCGAGGAATTCCGGCACAATCGGTGCGATCTGCTTTTCCCCGAACGCGACCGAACAGCTTACCCGCAGGTGTCCGCGCGGCGCTGTCTTGGACAGGGATACGGCCTGTTCCGCTTCGTCGATGTCGGAGAGAATACGTTTAACACGGTGATAAAAGGCATCGCCCTCTTCCGTCAGGTTCAAGCGCCGCGTGGTGCGTGTCAAAAGACGCACGCCCAAACGATCTTCCAGCCGCGTAATCTGCTTGCTTACCGCTGATGGGCTTAAGCTCAAACTTCGCGCCGCCGACGAAAACCCTCCGGCGTCCACCACGCGGGCGAACACCTGCATTTCATTGATATTGTCCATAATCCTTAGAGTCCCTAGATCCCGCCCTTCCGTGCGCCGTGTTTTCCAAACGCTATTATTTCCAGTCGGGCACAGTCGTTTCCTTGTTTTGTGACGGAATAGCATAAGGGTTATGGCTTACCAACCTTCTATGCTGCTCAAACGCAAGAAACGGATAGATCTTCCGGAAGTTTGGCTTCGAAAATGTCAACAATGCAGCTCGGCTCGACAATTCCGGCAATCGATCCACAAGGCGCAGCGATTATTTCCCCATCACCTAGTTCAATCGCAATGTCACCATTTATTCTTTCTATAATTTCATAAGTGAGTTTTGTTTTTGACGCATTCTTATTTCCGGCGACAAGAGTATCTTACGCTTCATGACGACGGGCGGTATTTCCCCTAACTATCGACCTGATTGTCACTTTACGGTAACTTTTCACTGGGCCGCGACCGGACAAACCGCACGACCCGCAAACCAGGAGTAAGAAAAATGACCACCATTGCGAAGCCCACCGTGAACCTGTCCGCCAAGCAGATCGACGCCATCGTCGGCCGCGCGCGCTACGAGCGCAGCAAAGTTTTTCACGGCAACCTCCGGACGCTGTCTGCATGGGTCGCGAAACTGTTCGGCGGTATTAGCGCCAGCCAGGGCACTCCCGCGACGTCCTAAGAAGGATCGGCGGCTGGCGCGCGCCCTCACGCGCCTCACCGGCAGAACGGAGCACCCCGCCCTTTGGCGGGGTTTTTCGTATCCTGCTGACTGAATGGGCCAATAGGGCGGCGTCTTTTCCGGCAACCCCGCTGCCGCCCTCGGGGACGGAGCGCGCGCCCAGGGCGGCCGCTAAGGATCCAGCCCGGCCAGTTCTTCCGCCCGGGCGGCGTCGTCCGGGCGGTTCATATTGAAAAACGGGTCCAGGGGCTCGGTTCCGAACGCCACTTGCTCCAACCGATAGCGCGCCGTCCATCGGTCGACCTTGCGGATATCTTCCTCCAGCATGGCGCTGCGGAGCGCGTCCCGTAGCGCTACCGGCCAAAGGCCGACCACCGGATGCGCACGTCCGTCCGATTCCGCGCATGTCATGTCCGCGCGGCCGGCCGCCACCGGCTCCATGAGGCGCGCCGCCAGATCCTTGGGCAGAAAGGGCGCATCGGTCGGCACAGTCAGGATATGGGTCGAAACAGTATGGGCGGCGGCCCATTCCATCCCCGTCAGCACGCCCGCCAGCGGCCCCGCGAAGTCGCCGACCGCGTCCGGAATAACCGGCAAGCCATATTCTTCGAATCTGCCCGGATCGCCGTTGGCGTTCAGGGCTAGCCCCACCACCTGCGGGCCGACCCGGTCGATCACCCGTTGCAGAACGGACCTGCCGGAGAGCGGCAGCAGGCATTTGTCGCCGCCCCCCATGCGCCGGGATTGCCCGCCGGCCAACAGCACCGCGGTGACGCCCGCTTTGTCGAGAGGGAATGTCATTGGTCGGACTCCAAGCTTTCGCTCCATGTCACCACTCGGTTTCTACCAGCCTGCTTCGCGGCATAGAGCGCCTGATCGGCGCGCTCAATCGATGCCTTCAGGCTATGGTCGTAATTCACGCGAACCAACCCGAAGGAGGCGGTAACCGGCAAGTCCCTTCCTTCCGGCAGGCCTATGGGCTCGCTTTCCAGGGCGCGCCGCAGCCGTTCCAACACCGAATTGGCGGTACCGGTATTGGCATTCGGAAGGCAAAGCAGGAATTCCTCGCCCCCGTAGCGGTAAATCGTGTCATAGGGCCGCAGATGCGCGAGGAACCGGCCCGCGACGCTGGCCAGCACCATATCGCCGGCCGCATGGCCGTGGGTATCGTTGACCTTCTTGAAAAAGTCGATGTCGGCCAGCGCGATGCACAGGGGGCCATTGGTCCGTCTGCCGCGGGAATATTCGACATCCAACTCTTCGGTCATAATCTGGCGGTTATGCAGGCCGGTCAGGGGATCAATCTCTGAAACCAGTTTGCGGAATGCATCGCGCAGCCGCCGGGACTGATCGTAAAACCGGCTGAGCTGACCGATCAGGGCGTCGTATTCGACGGTCCGGATGGCCTGTCCCGCCGTCACGCCGAGGGCCAACCGCCGCGCCTGCTCATAAACCTTCCGGTGACTGTCGATCAGATCCTGGAAAGCGGGTTGCCGGACCAACCCTGCTTCCGCATGCGCCGCCGACCACGCCCCGAAACGGGCGGCGGCGTGCGCATTTTCGGCGGTCAGGATCTTGCCGGGCGGTTTACCGCAGACGATGGAACGGTGCCATCCCTGCATGAAGGCCCGCATTTCCTCTATGGCGTCATCCAACTGGGTAAGCAGTTCCTGCGCGGAGACATCACGGTCCGCCCCCACCTGTCGCTCCGCGTCGTCCCCGGCTTTCGCCCCGGGCGCAGGAGACAGGTCAGGCCGCGTCACTGCGGGCGGCCTTTCTGCCGTGGCGCTTGTCCTCGTCGCCGATATCGGACGGGTTGGCGTCGAACACGATGCGTTCCGCCCCCGACAGCGCAATAAACCGGCGGCCCTTGGCGCGGCCGATCAACGTCAGGCCGGTTTCGCGCGCCAGTTCGACTCCCCAAGCAGTGAACCCGGACCGCGAAATCAGGATCGGAATCCCCATCTGCACCGTCTTGATCACCATCTCGGATGTCAGCCGCCCGGTCGTATAGAACATCTTATCCCCGGGACTGATCCCGTTCAGGAACATGTAGCCTGCGATCTTGTCGACCGCGTTATGACGCCCGACATCTTCCATATACAGCAGCGGCTCATCGCCGCGGCAAAGCACGCAGCCGTGAATCGCACCGGCGGAGAGATACAGGCTGGGCATCGTGTTGATCGCCTTGGTCAGGGCATATAGCCAAGAGGTCCGCAATTCCGCATCCTGCGGCAAGGCGATTTCTTCCACCTTTTCCATAAGATCGCCGAAAACGGTGCCTTGCGCACAGCCTGACGTGCGGACCTTTTTCTTCAGCTTCTCCTCGAAATCGGTCTGCCGCTTGGTGCGCACGACGACGGTTTCCAGGTCGTCGTCGTAATCGATGGCGGTAATTTCATCGTCCGGGCGCAGCATATTCTGGTTCAACAGATACCCCACCGCCAGATAGTCGGGGTGATCGCCGATCGTCATGTTGGTGACGATCTCCTGCCCGTTGAGGAACAGCGTCAACGGCCGTTCCATCACCACGCGGGTCTCCACCGGCTTGCCCTCGTGATCGATACCGGCCACGGCCTGTGTCAGGCGCGGGTCATTTGGATCGGGCACAATCCGAAGGGCTGTGTCCGGCGTTTGTACTGAGTCGGAGGATGCCATGATCACCCTAAAATGTGTGGCTGTGTTCTGGGTTTTTGCACGTCGGCTAATATGGAACGGGCCGCCCGAAGCGGCAACCGGGCGGCGGAATGTCCCTACTTTTCCATTTTTCTTTAGTCACATATCTCTTTCTGTCCGACGGGGGCTTGAAAATCACCGCCCGGCGAGAAAGATGCATAGCATGATTGATCCATTCGGCCGCCATATCTCGTACCTGCGCATCTCGGTCACGGACCGTTGCGACTTCCGCTGCGTCTATTGCATGGCGGAGGACATGACCTTCCTGCCCAAGTCCGACGTCCTCTCGCTGGAGGAGATGGACCGGCTTTGCAGCGCCTTCGTCGAACAGGGTGTCAGCAAGCTTCGGCTTACCGGCGGCGAACCGCTGGTGCGCCGGAACATCATGTGGCTGATAGAGCGGCTTGGCCGGCACCTGGATAGCGGCAAGCTGAAGGAGCTGACGCTGACCACGAATGGCAGTCAGCTTAGCAAGTACGCGCACGATCTGTATAAAGCGGGCGTGCGGCGGCTGAATGTGTCGCTGGATACGCTGGACCCGGACAAATTCCATTCGATCACCCGTTGGGGCAAGCTGGACAAGGTGATGGCGGGCCTGGAGGACGCGAAGTCGGCGGGCCTGCAGGTAAAGATCAATGCGGTGGCGCTGAAAGGCGTGAACGATACCGAACTGCACGACATGGTGGCCTGGTGCGGCCGGGAAGGCTTCGACCTGACCTTTATCGAGGTCATGCCGATGGGCGAAATCGGCGACGAGGCCCGTCTGGATCAATACTGGCCGCTCTCGATGGTGCGTGCGGAACTCGCCAAGCGCTGGACGCTGCACGAAAGCGACTATACGACCGGCGGCCCCGCACGCTTCAGCACGGTGGAAGAGACCGGCCAAAAGATCGGCTTCATCACGCCGATGACCCACAATTTCTGCGAAAGCTGCAACCGGGTGCGCCTGACCTGCACCGGCACGCTGTATATGTGCCTTGGCCAGGAAGACGCGGCGGACCTGCGGCAACCGTTGCGGGCCAGCGACGACGACGATCAGTTGATCGCGGCAATACACGAAGCGATCTCACGCAAGCCGAAGGGCCACGATTTTATCATCGACCGCAGGCGCGGCGCGAAAAGCACCGTCCGCCATATGAGCGTGACAGGCGGCTGACCGCCCCCTCCCCAAGATCAAGGCCTGTTAGTTAATCGTTGGTTCCTGAACGGTGTCCGGATTGGGCCGCCCGCGTGTGGGGGCAGCATGGTGGTGGAACATCAGGATCCGTCCACCCTCCAGCACGAATTGATTCGTAGCCGCAAGATAGGCCCCGTCAATCGCTTCGTAGCAGACCACTGTCGCCACTGCTTCCAAGGCCATCACGCGCGGCTCCAGACAACGAATATCGGGCGGGTTCTGAAAGATCGCGCGCCAGCTTTCCAAAACCGCGTCACGGCCGAACAGCGGCTCCCATCCAGGATGCAGACAGCAAACCGGCGTTTCCTTCGCCCAAATCGCTTCCATCGCCCGGAAGTCCCCTTGCGTCAGGGCCAGGTAGAATGCGTCATTAGCGAACAGAACCGCTTCCTCGTTGAACATCCCAACCGCCCATTCCCGGCCGTTCCGCGGACCGCGTTCAGCGGAACAGACCTATTGGATCCGTATACGGTGCGCCAGCGCCGCGCCGTCGGACACGACCAGTTCCGTAACCCCCATCAGCTTGCAGAGATCCAGAAAAGTCAGATTTTCCGGCATCGCATGATCCTGGAATATCGGTGTATTGCGGGCCAGGGCGGTCATCGCCGCCAGCAGCGCCCGCAGTTGATACAGCGTCGCGTAACGCCCTGTCTCGACCGATACCAGAATGAATTTCTGCGAATTCTCACCCTTCGCGAAAAGATGATAGGAGGGGGCGTAGGTCGCCCGGGCCTGCTGCGCCGTCAGCCCGGTAACGAAGGCGATCCGTGTCCGGCGGCTCGCTTCCGGCAGCGTGTCCACCCGCGCCACATAAGTCTCTGTCGAGCTTGGCGTGGGATAGTAATAGCCCTCATGCTTGTTTTGCGCGGAGGCGGGCGACGACCCGACGGCAATCGCAATCAGCGATATCAAAATGACAGAAAAACTCAAATGTTTCATGGAATTGGCTCTCATGGCTCTTGCGCGTGGCTGGACAGCGACGTGTAGTTCTGTGCACCTTAGCACCTCCAGCCATGGGTTAAAGACCAGAGGGGCGCCCGGGGCCGGCCATTCAGCCGAAACCGTAGTCGTGGGCAAGGATCGCGGGGAAATGAGTGAAATGAAGATGTCCCTGATGGCGGCGCAGTCGCCGGCCGCGCAGGCTGCGCTGACCGAACTGAGCGACATGTTCGAAACCGTACCGGCGGAAGAGGCGGACATTCTGGTCGCGCTGGGCGGCGACGGCTACATGCTGCAGGCCATGCATACCTCCATACAGATGGAAAAACCCGTCTATGGCATGAACCGGGGAACCGTGGGGTTCCTGATGAACGCCTATGGCGCGAAGGACCTGCCCGGCCGGCTGGCGCGGGCCGAGGCGGTGCGCCTAAACACATTGCACATGCGCGCCCATACGGACAACGGCGACACGGCGGAAGCTTACGCCATCAACGAGGTGTCGCTTTTCCGCGAAACCCGGCAGGCGGCCAAACTTCGAATCATGATCGATGGCGTCCAACGCATGGAAAGCCTGACTTGCGACGGGGTGATCGTCTCCACGCCGGCCGGCAGCACCGCCTATAACCTGTCGGCCCATGGCCCAATCGTGCCGATTGACGCCGGCGTGCTAGCCTTGACGCCGATCAGCCCGTTCCGGCCGCGGCGCTGGCGCGGCGCGATCCTGCCGGCAACCGCGCGGGTGCGCTTTGATGTGCTTG